>JBEHYH010000136.1:0-13298 GCA_048498275.1 Myxococcota bacterium | reverse complement strand
GCAAGCAGACGAGCATCACCTACGAATCGATCGAGTTCGACGGCGACGTGCCCGATGACACGTTCAGCCTCCGCCGCCTGCAGTCGGGGAGGGACTGATTCATGCTCATCTCCATGGCGTGGCGCAACGTGTGGAGGAACGCACGGCGCTCACTCATCACCATGTCGGCGCTCGCGCTCGGCGTCGGCGGCATCGTCGGGCTCTACAGCTACCGCGAGTCGACGTACCGCTACCTCGTCGCCGACGTGACGCGCGGGCTCGTCGGTCATCTGCAGGTGCATGGCCGCGGGTATCAGGAGGCGCCTTCGCTGACGACGGTGGTGCGCGAGCCGATGCAGGTCGAAGCGAAGGTGCTGAGCGCGCTGCCCGGTGCGAAGGCTGAACGGCGCGTCATCGGTGCGGGCCTCGCGGGCGCGGGTGAAAAGTCGGCTCCGGTTTCGGTGTTGGGCGTGGAGCTCGGGAGCGGGCTGTATTCACTGTCGAGCGGCGCGGAGCCGAAGGACGCGCACGACATTCTCGTCGGCAAAGATCTCGCGGTTGAGCTCGCGTTGAAGCCCGGCAGCGAGCTCGTGCTCGTGAGCCAGGCGACAGATGGTTCGGTCGCGAACGATCGCTACACGGTGAGCGGTACGTTCACTTCGAGCAGCAGCGAGATGGACGCGTCATCGGTCGTGCTGCCGATCGCGAGCGCGCAGGAGTTCTTCGGCCTCGGCGATGGCGTGCATCAGATCGTCGTGCGGCTGCCGGTCGATCGCGAAGATGTGTCGCCTGAAGTGAACGTCGCGCGTTCGGCGTTGGACCTGTCGACGCTCGAAGCGCTCTCGTGGAGCGAGATGTTGCCGGAGATGAAGGCGTCGATGGACGCCAAGCGCAGCAGTCAGAGCGCGACCGACTTCATCATCTTCCTCATCGTCGGCCTCGGCGTGTTCAACGCGATGACGATGTCGGTGTTCGAACGCACGCGCGAATTCGGAGTGCTGATGTCGGTCGGCACGCGCCCCGGCCGGGTGCTGGGCATGGTGCTCACCGAATCGCTCTGGCAGGCGGTGATCGGCTTCGTGCTCGGCGTCGCGTTGGCGAGCGCGATCATCTACGGCATCGGGGACGTCGACCTCACGAAGATGGTGAAGGGCGACATGATGGGCGTGCGCATGCCGAGCAAGATCACGCTCGGTGTCGAATGGGGCTCGCTGAAAAGCGCGGGCATCACGGCGCTCATCACGGCGATGTTGGGCGCCATCTTCCCCGCGATTCGCGCCGCGCGGCTCAACCCCGTCGAAGCGTTGAGGCACACATGAGCGGCTCACTTTCACTCGCGTGGCGCAACATCTGGCGCAACAAGCGCCGCACGCTGATCAGCATGTCGGCCAGCGGAGTCGGTCTGCTGCTCGTCATCTTCTATTCCGGCCTGATGGGCGGAATGATGGGCGAGGCGAAGAACCAGCTCGACAACGGTGGCCTCGGGCACGTCGAAGTGGTCGCTGATGGTTTTCGACCCAAGCACGACGTCGAGAAGGTGATGCCGGGTGATGTCGAGTGGCGCAAGTCACTGCAACTGCCTCCCGGCGCTGAAGCGGGGACTCGCGTTCTCGCTCGCGGGCTCGCGACGTCGGCTCGCGGGAATGACCCCGTTCAGGTGTTCGGCGTGGAATGGTCGCAGGAGCCGTTGTTGTCGGCGCACTTGAAGACGCTGAAAGACGGCGAGCTGCCGGCCGATGCGAAGGGCATCGTGGTCGGCGACAAGCTCGCGGAGCGCCTCGGGCTCAAACTCGGTTCGAAGCTGCGCCTCATGGTCTCGCGCGCCGACGGCGAAATGGGCGCAGACCTGTTTCGCGTGCGCGGCATCTTCCATTCGATCTCTCCGACCATCGGTCAGCGTCAGGTCTACGTCTCGCAAGACGCGGCGCGCGCGCTGCTCGGCATCGAACACGGTTCGCATCAGTTGGTGGTTCAGTTGAGCGAGCCGAATGACGCCGATGCGGTGTCGGCGAGTCTGAAGAAGCAGCTCGGCGCCGGGTACGACGTGCAGACCTGGGGCGAGCTGCTGCCGATTCTGAAGCGCATGGACGCGCTGACCAACAACGTCGTCATCGCGATGGCGATCTTCGTCTACCTGCTGGTCGGCCTCGGCGTGTTGAACACCATGTTGATGTCGGTGCTCGAGCGCACGCGCGAGTTCGGCGTGCTCATGTCGCTCGGCACGCGCCCGTCGCGCATCGTGCGCGTGGTGCTCGCGGAGTCGTTCTGGATCGGGACGCTCAGCGTGCTCATCGGCGGCGCCGTCGGTGGGCTGCTCAGTTGGTACTTCTCGACGCACGGCATTTCGCTCGGCGGCGGTGAGTCGCTGGAGATGGAAGGCGTCACGTTGTCGCGAATGCTCCGCACGCGCTTCAGTTGGGCCGACATCGCGAAGGCCGGGAGCTTCGTCTACCTCATGGCGTTGATTGTCGGGCTGTACCCGGCGTCGCGCATCACGCGCTTGCAGCCCGCCGAAGCGCTGCGTCGCACCTGAAAGGAAGCCGCACATGGCCATCGTCGTCGAAGTCGAGAACGTGTCACGCGTGTACGAAGAGAAGGGTCAGTTGCCGGCGCCAGCGCTCCGCGGCGTGTCGCTCAAGGTGGAGCAGGGCGAGTTCATGGCGCTGTCGGGGCCGAGCGGTTCGGGAAAGACGACGCTGCTCAATTTGATCGGCGGGCTCGATCAGGTGAGTTCTGGAGAGATTCGCGTCGATGGCAAAGCGCTGTCGGGTCTTTCACGCGCGGAACTTTCTGATCTGCGTCGCGACAAGATCGGTTTCGTTTTCCAGGCGTACAACCTGGTGCCGGTGCTGACGGCGGCCGAGAACGCGGCGTACGTGCTCGAGCTGCAAGGCGTCGCACCGGCCGATCGCCGTCAGCGCGTGAAAGAAGTGTTCGATCGCATCGGCCTCGGAGCGCATCTCGATTCGAAACCGCTCAAGATGTCAGGCGGTCAGCAGCAACGTGTCGCCGTCGCGCGCGCGATCGTTTCGAAGCCCGCGGTGATTCTCGCCGACGAGCCGACCGCGAACCTCGATCAGGCGACCGGCGCCGCGCTGATGGATCTGATGCGCGAGCTGAATCGTGAGCGCGGCATCACCTTCATCTTCTCGACGCATGACCCGATGGTGCTCTCGCGCGCCGACCGGGTGGTGAAGCTCATCGACGGTCAGGTGATCGCCAGTGAGCCGCACGCTTAACGCGCTCGCGCTGCTGCTCCCGACGTTCGCGTTCGGAGCAGAAGTGGCGCGCGACGAGAAGACCGGCGCGGTGCTGGAGGTCAGCGGCTTCTACAAATCGCTCCTTCAAGGCGTGGTGTTGAACGGGAAGGTCGTCGAGCTCTCGCGTCTGCAGGCGAAGCTGGCCGCCGAAGCGACGAACACCAACCCCATCGCGATCCCCGATGGCGGGTTCTTGAACGCGCACATCGCGCGGGTGTCGTCGCGGTTCCGCATCTCCGACAAGTTCGAGCTCGAGGCGGCGTGGCAGGTGCAACTCGCGCTCGCGTCAGACCCGTTGCTGCTCGGCGGTTTGAGCAGCACGGTCGGTGGTACGAACACCGGCGCGCAACGCCGGCTCGTCGAGCTCTCCGGCACGCTGGGTCAGAGCAATCAGTGGAGCGTGAGTCACAATCTCGACCGTCTCGCGGTGAAGATCGCGTTGCCGTTCGGTGATCTCACCGTGGGGCGGCAGATTCTCTCGTGGGGCACCGGCCGGCTCTGGAACCCGACCGATGTGCTCTCGCCGTTCCCCCCCACGGTCATCGATCGCGAGGTGCGGCGCGGGTTCGACGCGGTTCGTCTCGCCGTCGCGCTCGGTGATGTCACGCAGCTCGACCTGCTCTACCTGCCGCAGCTCAAGCTCGAAGATCAGGGCGGCGTCGCGCGCTTTCAGACGAACACCAAAGGGTGGGACTGGTCGCTGTCTGCCGGCAAGTACGTGAAGGACCTCGTCTTCGGCGCGGATCTGGTCGGTGACCTCGGGCCCATCGGCGTTCACGCAGAAGGGGCGTACACGATTCAACTCAACGGGCTCGGCGGCGGGCCGGTGACCATCGGCGAACACTTCTTTCGCGGAGTCATCGGGGCCGAAGCGCGGCCCCACGAGAAGGTCATCTTGATGCTCGAGTATTCGTACAACGGTTACGGCTCGGCGAACCCCGCCCGCTACGCGGAGATCCTCTCGTCAGCGCGCGTGGTGCGTGGCGAGGTGTTCGGAGCCGGCAAACATCAGGCGGCGTTCGCGGCGAACTTTCTGGCGACCGATGCGCTCACCGCCTCGCTTTCCGTGCTCGCGAACCTGAGTGACCCGAGCGCGATGGTGATCCCCAACGTCGAGTATTCGATCACCCAGAACGTGCTCATCCGCGGAGGTCTCTATGTGCCCATCGGCAAGCCTCCGGTCGTGAACTCGCAGCTCACCACGAACGACGTGCTGACGAACTCGGTCGCGTGGCAGCAGGCGGTGACGACGCGCGGCATGCGCAGCGAGTACGGGGCATCGAGCTTCGGCGCCTTCGTGCAGGTGGGGCTCTACGTCCCGTAGTCGTCGGCTACGCTGCCGAACCATGCGTCGTTTGTTGCCGTTGTTGCTGCTGCTCGCGTGTGCGCCTCTGAAGTCGAACGAGCCCGAACCTCCGCATTTTCTCTGGAGCACCGACGCGCAGTCGCTCGACAACCCGTTCCCCGATGAGCGGTTCCTCGTCGATGGCGTGGTGACGTTCCGCAAGAACTGGTTCAAGCCGTTCTTCCCCGCGGAAAAGACGACCACGCAGACGACGGCGTATTTCAATCTCGTCGCGCGGCAGGCGAAGTTGGAAGTGCACGCGCTTGGCAATTTCGGGTCGACGCTGATCCCCGCGAGCGAGAAGTTGGACGCGGCGTCGCTCCACGGTCACGTCGCGCGGCTGGTGAAAGACGACGGCGGTTGGCGCGTGCTGGAGCGCGATGTCGCCGTCGAACACCCGAGTGAAATTCTCGCGGCGCACGGCTTCGATTTCGCCGACGGGTGGCCTGAATTTCTCGCGACGCGCCCGGCGGTTCCGTTGCCTGAAGGCAAAGAAGGGCTGCTGGTGGTGTTGCGCGGGCCGAAGACCGCGGCGGGCGTCGAGCTCGGTCAGGGCACCGCGTTCAGCGAGAACAATGCGATCGACGAAGGCGCGCTGACGGCGCTCGGCGTCACGCGGGCCGACGTCATCTATTTCGTGCCGCAGAAGGCCGGGCCGACGACTGCGATGTTCGACGCGCTCGCCGAGTGGACCGCGGCGAACCCGGCGGCGATCACCGTACCCGCGCAGAGCGTGCAGAGCGGCATTCCTCTCGGCCGGTACCAGAATGGCGCCGCGGGGTGGCCGAGCGTGTCGACGTACGTCGGCAATGCGCCGCACGTCGGTTGGGTCGTCATCGGAGAGTTCGCCGCGCGCGATCTGCGCGAAGACACCGGCACCGCCGACGCGCCCGCGTTCCGCTTCAACGATGAATGGGTCGCGAACCCGGCGCTCGCTCCGGTGAAGCCCATCAAGTTCGTCGCGTCGTTCCCCTCTGGCGCGAAGCCCGCGGGTGGTTGGCCGATGGTGATCGGTCAGCACGGCATCGGCGGCCAGAACATCCCCAACGGCAATCAGTATTCGTTCTGTCTCGATTGGGCCGAAGATCTCGCGAAGCGCGGCATGGGCTGTGTCGGCATCGACGCCACGAGCCATGGCACGCGCGGGTCGTTCATCAACATCTTCCCGCTCAACGATCTGCCCGGGCTGCGCGACAACTTCCGCGAGATGACGTTCGATTTGCTCGAGGTCGAGCAGATGGCGGTCAACCTCGACGCCGATGGAGACGGCACCGCCGACGTCGCGCCCCGACTGCGATTCTTCGGCAATTCGCTGGGCGGCATCATGGGGTCGAACTTCGTGCCGTTCTCGAAGCGCGTCTCGTCGTCGGTGCTCAACGTGCCCGGCGGAGGCCTCTCGAACCTCATCACCAGCAAGAACCTCTCAGACACGCTCGGCTACCTGCTCTACGCGCAGACCAACATCGAGGTGAACTCCGCGGAGTTCTTTCTCGCGTTCTCGCTGGTGAAGGCGTGCGGCCAGCCGTTCTTCGAGACCGGTGACCCCATCAACGTGGCATCACACGTGCGCGGCGACATGTCGATCCTCCAGCAGAACACGAAGGGCGACGACACCATCCCCAACGACGCGAGCTTCGACTTGAAGAACGCGTTCGGTCTGCCCGACACGATGAACGTGACGAACTCGGCGACTCCGGTGCGCGGCTTCTCGTTCTACGACCTCGCTGATTTCCTCCCGGCGGATCAGGTGAACGGCGACAACGCGCACAACCTCATCTACCGGGTGAAGGCGGCGCAGACGCAGGCGTTCGATTTCCTCGGCGCAGACGGGCGTTCGTTGACGGTGCCGTAGCGCTCAGTCTTCGTCGGTCCACAACGCGAGCAGCGCGTGCGTGCGGCCCTCGACCAGCACCAGCTCTTCGAACGTCGCGATGCCGACGCCCACGGCGTACCCGTTCTCGGGGAACTGCAGCGTGAGCGCGTCGGCGACCTCGACCGTCGTGGAGTTCGCCCACGCGCGTTGCGCCTCGAGTTCCTCGAGCAGCGCCTTCGCCGCGCGCAGGTGATTCGCCGGCTGCCCGCGCGTGTCACCGTACGCCTGCGCGCGATGTCGGCGCACCGCGAGCGCCACGTTCGCCTGCTGAATCGAGAGCTGGGTCCACGTGTTCGAGAGCGCTGGCAACGGAGCCGCGTTCACCGTGCGCAGATCATCATCGAACAACGACGTGACCGGCTTCGACCCGAGCGCATGCAGCGCGCACAACGTCGGCTTGATTCCAGCACCCGTGAAGCGTCGCAGCGCCTGTTCGAGAGATGACTTCTCCGCCATACGGCGTTCATCTTTTCATTCTTCGCTTCACGCCCGAACGACGGTGGTGCATGGCCCCCTCCGACTTATGGTTGCTCCTCTGATGCCGACCTCCGAAGCCCAGCGATACATCTCCGCGATGATGCGGGTGCTGGCCGACGAGCGCCTGGAGCGCAACCCGCAGACGGGCCTGCTCAAGGAACTGTCGGAAGCCGTGGTCGCGGTCGGGGTTCCGCTCGTGCGCGTGAGCACCAGCGTGCCGACCTTGCACCCTGAAGTCGCCGCGCTCGAGATGGAATGGGTTCACGGCCAGCCGGTGCGCAGCCGCGAGCTGCCGCACGACATCTTCGATTCGACGGAGTTCCGCGGGAGCCCGGTCGAGTGGGTGTACCAGCACAAGCAACCGCTGCGTTGCCGGTTGCCCGAGGCGCTCGCGCGGTTCCCCGCGCTCTCACGCGTCATCGCGCTCGGCGCCACCGACTACGTGCTGTACCCGCTGCGCTTCTCGAGCGGAAAGCTCGGCGCGATTTCGGTCGCGACGAAAGAAGAGGGCGGCTTCACGGAAGCGCAGCTCGAGGCCCTCGAGACGATGGCCCCGGTGCTCGCGATGTCGGTCGAGCTCAACTCGGCGCGCGTGGCGATGGGTGGCCTGCTGCGCACGTACCTCGGCCGCAACGCCGCGAGCCGCGTGCTGGCCGGCGGCTTCCGTCGCGGCACCGGTGAGACGATCCGCGCCGCGCTCTGGTACTCCGACATGCGCGGCTTCACGCGGCTGAGTGACAAGACGTCACCGCGCGAGATGGTGGCGTTGCTCGATCAATATTTCGAGGCGATCGCCGGCACCATCGAGCCCAACGGCGGTGAAATTCTGAAGTTCATCGGTGACGCGGTGCTCGCGATCTTCCCGGTCGAGAAGGGTGACGCGTCAGACCCGTGCCGTCGCGCGCTCGCCGCGGCTCACGACGCACGTCGCGCGCTAACGAAGCTCAACGACGAACGTGTCGCTCGTAGTGAAGAGCCGCTCGACATGGGCATCGCGCTGCATCTCGGCGACGTCATGTACGGCAACATCGGCGCGCGCGATCGGCTCGACTTCACCGTCATCGGCTCGGCGGTGAATGAATCGGCGCGGCTCGAAGGGCTCTGCAAGACGCTCGGAGTTCCGCTCGTGATCAGCGCCGCGTTCGCGCAGCAGTTGCAGGGCGCTCCGTTGAAAGCACTCGGCCAGCACGCGCTCGCGGGAGTCGCGGTGCCGGCCGAGGTCTTCACCATCGGGTGATCAGGCGATCTTCATCTCGTTCTTCGTCTCGGGGTCGAACGGCGAACCCTTCACGTCGACCATGGTCTTCACGAAGAAGCGCGCTTTTTCCTGCGGCCAGCCCTTTTCCTTGAGCACCGTGGGGATGTCCTTGTTCATCGAGATGATGAAGAAGTCCTCCTGCGTCGCTCCGCCTTTCAGCGTGTACGGGTACTTGAGCATGTCGTCGCTGCGCGACGTGTGCTGATCGGGGAACACGTCGGCGCCGAGCTCGGTCGATTCGACGCGGCCGTCAGGGTGCGTGAACTCGGCGACGAACGCCGCGCGCATCGAGAGCACTTCGCAGTCTTTGTCGGCGGTGACGTTGAACTTGCCCTTCACCACGGTGTCGGTGATCGGCATCTTCGCGAATGCCGGGTCTTGCTTCTCGATGATCGTGTTCGCGACCTTGACGCCGTGACCGCCCATGAAGTGCTTCGCCTTGTCGAAAAAGCCCATTGTCTGCTCCGGGTGAGGGTGTGCGGGGGAAACACAGCTCAGCGGGGCGGTGTGCAGCTTTTCTCGGGTGGTGAAACGCCGGGGTGCTCACGGCCGGGGTGGGGGAGTTGTCTTGCGCGCGTAAGTACAGCAACCTTCTGGGAGTTCTCACCTTTCAAGGAGTCGCACATGGGTATCAACGCCATTGGATCGATGAACTCACCCATCTCCATGCAGCCGACCGCGGGCACGTCGGGCGCGTCTGGAGTGTTCGCCTCGAAGCTCGGTTCAGCGGTCGCCGCGGGTGGCGCGACGGGTACGAGCGGCAAGGCCGTGATTCAGGCGGCCCTCGACAGCTCGAGCGAAGAAGACAAGAAGGTCTTCATGCAGTCGATGTTGATGAGCATCGGCATGCAGTCCATCTCCCAGATTCAGAACGCGCCGACGCCCGACAAAGATTGATTTTCCGCGCGCGGCAGTCAGCTCCTTCGAGAGCTCCGCCGCGCCTTCGACGTGGTCGAGCAGCCAGAGCAGGTAGCGCACGTCAGCCGTCACGTTGCGCGCGACGTCGGGGTTGTAGCCAAAGTCGTTGGCCACATTTTCCCAGACGCGATCGAAGTTGACGCCCACCAGACGACCTTTCGCATCGATCACCGGGCTGCCGGAGTTGCCTCCCGTGGTGTCGAGGTCTGCGAGGAAATCGACGGGCACTTTTTCAGCGCCACCCTTCGCGTACGCATCGCGGATCTTCCGCGGCACGGCGAACGGTTCTTCACCGGTGTCTTTCGCCATCACCCCCGCGAGCGTGGTGTGCGGCGTCATCAGCACGGCCTCCTGCGGCGAATAGCCCTTCACGCGGCCGAAGCTCACGCGCAGCGTCGAGTTCGCGTCGGGGGCGATCGGTCTGCCCTCGGCGGCGATCACCGCGCGACGCCACACGGGGCGAAGCTTCAGCACGCGGCCCGAGAACGCGTCGCGGCGATCACGCAGCGCGCGGCGTTCGGCATCGAGCGCGAGGCCGAGATCGATCAGCGCGTCTTTGCGCGCCTTCAGTTGCTCGATGGATTCGTTGAACATCGCCTTGCGCGTCTCGAGGTCGAACACCTTCGAGCTCGCGGAGAGCGCGGCGAGTTTCTTCTCGAGGGCGGCGTCGTCTTTCGCGTCTTTGAACGCCGCGTCGATGGTGGGGCTGCGTTGATCTGCGGGCAGCGCGAGCGCGCGCTTCACCCACGACGCGAACAGCCGCTGGTCGAGCTGCGGTGAGTACCGTTTCTGATCTCGCTCGTGCCTCTCGCGCAGACGATCCATGTCGCGGTCCTGATACCCGGGCTCGCGCTCCAGGTCGGGGAGCTTCGATTCCCAACTGCGCCGGACCAGCAGCAGCGGCCACTGCAGCGCGCGCGGGCCACGCGCGGTCAGGTCGAGGAGGAAGTCGCGCTCCCACGTCGCCGAGCGTTCGGCGGTGAGGTCCTGCAGTCCCTTGAACGCCTCGAGCGCGGGCGCGAGCTCGGGTTTCTTCGCGATGAAGGCCTTCACCTTCTCTTCCTTCGCGCGCTGCTTCTCGATGATGCGGCCGCGCTTGAAGCCCGCGAGCTGGCCCTCGGCGTTCTTCTTCACGTTCAACACGCCGCGGAGATCATCGGCGCTGGCGACGAGCGCGGCCGGCGACTTCGCGCCTTCTTCGTCCATGATGCGCTGCCAGTCGGCCATCAACGCGCGCACCGCCGGGTACCAACGGCTCTGACGCTCGGCCATCTCGTCGGCGAGCTGCGCGCGGAAGGTCGAGCCCGGGTAGCCGAGCACCGCGACGGCGTCGTTCTCCTTCACGCCGTCGTTCGAGAGCGGGAAGAAGTACTTCGGCTGGTACGGCTTGCCCGCCTGGTAGAGGCGGATCAGCGCGAAGTCGCCGGAGTGACGCGGCCACATCCAGTTGTCGATCTCGCCTCCGAAATCACCGATGGCCGAGGGCGGTGCGTAGACGAGACGCGCGTCGCTCAATTCCGTGAACTCGGTGAGCGTGAAGAACAGCCCGCCGTCGAACGCCGCGAAGGTGCAGCGCGTGTTCGGCTGCTTCTCGCAATCGGCGACGAGCCTCTTCTGCGTCTTCTCCACCGATTTGTAGCGCTCGAGATCGTCGGGGCCGTTCGGCAGCGCGTCGAGCACGTCCTGGGTCACGTCGAGGAATCGCCGCGGCACGAGCACGCGAAACGACCTCGACTGTTTCTCATCGGCCGGCGTGCGCGCGAGAAAGCCGTCCTTCGCGAGGTTCTGCTCCGGCGTCGAGTGCTCCTGCAGAATCGACATGATGCAGTGGTGGTTGGTGATCAGCAGGCCGTCTTTCGAGACGAACGAGCCACTGCAGCCGGGGAGCTGCACCGCATTCGCGAGCAGCCCGCCTTGCGCGCGTTCGTCCCACAGCTTCGAGAGCGGCAGCGCAAAGCCCTGTTGTTTCACCCACGCCGGGCCCTGTTGAAGAACCTGCTGCGGAGTCCACTTGCCTTCGGCGCCCAGCGCGAGCGCCGCCGTCATCGAGAGCGTCAGGAACATGACGCGCGTGTAGCCCGATTCACCCCGCGAAGTTGAAGGTCACGCCCGACAATTTCTCGGAGATCTCCCAGAGCTTCTTCGCGTCGGCTTCGCTCTTCGCGGCGTCGCTGACTTCGCCCAGCTCCGGCGGGCCACGCATGCCGCCCAGGCCGGTCGAGCCGACGTATTCCTGACCCTTGAGCGAAGGGTCTGTCGCGGCGCGGAGCGTGCCGAGCGCTCCGATTTCGGCGGGCTGCGCGATGACGGCGTTCGCCAGCTTCATCACCCACCCCATGAACTTCGAGCCGGTCATCGCCGGGCCCGCGCCCTGGAGGTTCGTCGCTGAATACCCGGGGTGGCAGACGATGCTCTTGATGGGCACGCCCGCGGCCTTGAGCCGGCGATCGAGCTCGAAACCGAAGAGCACGTTCTCGAGCTTCGAGGCGCTGTACGCGGTGTTCTCGTCGTACTTCGCGGGGAGCGGGAGGTCGTCGAACACCACCGCGCCGCGTTTGTGGAGCAGGCTGCTGGTGGTGACGACGCGCGCGTCTCCACCGGCGGCGCGCAACGCGGGCAGCACCAGCCCCGTGAACGCGAACGGCCCGAGGTGATTGGTCGCGAACTGACGTTCAAACCCGTCTTCACTCTTCGCGAACGGCAGCGCCATCACGCCCGCGTTGTTGATGAGCACGTCGATTCTGGGGAAGCGCGTCAGCAGCTCCGCCGCCGCTTTGCGGATCGACGCGAGGCTGCTCACGTCGAGCTGGAGCTCTTCGACCTGCGCGCCCGGCGTCTGCGCGCGCAGCGTATCGGCCGCGGCGCGCATCTTCCCCGCGTCGCGGCAGGCGAGCACCACCCGCGCTCCACGCTGCACCAGCACCCGCGCGGCCTCGAAGCCGATGCCCGAATTGCCACCGGTGATGACGAATGTCCGCCCCGTCTGAGAGGGCACATCGACCGCGGAAAATGATTTGTCGCTCATGGTGTTCCCATCTCGTAGCTGGTTCAGGGAGGGCCTGCGCGATTGTTGATCGACCGGCACGCTCGAAGTGTGGTGTCTTCGAACACGACTCGCACGGAATACGACCAGATCAGTTGGAGCAGGAGGAGGGTGTCGAACATGGGGGATTCACGCGAAGCGACTGCACCGCACGCCGCACCGGTGCCGCGAGCGCGGGGTTGGGTGGAAAGCTCGCTCGCCGGGCTCGATGAGGGGTTGGTGTTGTTGTCGACGGAGCGCACCGTCATCGACATGACCGCGCGCGCTGAAGAGCTGCTGGGCGTGACGATGACCGGCGTGGCCGGCCGGGTGATGCAGGAGTCGCTGATCCCCGGGCCGTCGAAGGCGCTCACCGATTGGGTGACCAGCGCGATCGCTGCCCGCGATGATTCGGAAGGGTTCGTGCCGTTCGGCCCCCGCTGGCTGCGGGTGCGGCTCTCGCATGGCGCCGAAGGCCACGCGCTGTGCCTGCTCGACGTCACGGAGACGCGGCGCGTGCTGGGCATCGCCGACAATCTGCAGGAGACGCTCGACCGGATGGGCGAGGCCTTCTACACGCTCGATGCGAACTGGCGGTTCGCGTACTGCAACCGCGCCGCCGCGCAACTGATGCGCCGTGAAGATCTGCTGGGCACGGTGCTGTGGGAGGAGTTCCCCGACACCATCGGCAGCATCGTCGAGACGGAGTTCAGACGGACCTACGACACCCTGAAGCCGGGCACGTTCGAGGTCTTCTTCCCTCCGCTCGATGGCTGGTTCGACGTGCGCGTCACCCCGTCGCAGGGCGGCATCGCGGTGCATTTTCGCGACATCACGTTGCGCAAGCGAGCCGAGGAGCAGCTTCGCGAACAAGCGACGCTGCTCGACCACGCGCAAGACGCCATTCTGGTTCGCGACCTCGGGCACAACCTCCTCTACTGGAACAAGGGCGCCGAGCGTTGCTACGGCTGGCCGGCGTCGCACGCGCTGGGTCGCAACGTGCGCGAGCTGCTCTACGACGACGCGGATCACCCGACGTTCGACGTGGTGAGCGACGCGGTGCTGTCTCAAGGCGAATGGCGCGGCGAGCTGCGCCACCGCACGCGCGATGGCCGGGTGCTGTTCGTCGAAGGCAGTTGCACGTTGCTCCGCGACGCGGGAGGCAA
>JBEHYH010000135.1:0-13327 GCA_048498275.1 Myxococcota bacterium | reverse complement strand
GAGGTTTATCATCGTGCATTTAAGGCAGAAGCTTAAGCGACGGTCGACGCGATCGAAGCCGAGCTGCGCGCGCAGGGCGTGACGCTCGAAACGCCGGAGCGGGCGGTTACGCTGAGCCTCAGGCCTCCTCCGAGCGTGCGCGAAGTCGCACGTGCGCTGGTCGGCAAGTACCGCCGCCGGTTCGCGCTCGGGCTCACGCTGCTGGTGACGCAGTCGTTTCTCTACAACGCGATCTTCTTCACGTACGTGCTGATCCTCGAGAAGATCTTCGGCGTGCCGTCGAGCAGCACCGCGAGCTACTTCTTCCCGTTCGCCTCTGGGAATCTGCTGTGCGCGCTGCTGCTCGGCCGCTTCTTCGACACCATCGGGCGCCGTCGCATGATCGCGTTCACGTATGGGCTCTCGGCGGTGCTGCTCGCGATCAGCGCGTGGTTGTTCGCGCACGGTCTGCTCACCGCGACGACGCAGACCGCGCTGTGGTGCGTGATCTTCTTCTTCGCGTCGGCCGCCGCGTCGTCGGCGTACCTGACGGTGAGCGAGATTTTTCCCGTCGAGATTCGCAGTCAGGCGATCTCCATCATCTTCGCGTTGGCGCAGGGCTTCGGAGCGCTCGGCGCCGCGGCCTTCGGGGCCATCGTCGACGCCGCGACACACGAAGTCGTGATCAACGGGCGCCCGGAGGTCGTGGTCGACGATCTGACTCCGCTCTCACTCGGCTACGTTGCGTCTGCGGCCATCATGCTCATCGGCGCGCTCGTCGCATGGCGTTTTGGCGTCGATGCCGAGCAGCGCTCACTCGAAGACGTCGCACCTCCGCTCGGCGAGTGAGCAGCCTTCAGAACTGCTTCAGCGCGTCGAAGGCTCGCAGCGGCCCGGAATGCGCGAACACCAGCGCCTGCACGTCTTCGCCGGCGACCGTCTTCGCGAGGGCGCGCAGCGACTGTTGCGACTGCGCGGTGTCGTCGCTGAAGAACCACGGAGCGTTGCGCACCTTGCCGTCAGCCTGACCCGCCGCCGCGTCGCCGAGGAACAGATTGCCCTTCGACAGATACGCCGCGCTGCCCACGGTATGGCCGGGCACCGCGAAGACACGCACCGTCGTCTCGCCGATCGTCACCGTCTCTCCGTCGGTCAACGTGCGCGTCACGCGGGGCGCCTTCGCGGGGTCATTCTTCGCGAAGCGCGGCATCGGGCCGCGCGCGGCGGTTTCACCTTCCACGACCGGCTTCTCGGCGCTCAGCGAATAGATCTCCGCGCCGCTGAACGCACGGCACCCGCCGATGTGATCAGAGTGCCCGTGCGTCAGGAAGATCGCCTTCACGGTGCGCTTCGACTTCGCGAGCTCTTCGCGCACCGGCTTCGCCTCGGGGTCCTGCCCGCAGTCGATGAGCGCGGCGCCGTCGTCACCGATGGGGATGATGAAGACCTGCACGTAGCCGTCGGCGACTCCGATTACGCCGTTGGGCAGTTCGGTGCGCGGCGTGGCCTGCGCCAGCCCGGAGAACGTCGAGACCAGCAAACCCGCGACGCCGAGAATCAACAGCGTCACCACCGCAGCCACACCCAGCAGGATCTTGCGCATGCGGCTTCATACGACGCGCCGACGAATCGGCGGGTGAGAACGCTGCCCCGCGTCACAGCGATCGCCCCGCGAGTCTGGTAGGCAGTGGGCGTGCGTCGGTTTGCTCTGCTCCTCCTTGCGCTCGTCTCGTGCGGCAACCCGACGACGAACGCGCGTCTGTACAAATCGGCCGCGAAAGCGCCTTCGATCGATCAAGCCGCGCTCGAGAGACTCGACTTTCTCGGGCCGACCATCATCGACAAAGGCGTGAACTTCGCCGTCTACAGCGAGCGCGCTGAACGCATCGAATTGCTGCTCTTCGACGACCCCGAGTCGGTGCTGCCGTCGAAGCAGTTCCCGCTCACGCGCTTCGGCAACGTGTGGAGCGTTCACGTCGAAGGCGTCGGCATCGGTCAGTATTACGGCTTCATCGCGTGGGGCCCGAACTGGCCGTACGACCCTGATTGGAAGCCCGGCAGCGTCACGGGTTTCAAGGCCGACGTCGACGTCGACGGCAACCGCTTCAACCCCAACAAGCTGCTGTGGGACCCGTACGGCAAGGCGATTCACCGCGATCACGACTGGAGCAAGGGCAGCCTCGCCACCGGCCCCGCGCGCGCTGAATCGACGTTCGCCGCCGCCAGCAAGTCGGTCGTCATCCAGAGCCGCTACACCTGGAGCGACAACGAGACGGTCTACCGCACGCGCCGGCAGGACGAGAACGCGCCGGGCCACAGGTGGAACGACAGCATCATCTACGAACTCCACCCCAAGGGCTTCACCGCGAGCGCGGCGTCGGGCGTCGAACACCCCGGCACCTTCCGCGGGCTCGGCGAGAAGGTCGCGTACCTGAAAGACCTCGGCATCACTGCGGTGCACATCATGCCGCCGTTCGAGAAGCCGGCCGAGGGCGGGTACTGGGGCTACTCCACGCTGTCGTTCTTCATCCCCGAGAACACGTACGCGGCGCGCAAGGAACAGAACGAGATCGTCGACGAATTCAAATGGATGGTGGACCAGTTCCACCAGGCGGACATCGAGGTGTTCCTCGACGTCGTCTACAACCACACGGGCGAGGGCGGCTTCTGGCGCGAGCGGCTCGCGTACGACTTCGTGCCCGACAACTCGACGCCCACCTCGCTGGTGAACCTCGACCCGAAGGAAGTCGTCGGCCTCTACAACCTGCGCGGCTTCGACAACGCGGCGTACTACGCGCTCACCGACGACAAGCAGAGCTACGTGAACAACACCGGCGTCGGCAACGAGACGCGCTGCAATCACACGCCGTTCCGCAAGCTCATCGTCGATTCACTCCGCTACTGGGTGACGGAGATGCACGTCGACGGCTTCCGCTTCGACCTCGCGCCGGTGCTCGGTGAACGCGACCTCCAGTACTACGTGTGGGAAGACCCGAAGAACACGGTGCTCCAGGACATCGCCGACGACCCGGTGCTGCAGGAACACAACACGCGCCTCATCGCGGAGCCGTGGGCCGCCGGTGGTTACGATCTGAATCAGTCGTTCAACGGCCCCGACAACAACGTGCTCTCCAACGGCTACGGCACGCGCATCGGGCTGTTCCCCTCGTCGACCAACAAGCCCGGCACCGCGTGGGGCGAATGGAATGGCCGGTATCGCGATTGGTGGCGCGCGTTCTGGAACAACGACGGTTGGAAGCTGAACTCCACCGAAGTGAAAGACGGAGGCTTCTTTCTCACCGGCTCCGCCGACTGGTACCGGTGGAATTCGCGCAAGCCCTACAACTGCATCAACTTCGTCACCGTGCACGACGGCTTCACGATGTACGACGTGTTCAGCTACGACCTGAAGCAGAACGCGTGCGGGCCGCTGAACCCGGTGTGCTGCACGAGCCCGAATTCGGCGTGGTGTGAGCTCGAGTCGGGCGAGAGCAACAACCGCAGCCGCAATTGGAACGATGAAGTCCAGAAGCGGCAGTTGATGCGCAACATGTTCGTCGCGCTGATGGTGAGCCAGGGCACGCCGCTCATCTGGTCTGGCGACGAGTGGATGCGCACGCAGCTCGGCAACAACAACGCGTATTCGACCGGCGCCGACAACTCCTACAACTGGATGGACTGGGGCGTGTGGCAGGCCTCCGACGAGCGCAACCGCATGCACGACTTCGTGAAGAACGTGATCGCCTTCCGCAAGGCGCATCAATACGCGTTCGCGCCCACCGAGTACGGAGCCGCCGCGCCGTTCGCGTGGAAGAGCCCGGCCAACACCGACGCCGTCGACTGGAACAGCAAGCAGTTGATGATGCACTTCTACGACGCGACGCGCGGCCCGGAGCTCGCGGTGCTCATCAACGGCGAGGCCGGCGACGTCACCTTCACGCTGCCATCTGGCCGCACGTGGAAGCGCGTGATCGACACGCAGTCGTACTTCGATCTGCCGGAGACGCTCGTCTCGCAGAACAAGGCGCAGCGCGTGTCGAACAACGTCTGGCTCGACGCACCCGAGCCGGTGAGTGGTGGTTCGTACACGCTCAAGCAGCGCTCGATGGTCGTGCTGCAGGCGTACTGAGTACCGCGCGAAACAGTGTTCGAGCGGTCGTGTTGCAAGCCGATTGAAAATCGCAACACCGAGTTGCGGAAAAAAAGTCAGACGCGCATGGTTCGCGCCTCGCAGGGGGCCGAGCTCGCATGACCGTCGAATTCTTCATGTCGAAGTCGATGCATTACACGCAGGCGCGCGGCTACTCGCGTGTGCCCGCCGACTTTCCCGTGCAGGTCATCACCGAAGAGCTGCGCGTCGATGATCGCGCCGCTGACATCTCTGAATCGGGCATCGGCGTGGTGACGCATCGCCCATTGCCTCCCATGGCGCTCGTGTCGTTGCGGATGGAAGTGCCGCACACCACCGGGCCCATCGAGGTGCTGGGCCGCGTGATGTGGGCGAACGAATCGAAGATGGGCATTCGCTTCGAGCAGGCGAGCCCGTTGCTGACGCAGGCGCTGACGCAGCTCCGTCGCGACTTCACGCGCATCTGAATCACTTCGTGGCGAAGTCGAGCACCGCGGCGCCGAGCGCGCTCGCGAACGTGTCGAGCGTCTTCACCTGCGACCACCGCGCCACTTCTTCAGGGTCGAGCGCGTGGTGCGTCTCGATGATGACGGTGGGGATCGTCGAGGCCCGCAGAAAGTACACGCGCTGTTTCATCGGGCGCGTGTCGATCCACCCAGAGGGCTCCACGTCGTCTCGCCGGTAGAGCGCGCCATAGTCTTCACCGGAGTACGCGGGAAACCCGGCTTCACGCAGCCGCGCTCCCACCGCGCGGCCCAACTTTTCACGACCCGCCAGCGCCGCGCCTTCGTCGTTCCACAACACCGCGAAGCCGGGCGCGTTCGGGTTCTGCCAACACACGGCGCCAGCTCTCTGCTCCGCGGGGAAGGCCTCGCCGCGCGCGTCGGAATGAAGACTCAAGATGACATCGGCCTTCCACTGCTGCGCGGCGGCGATGCGCGTCTGGTACTTCGGGGTCGCGTCTCCAATGCGCGTGCGCAGCACCTCGAAGCGGCCCGTCGCCTCGAGCGCCGCCGCCACGAAGTCGGCCACGAACAGCGTGTGCGCCTGCTCCTCCTGACAATGACAGCCGTGATTGCCGACGTTGCCGGGCGCGCCGTGGCCCGCGTCGATCACCACGCGAAGCTTCTTCACCGGCTCCGCGGGCAGTTCGAGGCGATGCAGCCCCGAAGTATCCGCGGGCCAGGCAGTGAGAATCAGCGGGAGCAGCAGCACGTGCCTTCAACTCCCGGGCGCGCGCGAACGTTCCAGCTACTTGGCGCCCGCGCTCGAGCTCGTGGGCAACGCGGCCACCGAGCCGCGCGCCTCGATGCCTTCCCAGATGCGGATGTACGAGTCGGCCGAGGTCATCAACGGCGTCAGCTCTTCGCGCGTGAAGCCCAGCTTGCGCAGCGCCTCGATGAAGTCGGGGTACATGCCGATGTGCGCGAGGCCGTCGGTGTTCACGTCGTAGCGATGCGTGCCGACGAGCGGGTTCTCGAAGATCTCCCCGGCGTCATCGATGAACGGGTACACGACCAGCGTCGGGTCTTTGTCTGACGACGGGCCCTTGCCGCCGCCGAGACACTTGTCGGGGCGCCGCCCGCCAGGCTGGCCGTTGAAGCCGTTGAAGTCGCTCCCGAAGCCGATGCTCAAGTTGTGCTGGAGCGCGTAGCGATACGCCTGCGCGAAATCCTCGACCGACTTGCCGCACGCGTGCTTCGGCGCGCCGTTCACCTGTTTGATCTCCGCGTTGCTGTTCGCCTGATTGGTGACGAGCCCGACCATGCCGCCCGAGGTCTTGATGTGCGTGACGGTCTCGGGGCGCAGCACGTTCTCGCTGAGCATGTAGCCGTTGGAGACATCGAAGAACGTCGAGTGACCAGACACCATCGGGTACTTGAGTTCAGTCGCGATGGTCTCGATCGCCTGCCGCGTGTGGAGCGACTCGTGGTCGATGTCGATGATGAACTTCTGCTCCATCAACTTGCGCACGAAGTAGTCGCCGACCGGAGTCAGCCCGTCGGGGTTGCACGTCGGCCCGAAGCCTCCATACGAGAACTTGTAGCCGGGCTTCGAGCACGCCTCTTTGCGGCCATCATGACTCGCGGTCACCGGGTTCATCATCGCGGAGCCGCCGAACGCGTTCGACACGAAGTGCGTGGGGAACACGTGCGAGACCTGCTGCGCTTTCAAGAACGCGATGAGCTCGTCGGCCTGCGCGTTGCCGCAGTTGCTCCCGCCCCAGTTCTGACACTTCAGGAGCCAGTCGACCTCGACGCCGAGCACCACCGCGAGCTTGTTGCCCGCCATCGCGTCGCGCGCCTCTCCGGGCGTGGTGACGATCTGGTACCAGTCGCTGTTCGCGGCGGCGAACGCGCGCGCGGCGGCGAGCTGCCGTTTCACCGAGTCGGTCGGGTCACAGTTCAGCTTGGTGCCGGTCACGCTGTACAGCCGCGCGACGCCACAGCCGGTGCCGTTCTCGACCGCGTGCATCACCATCAGCCGCAAGCCGCCGCGCCACGCTTCTTTCAGGTGCAACGCGTGCACCTGTTGATGCGTGTAGTCGGTGGCGTCGGGCCAGGCCTCGAACGTGCCCCAGCCGACGGTGCTGTACTGATGCTCGACGCGCAGACCCGCCGAGTCCTGCATCAGGCGATTGAGGTAGTCCTTCTTGCCGTTGCTGCCGTGCGAAGCGGTGCAGTCTTTGAGCCCCGCCTCCGGCGCCGCGTTCGCATCGCCGTAGAGCCCGACACCTCCGAACGCGAGGTTGGCGAACTGATGCACGTGAAGATCCGCGAAGCCGCGCGGGCGCTGCGCGGTGACGGTGACCGCAATCAGTGAGCTCGCGCCGGGCCCGGTGATCTGTAGCGTCGAGCTCGCGGATGTGGGCATCGGCGGTGGAGCGACGGGGATCACCACGCTGGTGCTCCCCGCGGGGACCACGACCTCTTTCGGCGCAGACGCCTTGCCCGCGACGGAGATGCCGAGTTTGCGATCTTGATCGGTCGCGTACGGCATGAACACGCGCACGCCACCGGGCTCGTCTTCGAGGTCGATGGTCGAGCGCGCCCACGGCAATCGCGTCGAGCTCCCTCGAATGGTGCGCGTGGTGGTGCCGCAGCGATTCGTCGCCGTGATCGTCACCTTCTTCTTCAGCGGCAGGGTGCGCGTGCCTTGGTTCGGCTGCGGCTCGCCGTTCACCTTCACCACGTCGGCGTTCGGCGCGTTCCAGTCGATCGACGTCGGTTCCTGACCTTCGGACAGCAGCGAACTCTCCGTGTCCCACGAGGCGAGGCCGTGTTCACCGAACGCGGAGACCATCAGCTTCGGCTTGTGCAGCACCTCGAGCTGATTGATGGGCGCGCCCGCAGCCATCTGGCACGTCGTGAGCTCCTTGAAGGCTTCGTCGCCCGCGAACTTCACGCGCTTGCCTTTCGCGGTGAGCAGACACGCCGCGCGGTACCGGCGAAGGGCGCGCTCATCGCCTTCGACCAACGCGAAACACCCGCTCTCCGCGTTCGTGGGGACCTTGATGGTGATGCTCGTGGGGCTCCATGACGACGTCGGCATCGCCTCGCACCCGAACACCACGAAGCGATCTTTCGAGCTCGCGGGGAACCTCTGGCCAGCCGGCGGCGCGAGCTTCGCCGTCGAACCGTCGCAACCGATGGTGGAGCTCGGCTGCACCGCCGCGACCCTCAACTTCGGCGCGCGACGCAGACCGGCGTCATCGAACGCGTCGGCCCATTTCTCATCGCGCCATGAACGCGGAGCGCCCGCGTCGTAGCCGCACGCGTCGGCTTCCTGCCACCGGGGGAAGGGCACGTTCGACGAGCGCTGCCACTTCACCTGCCTGCCGTCGCAGCCGCAGTAGTCGCCCGAGGTCGCGAAGGTGTCGGGCACGCACGTGCCTCGCGGAGGCCCATCGCAGCCCGGCCCGATGAGGCACCAGTTGCCCATTCCACACGCGGAGTCGCTCGTACAATCCTGCGCCGCGGCCACCGCACTGCTCACCAGCACCGCCACACTCAGCATTCTCATGGGTGGTTCCCCTCGATGTTCCCGACGGTTGCGATCGTGACAGCGGGCCGCATTTTGCGCCAGTTGTCTCAAGTCGCACCAAGAGCGCCGCGGGCGGGCGGCGCGCCGGCGAGGGTGTCATCACTGAGAACAGTGAAAGCAACAATCAGTGGCTGTCTCCTCGCGATGCTCGACGCGAACTACGGCAACGAAGTGACCGCGCGGGTGGTGAAAGAAGCCGGGCTGCAACAACAGAGCACCGTGTTGCGCATGCCGATCGTCGACATCCCCGACGCGCATTTCGCGCAGCTCGTCGTCGCGACGGTGAGAGTGACCGGCCTCACGCCGGAACAGGCCTACGACGCGTTCGGCGAATACTGGTGCTGCACGTGGGCCCCGAAGATGTACGCGCCGTACCTGGAGCGCTTCAAGAACGCGCGCGAGATGATTCTCGGGCTCGACTCGGTGCACGTGGCCATCACGCGCTCGGTGCCCAACGCCGCGCCGCCGCGCTTCACGACCACGTGGCGCGACGAGAAGACGCTCGACGTCGAGTACCGGTCGGAGCGGAAGATGATCGACGTCTACGTCGGCCTCGCGCGCGGCGTCGGCACGTACTTCAAGGAGAAGTTGATCGTCACGCGGCAGAGCGACACGCGCGTGACGATCGTCTTCGCGTGACTCACTCGTCGTCGCCGTCGTCTTCAGCGAGCAGGCGGTAGAGCGCCTTGCGCGCGTCTTTGAGGATCTTGCGCGCTTCGGCGGTCTGCGCGGCGCTGCCGGCCTGAGCGACCTGCATCGCCGCCAGCGTCACCTGCTTCACCAGTTGGTGGAACTCGATGGTCGACTCGCGGTCGCTGCCCATCGCTGCTTCCCACGGCGCGGGCTCCTTCTGCGCGGCGGTGGCCGCCTTCTTCCCCGCGTCGGTGAGCGAGAACACGCGGCCATTCGCGTCGTTGCTGACCTGCACGAGCCCTTCGTCTTCGAGCAACTGCAGCGCCGGGTACATCGAGCCGGGGCTCGGCCGCCAGGCGCCTTCACTGCGCGTCTCGATCTCCTGCATCAACTGGTAGCCGTTGCGCGACTGCTCGGCGAGCAGCACCAGAATCGCCGCGCGTACTTCGCCGCGGCGCGCGCGTGAGCCGCGGCGGAAGAAGCCGTCGAACGGGTTGCCGCGGAAAGGGTTGCCACCGAACGGGTTGCCGGGAGCGCCGGGACCAAACGGGCCTCCGCGCTCGCCGCCGCCGTGACGGCCGCCGCCACGGTGCCTCGCCGCGAAGAGGAATGAATCGAAGGGGTTTTCAGAATGTGGGTCTCGCATTGTGGGTTCTCCAATTGAGCTATCTCGTTCGTTCGAGATAGCTCAAAGATATATCGAAACAATCAGCGCGCAACCCCCGCGGCGATGATCGTGGTGACGCGATCAGTTGTTTGGCGGGGCCGCGAAGCGCGCGGTGAGCGCGTCGAAGAGCGCCTGCACGCGTGGAGACTTCTTGAGATCAGGGTGCGTCAGGCACCACAGCGGGCGATGCATGGCGCGCGTCGAGGCACGGTGTTCGACGGCCTCCTTGAGCCCGTAATGCTCCGCGACGAGCCTCGGCATCATCCCCAGGCCGGCGCCGGCGACGCACAAGGTGACGAGCGTGTGAAAGGGCGCGCGAAACGCCGGAGCTTCCGTCACGTGCGCACGTTCCCACGCCGATTCGGGAGACGACGCTTCGCTGGTCGTTCGCAGCACCCAACGCTTGCCGTGCTTCACGCTCGCGGCGGTGCCGAACACGCCGGCCTCGAGCACGCCGACCTTGCGGCCCCAGAGCCCTTCGGGCGCGCGCTGCATGACGGCGAGCGCGACGTCGACCTCGCGGCGGCGCACCGACGGCCCGCTGTCACCGGGGTGGAGCTCGATGCTCAGCCCCGGGTTCGCATGGGTGAGCGCGATCAACGCCGGCTCGATGAGCGGCACGAGCGACTCCACCGTCGTGAGGCTGACCACGCCCGCGAGCTCTTCCTCCTCCGCGCGGAGTTGCGAGAACACGCCGGTCAGCCCGCCACGAACCTGCCGGCCCACGCGCGCGAGCGAGCTGCCGAACGGCGTCAGCGTGGCGTCGTCAGCGCGCCGGTTGATGCACACGCGGCCGAGGCCCGCTTCCATCGTCGCGATGCGCCGGTAGAAGGTCGACATCGACAGGCGCACTTCACGCGCGGCGCTTCGCACGTCGCCGAGCCGGTCCAGCGCCTCGAGCACACGGAGGTCATCCCACGAGAGTTGGAAGTCGGTCATCTCATCTCCTGAATCTGGGAATGAGAATCTCATGATTGGGAAGAACTCCGGTACGTCTTCGTGCGAGAACTCCGCACCATGAAGATCTCAGGCCCGGCTACGGCTCCGCAGGTTTCGCGCACCAATGACGCAGCCCCCGCCGCGAAGAGCGCTCCGGCGGCTCCGGTTTCAGCGGGTTGGGTCGCGAAGACGAGCGCGCCGAAGGGCGTGAACGCAGCGCCGGTGGCATCGCCGTCTGACGTGGTGAGCGCGTTCTACAAGGCGTTCGAGAGCAAGGACGTCGACGCGCAGGAGAAGCTCTACGCGCCGAACGTGAAGTTCAAGGACGCGATCTTCTCGTTCGACAACGCGAAGGACACCGCGAACATGTTCCGCAGCCTCACGAAGGTCGACCCGAACGCGAAGATCAAGTTCACGCTCGATTCAGCAGACGGCTCGGCGGTGAAGGGGCACTGGGTGGCCGACTACCATGTGCTGGGCCGGCCGGTTCACAACGAGGTGTCCACCACGATGAAGGTCGTTGACGGGAAGATCACCGAGCACACCGACGACTTCAGTTGGAAGAAGTGGGCGCCGCAGGCCTTCCCCGCGGGCGCCCTCTTCACGCTGCCGGGCCTCGACGTTCTCGCCAGGGCCGCGGTTCGCGCGTTCCTCGGTTAGTCCTTCACGACCTTGCTGATGGTGAAGTGCACCGGGCAGAAGCCGGTGAACGAGCTCTGCAGCATGATGAGCCCGGTCACCGGAGCGAGCCACCAGAAGCGCGGGTCGACCCAGGTCCCCAGCGCGCCGGTGGCCAGCAGCAGAACTCCAATCACTCCGTCGTGAAGCCGCACTTTTCGTGTCATGCGCGAGAAGGTAGCGGCTTCACCGCTTCACGAATTCCTGTGTTCGGGAGGTGAATTCCCGAAAACGGGAATGGGTTTTACGCGGTGATGAGCGAGCCGGAGCGCGACGTCGAGTTCGTCTTCTTCATCGCGAACAGCGGGCGGTACGCGTCGCGGTGCTGCCACGCGAGCACACCGAGCAGCGCGACGATGGCGATCGGCAGACCGATGCCCGATTTCACGACCAGCGCGTGGAACGCGAAGATGTTCACCACGACGGGCGCGAGCAGCACGGCGCCCAGCGCCACCAGGCGGTTCGACAGCAGCATCAGGCCGGCGACGACCTCCGTGAGCTTCACCAGCGTGAAGAGGTACGTGCCCCCGAGCGCCTGCACGTAGGTGCCGGCGATGCCCTCGGGCAACGGCTGCTCCGGCATCAGGTGAAAGAGGCCGGCCGCGCCGAAGACGGTGAAGATCAGGCCGAGCAGAAGACGGGGAAGGTGGGTTGCGAAGATCTTCATGATGCGTGCTCCAGGAGAGAGGTTGTTGCGACGGGAGCACAAGTAAGGAGGTTGCTGCTGTTGAGCTAGTGGTGCATCGGCCAACACTTTGTTGTTACAAATGCAACCCATGATGGATTGGAGCCGAGTCCCCGTTTTCCTGAAGGTGGTCGACCAGGGCAGTTTTACCGCGGCGGCGAAGTCGCTCGGCGTGCCGAAGTCGACGACCAGCCGCTCGGTGACGTCGCTGGAGCGTGAGCTCAACGTGCAGCTCATCAAGCGCACCACGCGGGCGCTCGAGCTCACCGAGGCGGGCAGGGCGTTCTACGCGCGCGCGAAGGCCGCCGGCGCGGCGCTCGAAGAAGCACAGGCGGAGCTGCAGCAGAACGCCGACGAGGTGTCGGGCCGGGTGCGCTTGTCGGTGCCCAATGACGGCGCGCCGATGGTGAGCGTGGTCGCCGCCTTCGCCAGGAAGCACCCGAGCGTCGAGGTCGAGCTGCTCGTCACCAATCGTCACGTGAACCTGATCGAAGAGGGCGTCGACCTCGCGCTGCGCGCCGGCAAGTTGGACGATTCGTCGCTCATCGCGCGGAGGCTCGCGCAGTCAGACCTCGGGCTGTTCGCGAGCCCCGAGTACCTGCGCAAGCACGGAGCGCCGAGGAAGCTCGAAGACCTCGCGAAGCACGAGGTGGTGTTCTTCCGCTCGCGCGCGTCGAAGCAGCGGTTCAAGTTGCAGTCGACGACGGGCGAAGAGCGCGAGGTGACGGTGCACGGGCAGATCTCCGCTGACGATCTCTCGTTCATTCAGGGGCTCGTCATCAACGGCGTCGGGCTCGGGCTGCTGCCGATCTTCTTCGTGCAGTCACGCATGCACGGCGTGCGCTTCGAGCGGGTGTTGCCCGACTGGCGCGTCACCGGCGGAGGTGTGCACCTCGTGATGCCTGCGCAGAAGTACGTGCCAGCGCGCGTCCGCCTGCTCGCCGACTTCATCTACGAGAACTTCAAGCCGTCGGAATGCGCGAAGCACTGACCGATTCGTCGAACGACCTTCGCCTTGAAGAACGCGTGAGCGCCTGAAGTGACCTCAGCTCTTCGGCAGCGCGCGCGGTAGGCCGAACGCTTCGAACACGTTCGCTTCGAAGCGCAGCAATTCGCAGACGCGATCGCCCGAGAGCACGAGCACGTGGAGCCCGACCGCGGGACGTGAACCGTCGGGCGCGCGCAGGTACGCACCGAACGCGGGGTGACCGTTCGCGCGCGTCGGCACGAGCTCGTAGCGGCGCCCTCCCGTGAAGAGCCGGCTGATGAAGGTGCGCACCGCGTCGACGCCCTCGTATTGAAACGGCATCGGCGGCATCGCCATGAAGACGTCGCCGGTGAGCAGCGCGACGACGGCCTCGAGATCGGCCTGCTGCCACGCGGCCATGAACTTCTCGACGAGCGCGCGCTCGGCGGGCGAACCGATGACCGGCGCCGGTTTCGCGTGTCGACGCACGCGCAGTTCTTCACGCGCGCGCTTGAGCAGGCTGTTCACCGTGTCGAGCGACGCGTAGAAAGCGGCGCAGAAGCGCAGCGAACGACTGCAAGTGAGGACAGGATCGAAGGTGGGGCG
>JBEHYH010000134.1:0-13389 GCA_048498275.1 Myxococcota bacterium | reverse complement strand
CGCGGCACGACGCGCGTGCGAAGTCCAAATGGATTAAGATGGTCTTCGCGACATAGCTGCCGCCGAGGTTGAAGAGCTTGAGCCCGAACTTGCCCGCGGCGAGCGCCGGCGTGAGCAGCCACTTGGCCGCGTCATTGTCCATGAAGTCCAACAACCGATTCGGCGCATCGAGGAAGTCGAGCGCGTGCGCCGTCGGCGGCGTATCGAGAACGATGAGCGGGTAGTCGCGGTGCGTGCGCAACTCGTAGAGCTTCTCCATCGCCACGTATTCCTGGCTGCCGGCCAGCGCGGTTGACAGTGATTGGTAGAACCGATTGCTCAGGATCTTGTCGCGCTTGTCGGGCGGCGCGTAGCGGGCGATCAGATCGTCCCACGTGCGCTTCATGTCGAGCATCATCGCGCGCATGGGCGCCCGGGGTTGCAGCCCCGCGGCTTCGAAGAGCCGGGGTGAAATCTGCGTTTCGGCGTTACCGAGCGCGTCGATGCCCAGTGAGTTCGCGAGCCGGCGCGCGGGGTCGATGGTGCAGACCAGCGAGCCTTTGCCTTCCATCGCCGCGCGCAGCGCGAGCGCCGCCGCGGTCGTCGTCTTGCCGACGCCGCCGGAGCCGACGGTGAGAATCACGTCGCAGGTCTCGAGCGCTTTGCGGATGGGGCTCATCGCGCGCCTCCGTTCAGCGTCGCGGCGATCTGCTCGATGGCCTTGCGATTGAAGTCATTCACCAGCAGCCGCGGCACTTTCAGAACCGGGAGCCCGAGCGTCTTCAACTTCTCGAAGCTCGCGCGCGACATCTCCTCGCGAATGGTGTGCGCGCGGGCGAAGTCACGCAGCGCCGGCGAAACGCCTTCGGTGTCGGCCGGAGAAAATCGCGGTTCGATGAACCCGTTGAGCACCACCAACTGCGGCTTCATCTTCACCTTCGTGGTGAGCGACGCGTGCAGGTCGAGCGTCTCGTTCACCGGCATCTCCTCGGGCAGCGAGACGAGCACCACCGCGGTCATCTTCGGGTCGATGAGGTAGTCGCGCATCCACGTCGCGTCGCTGCTCATCGCGCCGGGCGGCACCGTGTCGATGATCACCTGCGGCACCGAGAAGAACGTCACCGCGTGCCCGGTCGCCGGCGCGTCGATGATGATGCGATCGAACCGCCAGCTCCCGTCGGCGCGTTTCTCCTTGAGGTGAAACAGAATCTTCCCCAGCAGCACGAGCTCCTGCAGCGAGGGGATGAAGCGTAGGAAATAGCGGACGACGCGATTCTCGAAGACCGCGTTGTAGATGCTCTCGAACTTCAGCAGCATCAGCGCGTATTCGCGCATCGCTTCATGCGGCCGCACGTCGACGGCCCACAGGTTCTCGTCGATGGCGGTGACGTTGGGCCCGGTTTCCGGCTTGCCGAGGAGCCCGCTGATGCGTTCGCGCGTGTTCACTTCGCACACCAGCGTGCGCTTGCCTTCTTTGGCGCTCTGCAGTGCGAGCGCGGCGGCGACGGTGGTCTTGCCCACGCCTCCCTTGCCGGTCACGACGATGAGGCGCTTGTCGTTCAGTTCTTCGATCACAACAAAGTCACATTGACATGGCAGGGGGTGGAACGCAGCATCGTCGGCCATGCTGAAAGACAACCCGGTGATGAAGAAGCTGGTGGCCACGGGCGAAGAGCGCGTCGGCAAGTTGGTGCAGCAGCTGATGTCGAACGAGAAGTTCGTCGCCGGCATCCAGAAAGCGGTGACCTCCGGGTTGCAGGCCAAGGGCACGCTCGACAAGTCGATCCGCACGGCGCTCTCGGCGATGAACCTGCCGTCGACCGGCGACCTCGAGAATCTGCGCGGGAAGATCGACGACTTGGAAAAACTGCTGGGCTCGCTCGAAGCGAAGATCGACAGCCTCTCGAGCAAGAAGTGACGCGGAAGATCGCGTTCATCAACGAGAAGGGCGGCGTCGGGAAGACCACGCTGGCCGTCAACACCGCGGCGTTCTTCGCGCAGAAGCGCAAGCAACGCGTGCTCCTCATCGACGTCGATACGCAGGGCCACGCGGCGAAGACGCTCGGCGTGAACGTGCGCGATGGCGGGCCGACGGTGTTCGATCTGCTCACGCGTGATGACGTGACTCCGAATGAGGTCACGCGCGGCACGGCGGTCGAGAATCTCTGGCTGATTCCTTCATGGAAGGAGCTCGCCGAGTTCCCCACCCACGCGGCGTCGAATCCCAACCGTCATCGGTTGCTCGCCGACAAGCTGAGCGTCATCGACGGCCACTACGACATCATCGTGTTCGACGCGCCGCCGTCATACGGGCTGGTGACCACCAACGTGCTGCTCGCGGCGCAGGAGGTCGTGATCCCCGTCGCGACCACGTACCTCGCGCTCGATGGCTGCGCTGAGCTGGTGGCCACGGTGAAGCGCGTCGCGCAGGAATACGGCCACGAGAAGCTGCACGTGACGCAACTGGTGCCGACGCTCTACCGCAAGACGCAGCTCGCCGACGAAGTGCTGGGAAAGCTCCGCGAGTATTTCCCGAAGCAGGTGACGGAGCCGGTGGCGCTCAACGTCTCCATCGACGAAGCGCAGAGTCACGGCAAGACCATCTGGGAACACGCGCCGTGGAGTCGCGGCGCGACGATGCTGCAACATGTCGCCGAGCGCATCGAGCGCGCCCGCTGACGGTTACTTCTTCTTCGACTTCGGAGCCGGCTGCGCGTCTTCCAACGCCTTGAGCTTCGCCTCGAGCGCGTCGATGCGCGCCATCAGCGACGACAGGTCGCGGCCGAGCGCGGGCAGGTTGCCGACGACGTTCTCGACGGCGGTCTTCACGCGCTCGTCGACGCGCGCCTGCCAGGTCTCGAACACCTTCTGCGACTGCGCGGCGAGCGCGGCCGGCGAGAGGTCTTCGTTCGGGTCACGGCCGAGCAGGGTGTTGATGCGCGTGGTGGTCTGCTCGCGGATCGCGTCGACGCGCGGGTTCACCTGGGTGTTGATGAACTGGTTGATGCGCTCGCCCGGCTGACGAATGATCTCGCGCAGCACCGAGAGCGGCATCTGCTTCTGCTTCTTCTCTTCTTCGAAGACGATCTGCGCCAGCGTGACGTTGGTGAGGTCTTCCTTGGTGCGGTTGTCGATGATTTTGACTTCCGCTCCCTGCTTCACCATCTCGGCGATCTCATCGAGCGTGACGTAGCGACTCTCGACCGTGTCGTAGAGCTTACGATTCGTGTAACGCTTGATGACCTTCGGTTCGCGCGCGGCTTCGGCTTCACTCATGGAAAGACTTCCTTGGGGGACGAGGCAGGGCGCGCCTGTACCACCCATGACGCTTTGTGCCAACCACGCGTTTTTCGGGTGTTGCTGTAGAGTGCCGGCCGTTCAGCGCGATGATCGTCAAATGTGAGCAGTGCCAGACCAGGTTCAAGATCCCTGACGAGAAGGTGACCGATAAGGGAGTGAAGGTCCGCTGTAACAAGTGCGGCCACACCTTCCGGGTCACCCGTGACATGGCTCAGCCAGCGTCGCCGTCTCAAGCGTTGCCTTCGGCGCCCGCTCCCGCTGACCCGTTCGCGCGGTTCGGTGCGCCCGCGGCGAGAGAAGAGCCGCCTCCGGGTGAAGTCACGAGGCCCGGGGTCTTCGCGCTCGGTGTCGAAGCGTCGCGCAACCCGGAGCTCGGCAACAAGCGGCCGGCCGCCCCGGCGCCCGCTTCGTTCGACTTCGGCACGCTCGCTCCCCCGAACGTCCCCTCGCTCGGGAGCGCACCGCCGCCACCGCCATTCCCCGCTGCGCCGCCGCCTCCGAAACCCGCGCCTGCCGCGTTCGATTTTTCGGCCGTCGCACCGCCGAGCGCCTCTTCAGCGGCCACCACGCAAGCGCCTGCGTTCGACTTCTCGGCGATGGCCCCGCAGTCAGCGCCCACCACGCAGGCGCCGGCGTTCGACTTCTCGGCCTTCACGTCTCCGGGCGCGCCGCCGCCCGCCGCGACGCCCGCGGCCTTCGACTTCGCCGCGTTGGGTGCACCCGCGGCTGCGGCGCCGCCGAGTGCTGCGCAGGCCTTCGACTTCGGCCCACCGCCTCCCGAACCGCCAGCTCCGCCGCCGCCCGCGCGTGACGAGAAGACGCAGGTCGCGAAGCCGTTCGGCAGCAGCGGCTTTCTGGGTGACAACGCGCCCGCGCCGACGCTGCCGAGCTTCGATGGCGCCACCGCGCGCGCGATGTTCGATCTCCCGGCGCCGTCGTCTCCCGCGCTGCCGGAGCTTCCTCCTCCGGAACCTGAAGACTATTCGCCGGCGCCGGCTTCGGCTCCGAAGCAGTCGGTGCCGACGATGCCCGCCGCGCCCTCGGCTGAATTGCTCGCCGCCAGTGAGCCGCCGAAGAGCCGCCGCGGCGTGGTGGGCATCTTCGTCAACATCGTCATCGCGGCGATTCTGGTGCTGGGCGTCATCGTGGTCGGCAGCGCCTATTTGAACGACGGCAAGGTCAGCGCCGAGTCGCTCTCGGTCGAGCAGCTCAAGAACACCTTCGCGCCGTCGGTGCCGTACCTCGCCTCTGACGTGACCAACGGGCTCTACGACACGCGGGCGGGCCGCGCGGTGTTCTACGTGCGCGGCGAGGTGTCGAACCGCAGTGACGTGGCGGTGACGCTGGCGGTGAAGGCGGAGATCGTCGAAGGCGGCAAGGTGGTTCGTTCGGCCGAGTCGTACGCCGCCGAACAGCCGCCGACGGTCGAAGAGCTCTACGCCGTCGATGGCGCCGACGCGCTCGAAGCCCTGCAGGCGCGTGTCGAGAAGCGCGCCACGCCCGTCGCGCCCGGAGGCACCGCTTCGTTCGTGGTGGCCTTCACCGAATACCCGCCCGACCTGAAGGGCTTCCGCGTTCGTGTGTCGGCGCGCCCGGTGACGACGCCCACCGCGGCCCGGTGAATGGACGCGCGGCTCACCGTTCAACGTCTTGCGGGTCTCGGCGGTGGCCACGAGGTGTTGCGCAAGGCCGCCGCGCGCACGCTGGCGGAGCTCGACGCGCCCGCCGCCACCGAGCTGCTCACCGACGTGATGAAGCTGTCGGTGGAGCGCTGGCCGCCGGCGATGCAGGTGTTGCCCGCGTTTCTCCACGCGCTCGACGAAGACGGCGACGACATTCCGCACCTCGCGCAGTTGCGGCAGGTGGCGACGCTCTACGGTCAGGAAGAGGTGAGCATCGTCTTCACCGAGGGCACGCCGGTGCTCGAGTACGAGCGTGATGCCGCGCAGCGCGCTGATCAGCGCCTCTTCACGTTGCCGCTGGGTGTTCTCAAGTCGCGCGCGCGGTTGACGAAGAACCCCGACGAGCTTTCGCGGCTCGCGGTGGCGAGCAACGCGCTGGTGATCCGCGAGGTGCTGAAGAACCCGCGGCTGACGGAAGAGCTCGTGGTGCGCATCGCGTCGCGCCGGCCCGCGCGCCCCGAACCGCTGGAGGAGATCTGGCGTTCTCCGAAGTGGAACACGCAGCCGGCGATCCGCCGCGCGCTGGTGTTCAACCCGTATCTGCCTCCGGAGGTCGGCGTGAAGATCGTGCCGACGCTCGCTCAGACCGACTTGAAGGAACTCTCACGCGATACGCAGGTGCATGTGTCGCTGCGCGAGCTCGCCGGGCGGCTCATGACTTCGGCGCGTCGATGACCTTTTCAGCGTGCGGCTTCACGTCGATGAACGCGTCGCCCTTCGATGCCTTCTTGAACGAATAGATGAACGAGCCGATGGCGTTGCCGAGCGCCGACATGCGCGACGCCGAGAACACGATGAAGATGATGACCGCGATGGTGATGATTTCACCGGTCTGAAGCCCGAACATGCTCTTCAAACTGCCTCACGCCGGGGTGTTGCGCAACTTGACGGCCGCGCGCGCGGGGAGGACACGGCTCACCGCATGCGCATTCTGGGGCACCGCGGAGCGAGTCACGACTTTCCCGAGAACACGCTGGAGGCCTTTCGCGGAGCCATCGCTCAGCGCGCCGACGGTGTGGAGCTCGATGTCATGCGCTGCGCGTCGGGTGAGCTCGTCGTGTGTCACGACGAATGGCTGACGCGGCTCGCGGGGCTCGGGCTCGAGGTGCTGACGACGTCGTGGAGCCGGCTGAAGAAAGTCGACGTCGGTTCGCGGCTCGGTTTTCCGCCCGCGCGCATCCCACTGCTGCATGAGGTGTTCGATGCGCTGCCTGATTCGGCGTTCGTGAACGTGGAGCTCAAGTGCGAGACGCTCGATGACCACGGGCTCTCGGTCGCCGTCGGTGAGCTGCTGACGGAGCGGCGGCTGCACGAGCGCGTGTTCCTCTCGTCGTTCAACCCGTTCTGTCTGATTCGGCTCGCGGGCGCGTACCCGAGATTTCGCCGCGGGTTTCTCATCGACCACGAGAAGGCGTGGGCTCCGCAGGCGTGGTTCTGGTTGCCGGTGACGGCGCTGACCTCGGTGCACCCGCATTATTCGCAGGTGACGAGCGGGCGCGTGAATCGCTGGCATCAACGCGGCTGGGAGGTCGCGGTGTGGACCGTCGATGACGTCGACGAAGCCAGGCGGTTGCGCGCGCTAGGCGTCGATTGGGTCATCACCAACGAGCCCGGCGAGCTGCGCAAGAAGCTGTCGCTCTCAGAGTGACTCGCTCTTGAAGACGATCATCTTCTCGTGGCTCATGTCGTGCATCGAGAAGGGGATGCCGCCGATGCCGTAGCCCGACTGGCGATGACCGGCGAAGGGCATCCAATCGGTTCTGAACGCGGTGTGGTCGTTGATCATCACCGCCGACGCATCGACCTTGCGCGCGACCTTGAGCGCCGCGTCGAGGTCGCTCGAGAACACGCTCGCCTGAAACGACCACGGCAAAGAGTTCGCGAGCTCGATCGCTGAATCGAGTTCTTTGAAGCCGTACACGCAGGTGAGCGGGCCGAACACTTCGAGCGTCGACACCTTCGCGTCTGCAGGCGGGTTCACCAGAATCGACGGCTTCAATGTGGTTTCAGACAGCCGCCCGCCGCCGATGATTCTGGTGCCGGCCTTCACGGCTTCATCGATCCACGACTGAACGCGTTCGGTTTCACGCGGAAGAATCAGCGGGCCCATTTCCGTGTCGCGCGCGGTTGGATCTCCAACGCGCAGCTTCGCGACCCGCGCGGCGAGTTTTTCCACGAACTCGTTCTGCAGATCTTCGTGCACGAAGATTCGCTGCACCGAAACGCACACCTGACCTGCGTGGTAGTAGCCGCCTTTCACGACGGGCTCGATGAGCCGGTCGAGCTTCGCGCTGCGATCGATGATCACCGGCGCGGCTCCGCCGTGCTCGAGCGCGCACCGTGTGCCCGGCGGCAGTTTCGAGCGCAGACACCAACCGACCTTCGCCGACCCGATGAAGCTCAAGAACGCGACGCGGGTGTCGGTCGCGAGCTTCTCGGCGAGCGCGTTGTCGTCGGTGATGAAGGTCTGGCACCACGCTTCGGGCAGACCGGCTTCACGGAACAGCGCGACGAGGGCGAGACACGAGAGCGGAGTCACCTGGGCCGGTTTGATGATGACCGGTGCGCCCACCGCGATCGCCGGAGCGATCTGATGAACGATGAGATTGAGCGGGTGATTGAACGCGGAGATCGCCGCGACGACGCCAATCGGCTCCTTCGTGGTGAACGCGAGACGCCCATCGCTCGCCGGAGTGAGCCCCATCGGGATCTCTTTGCCGCCGAAGTTGCGCAGCTCATCGGCCGCGTTCTTGAGACCGTCGATGGCGCGTACGACCTCGACCGCCGCGTCAGGCCACGGCTTGCCGCCTTCACGCGCGATGAGCTTCGTGAAGTGTTCTTGCCGTTCACTGAGCAACGCCGACGTCTTCAACAGAATGGCAGAACGTTGATGCGTCTTGAGCCAACCCGCGCGGTTTCTGAACGTCTTGTCAGCCAGCGCGAGCTTCGCTTCGAGCTGCGCCGCTTCATCTGCGGGAAGCTCTTCAATCAGCGCGCGATCGAACGCCTGCATCACTTTCAACGTCTTCATGTCGTCTCCTCGGTGACGGGGAGTCGCTGCTTCAACTCCTCGACGAGAACGCGTTGGTTCTCGGAATAATCGATGGGCACCACCACAAGCTGTACGCCGCCTTCGGTGAACGCGCGCTCGAGCGTCGGTTTGAAGTCGGCGATGTCGGTGACGCGTGAACCCTTCGCGCCGTACGACTCCGCGTATTTTACGAAGTCGGGGTTGTTGAAGGTCATGCCGAAGTCTTCGTAGTGATCGACCGCCTGCTTCCAGCGGATCATGCCGTACGCGTGATCTTCGAGGACGAGCACCACGAGGTTGAGCTTGAGGCGAACCGCGGTCTCGAGCTCCTGGCTGTTCATCATGAAGCCGCCGTCGCCACACACCGCCATCACGCGGCGCTTCGGGTACAGCATCGACGCGGCCATGCCCGACGGCAGCCCGGCGCCCATCGTCGCGAGCGCGTTGTCGAGCAACAGCGTGTTCGCCATGCGGGTGCGATAGTTCCGCGCGAACCAGATCTTGTACATGCCGTTGTCGAGCGTGAGCATGCCGTCTTCAGGCATCACCGCGCGCACGTCGTGCACGATGCGCTGCGGAGTGAACTTCTCTTCAGTCGCACGCGCTCCGATGCGCGCGAGAATTCCCTTCTGCAACGGGCGCAATGCTTCGGCGTTCGGCAGCGAACCTTCGAGCTTGTTCGCCAGCAGCGAGAGCGACGTACCGAGGTCGCCGATCACCTCGGTCTGCGGGAAGTACACCTGCTCGATGTGCGCCGCCTGGTAGCCGACGTGAATCACCTGCGGGCCTTGCGCGCCCATGAAGAACGGCGGCTTCTCGACGGTGTCATGGCCGACGGTGATGATCAGATCGGCGCGCTCGATGGCTTCGTGCACGTAGTCGCGCTCAGACAGCGCCGCGGTGCCGAGATAGAAATCGCTCGCGCCCGACACCGTGCCCTTGCCCATCTGCGTGGTGAAGAAGGGGATGCGCGTGCGCAACACGAACTTCGCCAGCGCGTCGGTGGAGCGGGGCCGCGACGCCGCGGCGCCCAGCATGATGAGCGGTTTCTTCGCGGCGCGAATGAGCTCCGTCGCGCGGTTGATCGCGAGCTCACTCGGCGTCGGCAGCTCGGTCACGTGCGGAGGAATCAGCGGAACCTCGCCGCATTCGGTGCCCGCGATGTCTTCAGGCAGCTCCAGCAGCACCGGGCCCGGCCGCTCCTCGGTCGCCACGCGGAACGCCTCGCGCACCATCGTGGGGATGAGTTTGGGCGAGATGACCTGCTGCGAGAGCTTGGTCAGTGGCTTCATCACCGACACGGTGTCGACGATCTGAAAGCGCGCCTGCTTGCTCGACAGAATCCCCTTCTGGCCGGTGATCATGATCATCGGCATCGCGCCCAGCAGCGCGTACGCGGAGCCGGTCGTGAGGTTGAGCGCGCCGGGCCCGAGCGTCGTCAGACAGACGCCGGGCTTGCCGGTCAGCCGCCCGTACGTCGCGGCCATGAAGGCGGCGGCCTGCTCGTGGCGCACCAGCACCAGTTGAAGCTTCGACTTCCGCATCGCCTCGAGCAGGTCGAGGTTCTCTTCTCCGGGCAGCCCGAAGATGCGGTCGACCCCTTCATTCTCCAGCGCTGCGACGAACAGCTCAGCTCCGTTCATGACGCCTCCAGGCTCGCGGAGATGTAACCGTGCGTCGGGCCGTCATGCAGAGTTTTCGTGTGCCTGAGCGGCTTTGCTGACGGGCCGATCGCCGGGTCAGTTCAGCTCGTGAGCGAGCACCCGCGTGTACTTGCCGTTCTGCTTGAGAAACGACACCGAGATGCTGCGACCTTCTTTGGTGAAGGTCGCGCTCTGACTCATCGCGAGAACGAGGACGGTTCTGGAGTTCATGCGAAGCACGACCCGTCAGACGCCGCGCGGGTGCAAAAAGCCACCGCTCTTAGAAGTCGAGGCCCGCCGTCGCGTTGAACGCCAGCACCGAGCCGACGTTGAACTTGTTGCCAGTGGTCTGGTCGGTGAACGAACCGAGCAGCGTGTAGCTGAACTCCGCGCCGAGCGTGAAGTAGCCGCCGATGAAGCGGAGGCCCAGGTAGAAGCGGTTGTGCGTGTTGTCCTTCGCGGCGACTTCCTGGAACACGGAGAAGTTCTGCGCGTCGGTCGGGTCCTGAATGGTGTCTGAATCAGACAGTGGGCGCGACGGGTTGAAGTCGACGCTGCTGGAGGTCGCGCCGGTGAAGCCCAGGTTCCAACCGAGGTACGGCGTCAGGGTAACCATGCCGGCGATGGCGAACTGCTTGCCGACGCCGACGTCGAGACCACCTGAAGTGACGTCGAAGTTGCGCGTATTGAGCAGCTTGGTCACGTACGCGCGCACGCCGATGTCGGGGATGTAGCGCCACCCTTCATTGAGCGCCCACTTCAGCTCGACGGTGCCAGCGCCCATGCGGCTCTTCTCGAGCCACGACGCGCGCGCGCCGAGCTCGAAGCTGAAGGGCAGACCCTTGCGCACGTGAATCGACGGCATCAACAGCGCGCCCTGCAACGGGCCGACCGATGGGAACTCGGTCGCCTTGTTCGCAAGCTGCCCGTCACCGTTCTGGATGCTGATGACCGAGAGCTCGGCGGTGATGGCGAAGGCCGAGTGGCCCAGCGTCTCCGGAGGCATCAGGTTGACCGAGGTCATCGCGGCCGCGAGCCGGCGGGTGAACGCGCGGAAGTTGGCGTTGGCCTCAGCGTTGTAGTTCGGGTTGTCGACCAGCCCGCCGTTCCCGTTGATCCGCTGGATCGGGTTGCCGAGCTGATTGATGCGGAAGTCGTAGGTGTCGGCGAACGCGGAGGCAGAGACCGCGAGCGCGGCAACGACGCTGAACCGGAGCGCTCGCAGGGAACTCGGCCGCTGCATTTGCGGCTGAGCGAGACGAAGCCGAAGCGAAGCGGAGGTCTTCGGCCGCCGAGAGCGCGACCAGAAATTCAGAGACATGGGCCCCGACCCTAGTCGCGGGTTGGGGGCCCATCAATTCTGCAATCGCCTACTTCTTTTCGGTCTGCGCCTGTGCCGTCGGCCGCCGGCGGATGAGCACGGTCTTGCGGGTGGCGAAATCAGCCGTTTCCCGCGAGACCACGCTGACCACGTTGTTGCCTTCCTTCAGCGAGAAGTCGGTCGAGAACTTGAGCTTGCCGCCGTCTTCAGGCTTCGCCGCCGCGAAGTAGACCTTCTGGTCGTTCACCAGCACGAACAGGTCCTGCATCTGGCCGTCGGTGACCACGCCCGAGAGCGTGAACTTCTCGGCGTCGACCGCCGCGCCGCCCTGCGACGGGTCGACGTTGAGCGCGATCTGCGCCGGTGTGCGGTCGTGGTTCCACGTCACGTCCTTCGCGGGCGCGGGCTTCTGACCCCTGGCGTCCTTCACGTCGGAGGCCTTCACGAAGACCGGGCGGTCCTTCTCCCATTCGATCTTCACGACGCCGGCGGCGCGCGCGACTTCCTGCACGAGGGCGCCTTTGGGCAGCGTGGCCAGCGGGCGCTTGAACGCCGCGTCGCCGTAGATCTGCGCCTTGTCGTTCAGCTTCGCGATGCCCTTGCTCGCCTCGAACTTCGGCGAAGGCGTGTTGTCGCCGACGGGCAGGGTGAGCTTGTCGGCGGTGAACTCCTGGAGCGGCTCGTCGACCACCGCGTAGTTGAGCGCGAAGGTGTTGCCCTCGAAGCCCTTCTTCACCTCGAGCTGGAAGCGCGACGACTTGGTTTCACCGGGAGCGAGCTCGCCCAGCTTGAAGCGGCCCTTCTCGATGAAGATGTTCGCGTCAGACGCGTTGCGCACGCTCGAGAAGACGTCGAACGCCTTGCCGGTGCCGACGTTGGTGACATCGACCACCACGCCGACGTCTTCACCGCGCTGCGCCTGGCCGTCGCCGTTGCACGCCGCGCAGTCATCGACGATCGACCACGTGTACGCGAACTGCGGGCGGGGGATCTCGACGATGGTCAGTTCGCCGGCGGTGCTCTCGGCCAGCACGCCGGAGTCGTCCTGCAGCTTCACCGTCACGCCGTCGCGCCGCGAGATGATGTCTTTGGGGATCTGAACGGTGACGGTCCACGACTTCTTCTCGCCGGGTTTCACCGCGCCGAAGAGGAACTCGCGGCGATCGAGGTAGCCGTTGTCCGACTCGATCCACCCGCGCAGGCGCTTCACGGCGTCGGCGCCCTTGTTCTCGACGGTCAGCTCCAGCGCGACGCTCTCGCCGGCGGTGAACTTCTTGTCGGCGCCGGGCTTCAAGCTGCTCGAGAGCTGCGGGTTCTTTGGCGTCGCGCCGGCGGTCCAATCGATGCCGAGGGCGGTGATGGCTTCGGCGATGTGCTTGTCCTCCGAGTCGCGCTTGCCGGTGACGAAGTTCTTGCCCGCCTTGAGCTGGTCTTCACGGCGCACCTGCGGAGCCGCGAGCAGGAAGTCGCGCGCGAAGGTGACTTCGAAGTCTTCCTTCACCTCGTCCTGGCTCTCGGCGTCGAGCTGATCATCGAGCTCTTCGGGGTGATCGACGTCGGTCAGCACGTTCTTGCCGCCCTTGGCTGGCGCCGCCTTGTCTTCCTTCTTCTTCGGCTCTTCCTTCAGGTAGCGGAGCGAGAGCATCGGGTGCTCCTTCACCTTCACGTCGTCGCGCTTCTTCGCGGCGGTGGAGTTGTCGGGGTTCGCGAAGTGCGAGTCGAGGTCGGCCTCGCCCATCGTGCGGCGGGGCGCGAACACGTCGATGCGGTCCTTCGTCACGCGGGTGGGGATGAGCTCGATGTCAGGCGTGATGCCGACCTCCTGAATGCTGATGTCGCCGGGCGTGAGGTACTTCGCGATGGTCAGCTTGAGCGCCGCATCATTCGGGAACGAATCGTACAGCACCTGCACCGAGCCCTTGCCGAAGCTCTGGCGGCCGATGATGACCGCGCGGTTGTCGTTCTTGAGCGCGCCCGCGACGATCTCGGACGCCGACGCCGAGCCCGCGTTGATCAACACCGCGATGGGGAACGCGTCGTCACCGTCATCGGCGTGCGCGCGCTTCTCTTCACGCAGCTTGTCAGACAGGCCGACGGTGCTGACGATGACGCCCGAAGAGAGGAACAGGTCAGACACCTGAATCGCCTGCTCGAGCAGACCACCCGGGTTACCGCGGAGGTCGAGCACCAGCCCCTTGATGCCCGCGCCGCCCGACTTCTTCGTCTGCTCGGCGAGCTCGTCGATGGCGTTACTCAGGTCACGCGTGGTGTTGCCCTGGAAGTTCTTGATGCGCACGTAGCCGACGTTGCTCGAGAGTAGCTTGCTCTGAATCGACTCGATGGTGATGAGCGCGCGGGTCACCGTCATCTGCGACGGCTTTTCCCAGCCCTTGCGGTTGACGGTGATCGACACCTTCGAATCGACCGGCCCAC
>JBEHYH010000133.1:0-13390 GCA_048498275.1 Myxococcota bacterium | reverse complement strand
CTCACCCGGACTCCGATCACGGCGTTGTCCTTCATTGTCGGCGAGCCCGCGCTGGATAGGGAGCTGCTGGAGCGCGTCGTTCAGCACTGCCGCAAGCTGAACGCCGGGCGCATGCAGGTGTTTCTGTTGCACGACGTGCATGGCTACGAGCTCAAGGAGATCGCCGAGATCCTCGGCATCAGCGTGTCGAACGCGCAGACGCGATTGGTGCGCGGGCGCAAGGAGCTGCACGAGTCGATCGCCGAAGATCCCGAGCTGAGCTCGCGGCTCGAGGGAGGCGTGTGATGGAGACGTTCGATCAATCAGCGGCCCGGTTGTTGTCTCGTGCGTCGGAGGCGGCGCGGGCGCGGCCTGATTCTCCGGCGGCGCGCCGTGAGATCGTGCGCGCCATCGCCGACGCGCTCGTGCCCGCGGAGCCCGTGGCGCCGGCGCGTTGGCCGTATCTGCTCGCCGCGGGCGTGGTGTTCGCCGTCGCCGCGACGTGGGCCCTCTGGCCGGCTCGCCCCGTGGAGCCGGTACCTGCGCCCCTCGTGGTCGCGCCCGTGCCGGCGCCGCTCCCGGCTCCATCGCCTCCGCCGGCTCCGGTCGAGGTGCGAGATCGCGTGTTCGCGTCGGGGGCCCGGCTGCATTGGGAAGGTGGTTCCGAGCTGGAGTTCAACGACCCGCTGAACTCGGTGCTGCTGCGCCGCGGAGAAGTCGCCGCCGACGCGGCGGAAGCAGGTGTGTCGATCGAGAGCGCCGATTGTCAGGTCTTCGTGCGCGGCCGGACCGTGGTGCAGACAGGCGCGGGGTGCGACGGGCGCGCGTTGGTGCGCGTCGAAACCGGCGAATCGCGGGTGCGCAGCCGCGGCGTGGAAACGAAGCTGAAGGCCGGCGAAACGTGGCCCCGCTGCGCCGCTCCGAAGCGGGACGTGTTCGGTCTCGAGCAGCAGAACGCGCTCTACGAAGAAGCGCTCGCGGCGCAACGCGCGGGGAAGATCGAAGACGGCGTGCGTTCGCTCGAGACGTTGTTGAAGCGCGCTCCCGGTTCGGCGCTGGCCGAGACCGCGTTGGCGCAGGAGTTCCGCTGGCTCGCGGCCGTCGATGCCGTGCGCGCGAAGGCGGCGGCGCGCCGCTACCTCTCGATGTTCCCGATGGGGCCCGCGCGCGCCGAAGCTGAACGGTTGCTCGCCCAGTAGCGCGCGTTGTCTATCGCACCAGCGGTGCTGACCACGAGAGATGCAGGGCGCGCGCGTCGGGAGCAGAACCGGGCGCATGAACGTCCTGCTCGCCGGCGCCTCGGGGCTCGTCGGTTTCGAAGTGCTGCAACTGCTGCACACGCGTGGTGACGAAGTGCGCACGGTGTCGCGCGACCCGGAACGCGCCGAACGTTTGAAGCCATGGTCGAAGGACGTACGCCTCGCCGACGCGATGCAGCCCGGCGCGTTGAGCGGAGTGTGCGACGGCATCGAGGTCGTCATCTCCGCGCTCGGTGCTCCGGTGTCACAGACCGCGAAGGAGAAGCGCTCGTTCACCGAGGTCGATGTCGCGGCGAACCTCGCGCTCATCGGCGAAGCGAAACGCGCGGGCGTGCAGCGCTTCGTCTACCTGAGCGTCTCGAACGACGCGTCGACCGCGGCGACGCCGTACGTGGCGGCGCATTTGGAGGTCGAAGAAGCGCTCGCGGCGTCAGGGCTCTCGTGGGCCGCGGTGAGACCCACCGGCATCTTCGGCGCGCTCGGCGAATTCGTCGGCATGGCGCGCAGAGGTCCGCTCCCGGTGATTGGCGGCGGCGCGGCGAAGACCAACCCGATTCATGAACGCGACGTCGCGCAGGCGCTGGTGAACGCGATGTCAGGCGGCCCGCAATTGCTCGAAGTCGGTGGCCCCGAAACGTTCACGCGCCGCGACATCGCGCGGCAGGCCTTCCTCTCGCTCGGGAAGAAGCCGTCATTCATGCCGGTGCCGCGCTTCCTGATGCGCTTCGGCGCGTTCATTTCGAGGCTCTTCAACCCGCGCCTGAGTCAGTTCCTCGAGTTCGTCGCCCTCGTCACCACGCGAGACTGCATCGCGCCGGTGAACGGCTCGCTGCGCTTGAAGGACTATTTCGACGAGCTCGCGAAGCGCGCTTTGTTTTAGAGCCAGACGAACTTCTGCTGACGGCCCTGCAGGTACCCGACCTTGCGCGCGGTGTTGGCGAAGTACTGCTGCTCGTCATCGATGCGCACCGTGAGGCGCGGGAGCGACGACATGAGGAAGCGCGAGATCTGCCCGAGGCACAGCGTGGCGTGCCCCTTCTTGCGATGCGCGGGCGCGGTGTAGATGCCCTCGAGCTCCGCGCCGAACTGTGACCGGCTGCCGACGTCGAGCTTGAAGACGAACTCGCCGTTCTCTTCGAGCACGTAGGTGCGGCCGGCCTTCACGCGCTGGCGCACGCGCAGCTCGAACCCCGCGGCGTCGTCTTCGAGCGGGTTGCGCTTGTTGAGCTCCTGCACGCACGCCGCCGCCAACGGGAGCAACCGCGGCACGTCGAACTCGTTGGCCGCGCGCAGGAGCGGGTTCGTGAACGGGCCGAGATCGTTCGGCGACACCGAGAACATCTTCTGCGTCTTGCTGAACTGCGGCGTGAGTCCGAAGTGCTTGAGCAGCGCTTCGACGACCGCCTGCTCGCCGAGAATGCCGCGTGGAGCGACCCTGCCGTGCAACGCCTTCGCGATGTCGCCGATGTGCTGCGGGCTCGACGCAGATGGCACCAGCAGGCCGCCGGAACCCGCGACGAACATCGCCGCCGTCAACTCACCGTCGAAGAACCGGCCCTGAAACGTGAACGGCGTGCGCGGGTTCGAGACGACGCCGAACTCTTCGAGCAGCCCCAACAGGTACATGTTGTGCGTCGTGTCACGCGCCAACATCGCGCGCAGTGCACTGAGATGGCTGGGGCCGAGAGGCTCGACGACGGCGGGCATTTTCCGAGCGCGACTGTATGGCGAGCGCGCGGTTCCTAGAAGCTGAAGGTGAAGTCGACCGGCAGGTAGTCGGGCCCGGGAGAGGGCTGAAAAGCCGCGGTCTGGAGCAGATCTTCCACGCACGCGGCGAGATATGGGTTCTGCGTGCTGTTCCGGTCGACGGTGATGGCGCCGAAGCCTCCGTCTCGTTGAGGGGTGAAGCGCACGTGGATGCGCCCGGTCAGGTGATTGTCGGTGAAGCAGCGGCGCACCTGCGGTTCGAGCGGCGCGACCAATGGAGGGAGGGCGGGCGCGGGTGGAACGGCGACTCCGGCGTCTTCGGCGACGTGCACCACGGGGACCGCCACGCGCCGCAGCAGCGGCTCGGTGCTGTCGGGCAAGCGTCGGGGGGCGAACTCGGTGAAATAGAAGCCGAGCCCGACCAGCACCGCGAACGGCACCAGCACCAGCGCGGCCACGAGCAGGCCGCGTTTCATCGGCGCACCTTCGAGAGCGCAAACCCGGGCACCAGCTCCGCGGCGCGAATCGGAGCGCCGTCGTGCAGACCGCAAGACCCCGCGAGCTCGCCGATGACGCGCTCAGGAGACCAGCCGAGCTGACGCAGCCCGGCGACGGTCGAGGGCCCATCACGTTTCGCCAGCCGCTTTCCATCTGCGCCGAGCATCAAGGGGACGTGCGCGTACTCCGGCTGCGCGTACCCAAGCGCGTGTTGCAGCAGCAGTTGCCGCGGGGTCGAGGTCAGCAGATCTTCTCCGCGCAGCACGTGCGTCACGCCGGCGAGCGCGTCATCGACCACCACGGCCAACTGGTAGCTCGCGACCCCATCGATGCGCTGAATGACGAAGTCACCGACGTCACGCGAGACGTCCTGTGAGACGTCGCCGCACCACGCGTCGTGAAACGAAGTGACTCCCGGGCTGGTCGCGAAACGCCAGGAAGGTGCGCGACCGGGTTTGGGCGTCGCTCCATTCCGGCATGTGCCCGGGTACACCGGCCCGTCTTCTCCGACGTGCGGCGCCGACGCGGCGCGCGCGACCTCCGCGCGGCTGCACCAGCATCGGTACGCCAGCCCTTTGCCGGCGAGCGTCTTCAGGGCGTCAGCGTAGAGCGGGGCGCGCTCCGATTGCTTCCAGACCGGCCCGTCCCACGACAGGCCGAGCCATTCGAGATCTTCGAAAATCGCGTCGGTGAATTCGGGCTTCGAGCGATCGGGATCCAGATCTTCGATGCGCAGCCAGAACTCACCATGAGCCGCGCGCGCCCAGAGCCAGCCGAGCAGCGCGCTCCGAACATTGCCGAGATGAAGACGCCCGGTCGGGCTCGGAGCGAACCGCCCGCGATGGGTCACGGCTTCTTCTGCAAGGGCACGCGGCGCTTGGGCTCGACGGGCTTGCGGTTGCCGTCGTCCTTCACGTCGGTGTCGCCGGTCTCGGTGCTCAGCTCGGTGCCGGGCACCACGCCGTACTTCGCTTCTGACTGCTTCGCGTTGCTGGCGATGAGCGAGATGGAGACCGGCTCCGGCACGCGAACGGCTTCGCCGACCTGGCTGCCCTTCTTCGAGAGCTCACCGGCGAGGTTGTAGAACTGCATGCCGGCCGACAGCAGCTCGGTGTCGAACTCGGTGCGCGCCATGCGGCGGAGGTCACCGGTGGCGACCGTGTAGAGGAAGCTGTCAAGCTTCAGGCTCTTGCCTTCCTTCGAGAGCGCGCCGAACACCAGGAAGTCGGTCTCCACGCTCTTCGCCTGTTCCTTCGCGGCGTCGACGAGCTCCTTGTCGACCTTGTTCTGCGCGAGCGCGGTCAGCACGCGGGTCTCCGGGTCTTTGCTGGCCGACGACGCGGTCGCCTTCGCCTGCTTGCCGGCGGTCACTTCGACGGTGCCCGCGACGATCTCGCCCGAGGGCAGCGTCGCGCGCCAGAAGTGCGTACCGGGCGGCACGTCGGTCACCGACAACGGCGTCGCGCCCAGCGCGAGCCCATCGAGCAGCACCGGCGCGTTCGACGGCGACGACTCGAGCAGCAGCGTGCCCTTCGCGCCCTTCTTGAGGCCCATGCGCGCCTCGCTCACCACGCGAGAGAACATCGCCGACGTCGCGGCCAGCGGCAGCTCACGGTCGGGCGCCAGCGTCAGCGCCTGGCGGAGGCTCTTCGCGCCTTCTTCATCGCGGCCGGTGTTGAACTGCACCGCCGAGAGCAGCGCGTACGCGTCGGCGACCTCGCCCATGTCGGTCAGCGCGCCGATGGCCTTCGTGTACGAGGCGATCGCGCGGGTCAGCGACTCTTCAGCGAGGCGGAACTTCTTCTTGCCGCGGAGGTCCTGCGCGGTGCCCACTTCCTTGCGCGCGTTCTCGAGCTCGGTCTCGGCGGCGGCGTTGCCGGCGGCCTTCTTCGCGTCGACCAGCGTGAACGAATCGGCGCTCTTGAACTCGGTGTTCAACATGCCCAGCGCCTTCGTACCGGCGCGCGCCGGCACGTCACCCGTGAGCGACGCGAAGGGGATGACGGTCAGGCGCTGCTTCGGCGCGTCTTGCGCGACGGCGGAGAGGGCGACGAGAGCGGTCAACGAGGCAAACAGGCGAGTCATGGGGTGTGCTCCTACTTGAGACGGTGCTGATGATGAAGATGAGTTCGTGAAAAACATTCACGCGTTCGTAGAGTCACTGCCCGATGACGCAGGAGCGCCTCGATGGCCCGCACGCCGAAGCATTTCTCTCCGCGTGCGCGGCGCTGGCGCGTGAATCTGCGACGTCCTCGACGTGGCTCGAGCTCTCCCTGAAATCACTGGAGGCGGCGTACGGAGAACGCCCACTTCTGCCCGCGCCGGTGTTGGTGTTCGACCTCACCGCGCTGCTGAATGGTGAGCGGTTGCAGCCGGTGACTCCGCCCGCGGTCGAAGCGGTGCGTGAAGCGCTGCGCGGGTACGAAGATCACGTGCTGGCGCGGCTGCTCGGCGATCGCCGCTGGCCGCGCGTGTTCGAAGCGTTCACCGGTCTTCCGCAGAGCCTCCGCGCTCCCGCGATCGGGCTCGTCGTGACCCAGGTGTTGCAGCGGCTCGGCGTCGATGGCGGCACCGGCGTGAGCATCGGTGTGGTGCGGCGGTTGGTGACGAAGTCGGCCGAAGAGCTCATCGAGCCGGGGCGGCAGGCGCTCTACGAGCCTGAAATGGCGGCGCGCGTGGTCGAAGGGCTCACGATGCTCGCCCGCGCGGCGCGGAGAACGAAGGAGCTGCTGTCTGACGCGGAGGTCTTTCTCGTCGAGAACCTCGCGGCGTTGAAGACGCTCGCGGCGCGGGTGGCGCTCTCGCAATTGGCGCAGGTCGCGCAGCTCGTCGAAGAGCGGTTGCCTCCGCGCATTCGCGTGCAGAGCTTCGAAGACGGTGACGCGCCGACGCAGCTCGAAGAAGACTCTGTATTTCCCGTCGGTGGGTTCTCGGCCATCTCGACCAGCGGCAGCCTCGAGAACCTCGTGACCTCCGAGCTCGTGTACATGGACCGCGAGGTGCGCCCCGACCTGTTCGACGTGCGCTTCGTGGAAGGCGAGCTGCTCTATTACTCGCGCGATGAATCGGTGGCCGTGCGACGGCGGCGGGCGCTGGTCATCGTGTTCGACGCATCGCTGCGGAGCGCTGCCGTGAAAGACGCCGGTGAGTCGTATCAACGGCTCGTCTGGGTGCTCGGTACGATGGCGGCGCTGGTGCGAAGGCTCTCCGAGTGGCTCGACACCGAAGCGCTCCGTTTCGAGCTGGTGGTCGCGGGAGCGATCGAAGACTCCGCGCTCATCGAAGAAGAAGCGGTGCTGGGGTTGTTGCTCCGCGAGTACCGCGAGCGCGGGCAGGTCGACGTGCGCCGAGTGGAATCTTCAGCGCAGGCCGTCGCGAAGGCGCGTCAGACGCACGGGCAGAGCGCGCGCGTGTTCGTCGCGTCAGCGCAATTCCCCCGGGGGCTCGAAGGCGAGGCAGCACCTGAAGCGATCATCGACGCGGGCGGTCCGCTACCGCGTGTGCACTGGCTCAAGCCGGGGCCCGCGCGCGAGGTCGTTCAAGCGAACGCGGCTGACGCGTGGTCCGCGGTCGCGCTCGAGCTGCTCGACGGCGTGCTCAAACGGCGCTGAGGCGCTTGCGCGGCTCGAGCAGCACCAGCACGCCGAGCGTCACGAACGCGATCACCGTCTCGATTTTGAAATGCATGCCGGTGTCGGTGGTGATGTTCGAGAAGTAGCTGGCCATGCACATCGCCAGCAGCGTGAGCCACACCAGCACGCCGCGCAGCGATTCGCGCGCGCCCAGCATCACCATCAAGAACATCGAGTGCAGGTAGTAGTTCGCGGGGTTGAAGACGATGGGCAGCAGCGCGACGCCCCAGATGGCCGCGCGCCAGATGCTCGAACGACGCAGCACGAAGAACAGCAGCGAGATACTCGCGACACACGCCGCGGCCCACGCCGGTTTCCCGTCAACGATGTACGTGCGGAAGGCGATGTTGTTGAGGTGGTTGTCGCGATCGAGAATTCGAACTTTGCGGAGCCACTCGCTCCACGAGTCGGCGCCGAACACGGCGACCGAGAGCCCGACGAGCACCACGCTGGCGATGACCACGCCGAGCACCACGCGGAACATCGGCTTCATGGTGCGCTTCGCTTCGTCGCGTTGACCGGCGAACCACTGGCGGCCCGCGGTCCACAAGACGGGGAATGAAAGGGTGAAGAACGTGAGCGCGGGGAAGGCGCGAATGTACGCGCTCCAAGCGAGCGCGATGCCCGCGAGCTCGAACTTTCGTTTTTTCAGCAACGCGAGGCCGATGGCCCAGAACGAGAGCCAGTCGTGCCGCAGACCCGCGCCGAACCAGTTCGAGCCGAATTGGTAGAAATCCATCGCGCCGAAGACGGTGACCGACAGCAGCGCGGTGCGGAGCCCGAACGCCCACGCGATGCAGAAGAACGCGAGCGCGAAGAGCGCGATGTCGGCGATGACGCCGCGCCACAACGTCGCGTCGCTCGCGGGCACGCCTCCGAACAACGCGCGCGCCTCGAGGAACCAGACGGGCGTCGCGTTGCCGCCATGGTCATTCATCGAGCGCAAGAAGCCCGAGTCAGACATCGCGTCGCGGAAGTACTGCATGTCTTTGAGGAACTCGGCCCAGCGCTCCGGCGAAAACCGTGCGCGCACTTCGGCCAGATGCGCGCGCGAATCGCGAACGTTGGTGATGTCGTGCGTGCGCAGGTCACGCAGCACCACGCCGTCGAAGTCCTTCAGGTCACGGCCTTCGGCGACCGCGAGCACGCTGGCCGCGTAGACGCCGTCGAAGCGCAGCTCGGGGAAGTACTTCGCGATCGGGAAGTACGTGCGCATGTCGTAGTGATGCAGCCACGTGCCTCGGCGCGCTCCCGCGTCGTGAAACTGCGGCGTGCCGAGGTTCAAGAAGCACCACAGCGCCAGCGCCGCCGAGACGCCGAGCGTGCCGGTGATGAACGCCGGGTGCGCAGGCCAGCGGCCGCGCCAGAGCTGGTCGCGAATCACCGCCAACGCCGCGAGCGCCGCGACGCACAACCGCAACCACGGCATCGCCGCGTGCGCATCGGGCGTCGCCGGTGTGGTGACGAACGCGAATTGATACGCGCCGTAGAGCCCCGCAGCGGCGAGCGCAGCCAGCAGCAACTTCGGCGAACGCGTGCTCGCCAGCAGCAGAATCGCCGCGGCAGCGACCAGCAGGGTGATCGCGTCGAGCTCCAGCGGCCTCCGGGGAATCCACTTCGGGCGCGTGAGTTCAGACGCGTGGGCCTGCGGCGAATACAGCTCGAACTCGGTGACGCTGAAGCGGCCGTCGCCACCCTCAGCCATCAGTCGAATGAAGCGCCCGTGGTCATTGAGCTTCGGCGATTCACGCGTGCGCAGCCCCGGAGCGTTGATGCCTCCCGCGCGCCAGAGCTCGCGCCAGCTTGCGCCGTCGTCGGACACCGCGATGATGTACGTGTCGTTGTTGTCGGCCTGAATCGCGAGCCCGGTCAGCCGCGTGTCGCTCCCGAGATCCCATTCCACGAACGCGCCCGGGCCGAACGTCACCGCGCCCGGCCCGTTCCACGCGTCGCCTTCGTTCGCGATGGCGCCGTCGCCGAGCCGCTGCACGCCCGCCATGCCTTCGACGCGCGAGGGTTCCCGCTGCGAGAGCGCGTGTTGCGCCTGCGCGCTGAAGGCTGTCAGCAGAAAGAAGAGAAGGCTGGTCCGCATGGGGCGGGCGCACCTTAAGGTAGCCTCGCTCGAAAGGAGCCTCGAAATGCCGGGAGCAGTCGTCGAAGTGAAAGTGGCGCAGGTCAGCACCTACGACGGTGAAACGATGGACGTGCAGGGCGGTGCGTATCTCTCGCCTGAAGCGTGGCTGTCGCACGACCTCGAGCTGCGACGCTTGCGTGAAGAGAAAGCGCAGAACGACGCGAAGTCGATGCTGGTGCCGGGCCTGATGTTCGGCGCCGCGTTGCTCGGCGCCGCGTTCGGCTACTGGTACGCGCGAGACAACGAAGAATGAGACGCGCGCTGGCGCTGTCACTGGTGTTCGCGATGGCGGCGCACGCGCAGTCGACGCCGCCGCTGGTGCCGCTCGAAGACGAAGCGCCCGCTGAAGAAGCCGCGCCTGCACCGCCACCGCAGCCGACGCTCGCGCCGGGGGCGCGCGATGCGAGCTACTTCGATCGCTGCTTCGCGTTGCCGGCGGCTGCGTGGGTGCCCGCGCCGCAAGGGAGCGGATATTTCTACGTGAACCCGCTCACCAACGCGGCGCCGTTGTCGGCGTTTCACGGCGCGCAGCCGGTGGGTGGTACGTCGGGCACGTCTTCGTCGAGCTCGTCTGACACCTCATCATCATCGAGCAACGGCGGGAGTTCGATCGGCAAGGGGCTGTTCATTCTCGCGATCGTGATCGTCGCGGTGCTGCCGATCATCCTGTACCTCGCGACCGACGACGCGCCGGCGATCGTCGAGCAGCGCTTTCACTGCCCGAGTTTTCAGCTCGACGCGCAGGGCGGCGTCGACTTCGGCTTTCAGAAGATCAGCGGCGTCGGGCAGACGCGCTTCACCTTCGGCTGGAGCTATTTCGGCGCCGACTTCCAATACGAATATTCCGGCATCGGGCAGCGCACGCTCGCGACGCACCTGATGCTGCGCTTCAAGCCGAAGAACCTCATCGAGCCGGCGGTCGCCATCGGTTACCGCAACATCATCGCGGGGAATCAGGTGCGTCACGGCATCGAGATCGGCGTGCCACATCGCTACGTGTTCTGGCGCGAGAGCCTGCGTTCGTTCGGGCTCGAGTTGCGGCCGACGATCTTCTTCGGGCTCGGCTCACTCGAAGGCGGTCTCGAAGGCGCGCTCGTCTATTCCGTCGCGGAATTCCTGCAGGTGCGCCTCGGAGGAAAGATGCATTCGTTCGACAAGGGCATCTTCGGCGGCATCACCGGCGGCGCGAGCCTCGTCTTCTAATTCGTGCCGTCGATGTCGATGAACGTCACTTCGGGGCGCGTGAAGCCGCGTTGCCAGAGGCTGCGCGTAACGGAGAGCACGGTGCCGTTCACGTCGTAGCGGCCCGGCGCGTACTTCTCGGCGTACCGCGAGAGTGCTTTGTCGGCTTCGCTGGTCACGTAGAGATCCGGCCGGGGAAACAGCGACTCCACCGAATCGGGAGTCGAGGAGACGAAGATCACGAACGCTTCGCTCGGCGCCTTTTCGAGGCACGGCGAGCCTTCGCCGCCGAACGGCACGCCGCACACCGCGAGCGCGCCCTCGAGCTGCACGCTGGGCAAGCCGATCAATTCGGTCGCCGGGCCGCCGCTGAAGAGTTGCGGTTCGCGATCGCCGTTGCCTCGAACCGCGTAGCGGGCGATCGGCGTGTAGAGCGTGCCCATTTCCTTGCGGAAGAAGTCGAGCGCGGACGCGTCGCCGAGCGCGCCACCCGCGAAGATGAGGATGTCGGGCTGCTCTTCACGCACCTTCTTCTCGAGGCGATTGAGCGTGCGCGTGTTCCGCGTGGCCCGGAGATCTCCGATGACCGCGACCTTCAGGTGACGCGAGCGCGGCCATTTGCCGGTGGCGATTTCGAGATGCGAGACCTCGAGCCAGTCAGACGCGACGAACTGCGCGTACGCCCACGCGATGATCGGAACCAGCACCGCGAGCGCGGCGAGCGACCTCTTCACCGGCGCCTCTGATTCGGTTGTGGAGGCTGCGCGGTGCGGGGGTCTTCAGGCCAACTGTGCCGCGGGTATTGCCGCATCAGCTCCTTGCGAACCGCGGGGTAGTGCCGGTCCCAGAAGCCGGCGAGGTCGGTCGTCACCTGAACGGCGTTGTAGTTCGGCGCGAGCAGATGAATCACGAGCGGCGTGCGGCCGACGGTCGGGCCCTTCGTCATGCCGAAGAAGTCCTGCAGGCGGCTCTCAATCCACGGCGGCTTTCCCGGCTCCCAGTTGATCTTCACCACGCGGCCGCCGGGCAAGGTGAGCTGCGAGGGCGCTTCTTTCGCGAGCAACTGCGCCTGCCTCGGAGTCAGCCGTGAATTCAAGAACTCGAGCAGGCTCGCTTCTTCGAGTTCCTTGAACGAACGCAGGTTCACGCTCAGTTCCTTCACCGCGTCGCGAATGAACTGCGCGTCAGGCGTGGGGAATTCGGCTTCGGGAAAACCGGTGCGCAGCGTGTCGACGCGGCACTGCCAATGCGTGAGCTTCTCCGCGTCGGTGAACGCGGCGGCACCAGCGGCGTTCGCGTGTTCAGCGAGGAGCGCTCCGGCTTCGGGGCTCGCGGGCGCGGGTTGCCGCGTCTCTTCGAGCGTCACCGCGCCGTAGGTCATGCGCGTGACGCGATCGACACGGCGGGCCTGCTCGTTCCATTCGAGACGATCGACTTCCCCGAGCGCGTCGGGGTTCGTCTCGAGCAGCCACTCCGCTTCGATCTTCGAAGCGAGACGAACGATCACGCCGCCTTTCTTCTCTTCCGCATCGACCGCGACCATCAGCTCCGCGTCGTGCACGACGGAAGAAGGGTCGAGCGTCGCGGAACCGCCGGCGGAGAAGACGACATCAGGCGCGCGCGGGCGACGACGTTTGGCGACGCGATCAGGAAAACCCGCGAGCACTGACCGCAGCAGCGCGCTGTCGCGTTCGGCATTGGTGCGCGGCGCGTTCGCGCGATTCGAATCGACGACGCGGCCAAGCTGCTTGGTCACGCGATCGACCGAGCTCATCGCCGATGAATCGAGCCCTGCAGAGCGCGCTCCGTTGCGTTGCCCCTGTTCATAGCGCTCGAGCAGTTCGAGCACGTCAGACGGGCCTGACTGTGCGTGCGCCGAATTGCCGCGGCCGAAACTCGCGCGCGCCTCTTGCCGAATGTCGCGTTCGCCGAGCAGCGCCGCCATCGTCACGCCTTCGCGCGACACACCGAGGTTCTCGCCTTCAGCGACGACCCGCGCGAGCCGCGGGTGCAACGGCAGCTTCAACAGGCGCTTGCCGAGCTCCGTGAGCGCTCCTGCGCGATCGATGGAACCCAGCGCGTGCAGCAGCGAATCAGCGGCTTCGAGCGACGCAGGAGCCGGCGCTTCAAAGAACGAAAAGTCATCGAGCTTCGTGACGCCCATCGCGCGCAACGACAACGCAGATTCCGCGAAATCGAGCCGGCGGATTTCAGGCGCGTCGGTCGCGGGACGGCCCTCGAAATCTCCGCGCGTGTAGAGGCGAATGCACGTACCCGCACGCGTACGGCCGGCGCGGCCCGCGCGCTGAATCGCCGACGCCTTCGACACCTTCGCGAGCTTGAGCGTCGGCATGCCTGACCACGGCGAATGCGCCGCCACGCGCGCCAGACCGCAATCGACGACGGCCGCGATGCCGTCGATGGTGACGGAGGTCTCCGCGACGTTGGTCGACAGAATCACCTTTCGCTTCTGCGATGGCTTGAGCGCGCGGTCCTGCTCCGCGGGCGACAGATCACCATGCAACACGTGCAGCTCGAGCCCCTGACGGCGAACGAAGTCGTCGCAGGTCTCCATCGCCCGGCGGATTTCTCCCGCGCCAGGCAAGAACACGAGCACGTGCCCGTCGAGATTCGCCTGCACCAGCCGCTTGAGCGCCGCGAGCACCTGTTGGTCGAGGGGCCGCTCGTCTTCACGTTCGAGATGTTCAATCGCGACCTCGAAGCGGCGGCCTTCACTGCGCAGCGACGGCGCGTCGTTGAGCCACTTCGCGATCGGCGCGGCGTCGAGCGTCGCCGACATCACGAGCATCTTGAGGTCTTTGCGCGGGCCGAGTTGCAGCCGCCGCACCATGGCGAGCGCGAGATCAGACGCGAGATGCCGCTCGTGAAATTCGTCGAGCACCACCACACCGACGTCGCGCAACAGCGGGTCGCCCACCAGCCGCCGCGTGAGGATGCCTTCGGTCACGAAGCGGATGCGCGTCTTCTTCGACGACACG
>JBEHYH010000132.1:0-13398 GCA_048498275.1 Myxococcota bacterium | reverse complement strand
GATCAACATGATCGGTGGCGAGGTTGAGCAATGAGTGAAGAGAAGAAGGCTGAAGCCCCGAAGCCCCCTCCTCCGGCGGGCCCGCCTGCGCCGCCTCCGCCCAAGAACCCGGGCTTCGTGACGCTGGTGATCGACGGCAAGGAAGTCGTCGCCAAGCCGGGCACGAACATGATCGAAGCCGCGAAGTCCGTCGGCTCCGACATCGCGTACTACTGCTACCACCCGCGCCTCTCGATCGCGGCCAACTGCCGCATGTGCATGGTCGAGTCGTCGGCGGCGCCTCCGGGCAAGCTGGTGCCGGCGTGCCAGACGGCCATCTCCGAAGGTGCGGTGATCAAGACGGCGACCGACAAGGTGCGCGGTCACCAGAAGATGGTGATGGAGTTCCTGCTCCTGAATCACCCCGTCGACTGCTCGATCTGCGACCAGGCCGGCGAGTGCAAGCTGCAGGACTACTACATGAAGTTCGACTTCAAGCCGTCGCGGCTCGAAGGCAGCAAGATCCTCCGCAACAAGCGCAAGAAGCTGAACGACCAGATCACGCTCGATCAGGAGCGCTGCATTCTCTGCGCGCGCTGCGTCCGCTTCATGGACGAGGTCGCCAAGAAGCCGCAGCTCGGCATCTTCGGCCGCGGCTCGCACGAGGTGGTCGACATCTCGCCCGCGTACGGCAAGTTGGAGTCGCCCTACTCCGGCAACATCGTCGACATCTGCCCGGTCGGCGCGCTGACCAACAACGACTTCCGTTTCCGCGCGCGCGCGTGGTTCCTGTCTGCGGCTCCGAGCATCTGCACGGGCTGCAGCAAGGGCTGCAACATCTACGCAGACTTCATGGGGCAAGACGTCTACCGCTTCCGCCCGCGTGAGAACGACGCCATCAACAAGAGCTGGATGAGCGACGACGGCCGGCTCTCGTACAAGACCATCAACCAGCACCGCGTGCCGCGCAGCCTCGTGGGCCGTGGTGAAGCGGCGAAGGAGGTCTCGCACGCCGATGCCGTCGCGAAGGCCGCGGAGCTGCTCAAGGGCGCTTCGGGTGTCGCCTTCGCCGCGTCGCCGGTCGCGTCGAACGAAGACCTGCTCGCGGCGTTCGCGTTCGCGAAAGACTCGCTCAAGACCACCACCGTCTACGTCACCGGCCGCGCTGATGGCGTCGCCGACGACTTCTTGATCACCGCCGACAAGAACCCGAACCGCAAGGGTCTCACGAACATCGCCAAAGGCTTCGGCTTCACGGTGAAGCCGTTCGCTGAGCTGACCGCGGGCCTCGGCAAGACCATCAAGGCGCTCTACGCCGTCGGCGCAGAAGTGCCCGAAGCGGCCGAGGAGTTCGCCAGGCGCCTCGCTGGCGTCACCTTCGTGGTCTCCGCGACCAACGAGTCTGCGGTGACGACGGCAGCCGACGTGCTGCTCGCGGCGTCGACGCACATCGAAGACGAAGGCACCTTCACGCAGGAGGCCGGCATCACGCAGCGCTTCCGCCGGGCGTTCCCTCCGAAGGCCGACTCGCAGCCGCATTGGAAGTGGGCCATCGAGCTCGCGAAGGCGTTCGGGAGCGAGCTGCGCATCAACTCGTCGCGCGAGGTCTTCAAGTCGCTGTCTGCCAACGTGCCCGAGCTCGCGGGCTACGAGTGGGACAAGCAGGCCCCCATCAACCAGAAGCGGCCGGGCATCGGCACGCTGCCCACCGGCGCTGACGGCCGGCCTCCGGGCTGGCGTGAACAGGGTGTGCCGAACATCCGCGGTCTCTCACTGCCCACGGGCTCGGGTTCCTGACCATGCGCATCCGCTACGGACTCATCATTTCTTCGTTCGGGACGATTCTCGTCTCTCTCTTCGGTGTCATGGCCGGCGCCTACGCGCTCGGCGGCTACGTCGAAGATCTCGGCCGTGAAAAGTGGAACCTCCCGGGCCTGTCGTTCGTGACGAACATCATCATCCTCATGCTGGTGATGGTGATGGTCATCGCCACGCTGCTGACGATGGCTGAGCGCAAGTGGTCGGCCTGGTTCCAGGACCGCGTCGGCCCGAACCGCGCGCGGCTGCCCTTCATCAACAGCCCGCTCGGCGGTCTGCCGCACATCATCACCGACGTGCTCAAGATGTTGACGAAGGAGGCGTTCAAGCCCGCGAAGGCGAACACCTTCCTCTTCAACCTCGGCCCCATCCTCGCGTTCGCGCCGGTGTTCGCGCTCTTCGCGGTGGTGCCCGCGGGCCCGACGCTGAAGATCTTCGACAACGACGTGATGATGGTCGCGGCGAACCCTGATTTCGGGTTGCTGTACCTCCTCGCGATCGCGTCGCTCGCCGTCTACGGCACCTCGCTCGCCGGCTGGTCGTCGAACAACAAGTTCGCGCTGCTGGGTGGCGTTCGCGCGTCGTCGCAGATGATCTCGTACGAAGTCGCGCTCGGCCTGTCGCTGGTCGGCATGATGATCGCGTTCTCGACGGTTCGCCTCGCGGGCCCGGGCGGCATGGCCGAGTCGCAGGCCGCGTACCTGTGGAAGGGCTACCTCGGCGGCTTCGACATCGGCATCCCGCAGTGGGGCATCTTCCTCCAGCCGCTGGGCTTCCTGCTCTTCTTCGCGGCGGCCTTCGCCGAGACCAAGCGCGCGCCGTTCGACACGCCCGAAGGCGAGTCTGAAATCGTCGGCTACTTCCTCGAATATTCCGGCATGCAGTTCGGCATGTTCATGATCTCGGAGTTCGTGGAGATCGTGGTGCTCTCGGGCACGCTGACCGCCATCTTCTTCGGCGGCTGGTCGCTCCCGTTCGGCAACGAGTACATGCAGAACCTCGAGTTCTTCAAACAGCACCCTGTGATTCAGGGCGCGTTCTTCTCGACCGTGTTCTGGGTGAAGGTCATCCTCCTCATCTATCTCCAGATGGTCATCAGGTGGACGGTGCCCCGCTTCCGCTACGACCAGGTGCAGAAGCTCGGCTGGCAGATCCTGCTCCCCATCGGCCTCGTGAACCTCTTCGTGTCGGGCGCGCTGATCCTGTGGGACCCCTCGCTGCGTTCGCTCGCCCTCTTCGGCTTCGTGGTGATCGCCGGCATGGTGTTCCTGACGATGACGCCTCCGCGGCAGATCCGGAAAGAGACGGCGGCGAATGACGGCCATGGTCATGATGATCACGGCGACCACGGTCACGACGATCACGGTCACGACGCGCACGCGGCGCTGCCCTCCAACACCCACTAAAGAGCTCTCATGTCCTCCCATCACCCTGCTCCGATTGACGAGAAGAAAGAGCTGATCGAAGCCGACGTGCGTGAGCGCACGTACGTGCCCGAGCTGCTCAAGGGGCTCGCGGTCACCACCAAGCACTTCCTCGCGAACCTCTTCGGCGAGCGCGACCCGAACCCCAACGTTCTCGAACGCAAGGGCCTCTCGAAGGTCGCGACCGTGCAGTACCCCGAGGAGCGCCTCGAGTACCCGCCCGGCTTCCGCGGTCTGCACCGGCTGGTGCCGCGCGAAGACGGCAAGCCGCGCTGCGTGGCCTGCTACATGTGCGCGACGATCTGCCCGGCGCAGTGCATCTACATCGAGGCCGCTGAGTACTCGCCCGACGCCGATGAAGCCGAGTCGCGCGTCATCGAGAAGTTCCCCAAGACGTTCGTGATCGACGAGCTCCGCTGCATCGTGTGCGGCCTCTGCGTCGAGGCGTGCCCGAAGGACGCCATCCGCATGGACACGTACACGCACACGCCCGCAGAGTACCAGCGCCAGGACTTCGTCTACGACATCCCCCGGCTGTTGAAGGGGCCCGCGGTCACGCACCCGACCGACCCGTGGTTCAAGCGCGGCAACTCCGAAGCGCCTGATCACCAGCACAAAGAGGCGCACACCCGCATCGGCGACGGAGGCCACGCGCTGGCCGCCCGGCCGCAGCTGGTGGAAGTCGTGAAGTTCGAGAAGAAGTGAAGTCGCTCTTCAGCCGGCGGCTGGGAGCGGTCACCCTGCTCTCGCTGTCGTCGGGTCTTCCGCTCGGCCTGGTCATCACCGCGTTGCCAGCGTGGCTCGCGGTCGCCAACGTCGACATCAAGACCATCGGGCTGTTGACGCTCACGCAGCTCCCCTACGGGTTCAAGTTCGTCTGGTCGCCGGTGCTCGATCGCACGCGGCCTCCGTTTCTCACCGGCCGCCGCGGGTGGATTCTGTTCTGCCAGCTCGCGCTCGCGCTGGTCGTCGGCGCGCTCGCGTGGGTCGCAGGCGGAATGGTCACCTGCGCGACGCCTGATGCGTGCAAGGGCCTCGCGGAGCCTTCGCGGGAGATCGTCACCGCGATCGCGGTGCTGTCCTTCCTCATCTCGTTCGCGTCGGCGTCGCAAGACATCGTCTACGACGCGTACGCGGTCGAGGTGCTCGAGAAGAGCGAGCATGGCACCGCGGTCGGCGCGCGATCGGCCGTGTACCGCGCGGGCTTGTGGCTCTCGGGGAACATCGCGATCACCCTGGGCCCGCTCTGGGGCTGGCAGTGGACGCTCGCGTTGCAGGCGGCGATCTACCTCGCGCTGATTCCGGTGACGCTCTTCGCTCCCGAGCCGCCGAGCATCGAAGGCCAGCCGAAGACGCTGCGTGAAGCGGTGTGGCTGCCGTTCGTGGGCATGCTGGGGCGCCCGCGCGCGCTCGAGATCATCTCCTTCGTGTTGCTGTACCGCCTCGCTGATTCGATCGCCGGCGCGCTGGTGAGCCCTTTTCTTCTGCAGCGCGGGTTCTCGTCATTCGACGTCGGCGTGGTGCGCGGAGGCGTGGGCGTCGCCGGCACGCTCGCGGGCACCATCATCGGCGGCATGCTCACCGCGCGCATCGGCGTCGGCCGCAGTCTGTGGATCTGCGGCGTGCTGCAGATCGTGAGCAACGTCGGCTACGCGTTCGTCGCGGAGATCCCCGTCACGCTGGGTCTGGTGCGCGTCACGTCACCCTTCAACGCGCTCGGCGCGGCGGTGTTCTGCACGCTCTCGCTCGCGGGCGTCGCGTTCTGGCTCTCCCGCAACGGGCTCCGAATCAGCGCGCTCGCGGTGCTGGGGTTTCTCCTCGTCTTCGGCTGGCTCACGGGGCTGCTGGGCTGGCTGACGACGTTCGACCTCACGTTCAGCCTTCCGCTCCAGTCGGCGATCTTCACCGAGACGTTGTGCGGCGGCATGGGCTGGGGCGCGTTCGGCGTGCTGCTGCTGCGACTGACCGACAAGCGCTTCCCCGCGACGCAGTACGCGCTGTTCTCGAGTCTGGTCGGGCTCGCGCGCACTTTTGTGGGCCCGCCCGCGGGAGTCATGGCCGATGCCCTCGGTTGGCGCGACTTCTTCATTCTCACCATGGCCTTCGGAATCCCCGGGATGGTGATGCTGCAGCGCTTCGTGCCGTGGGGTCAGGAGCCGAAGGAGGTGTCGGGCGAAGCCGTCGAACCGTTGCCCCCGGGCGCGCCGTGGGGAACGCAGGCGCTGGTGACGCGCGGGCTCATCGCGGGCCTCGCCGCGGGAGCCGCCAGCCTCGTGCTCTCGATTCTCCTCGTCGCGGTCAAAGGCTGGCGTGAGTCGAAACTGTTCGACTTCTCCACGGCGTCGAGCAGGGTGCTGATGCCGACGGAGTGGACGCAGGGCATCGACCTCGTGAACGCGCTCGTGTTCGCGCTCATGGGCGGAGTCGCCGTCGCCGCGTATCTCGCCGCGCGCGGCAAGCCTGCGCAGCCCGCTCAAGTCTGAGAAATTCACCGCAGCCCGAAGCCGGTGAAGGTGTCGTGGCCGTCGTCGTGGCGTTCATCGTTCTGGCGAGCGCGGGTGCATTGGCGTTGATGATCGGCGAGGGGCCGGCACTCAGCGCGCAGCGCCATGAGGTCAGCGATCAGTTCATTCCACGGTGGGCTGACATCGCTGCGCCGGCGCTTCCCAGCGACGGCAACACGTACTCCGACGACTCAGTGACGGGGTCGAACGGCATCATCACCTTCAGCAAGGGTTGCCTCGACGATGGGCGTGGTCTGCCTGGCGCCAGCCTGAATCCGTTCATCGCGTCACACCGGGAACGACTTGAAATGCGACGAGCGGCCCGACTGACGTCCCCGGTCGCCTGTGCGGTCGCCGCCTGACACATTCCGGTCCGTGATGAAGCCGCGCAAGACGGTGTGGGTCATGGGCGGAGTACTCGCGGCGCTCAGCGCGTGCTGCGTGTCATGCGTCATCGCCGGAACACTGGTCGACGCGGGTCAGGTCCCCGGGTCGGTGACGAACACGAACGGGCTCGACGGGCGCTATGGCTGCTTTCAGTCGCGCGGAGTGACGGGCGCCAACGGCCAGCTCGTTCCGCGATGGACCGCCGTCGCAGTGCCCGCGTTTCGCCTCGAGGGCCGCAGCTATTCAGACGCGAACGCGCACGGCGCGATCGAAGTCGAGGGAAACATCATCGGCTTCACCGGCGGCCCACTCGACGGGTGGAAAGGCCGACTCGGAGCCGACACCAAACCGTTCATCGCCTTCGCCGGCGAAAATCATCACGAAGTCAACTCCAGCACCGGCGATGGGTGGAACGACTTCAAGTGCTACGTGCAGCCCGACTGACGCGCTACAAGCGCCGCTCGCATGAGCGCCTGTCAGCACTGTGGCCGTGAACACCCGCCGGGAACGCCGAAGTGTCTCGTCACCGGCGACTCGATGCAGAGCCCCGGGCTCATCGGCACGAAAGTCGACCGCTACCAGCTCGAGAGTCTGCTCGGCGCCGGCGGCTTCGGTGCCGTCTACCGCGCCAAGCACGTGCACACCGATTCGACGGTCGCGCTCAAGCTGCTGAAGAAGAGCCTCGGCGCTGATCAGCAGATGTTGGAACGCTTCCTCCGTGAAGCGCGCGCCGCGTCGTCGGTCGGCAGCGAACACATCGTGCGCGTCACCGATGCGGGCATCGCCAGCGACGGCCAGGCGTTTCTCGCGCTCGAATATCTCGACGGCTGTGATCTGAAGGAGCTCGCCACGCGCAACGCGCCGCTCCCGCTCCAGCGCGTGGTGACGCTCGTGCTCCAGGTGCTGGACGCGCTGTCGGCCGCGCACGCCAAGGGCATCGTTCATCGCGACATGAAGCCGGCGAACGTGTTCGTCATTCAGCGCGACGGGCGCGACTTCGTGAAGCTGCTCGATTTCGGCATCTCGAAGATGCACGGCGATGCGGCGGGGTCGGGCCTCACCATGACCGGCGTCGCGATGGGCACGCCGTCGTACATGGCGCCGGAGCAGTTCTTCGATGCCCGCAGCGTCGACGCGCGCGCCGATCTCTATTCGGTCGCGGCGATGATCTACGAATTGCTCTCCGGCCGGCTCCCGTTCGACGCCGAGAGCTACGCGCATCTGATCGTCAAGGTGCGCACCGAGCAGCCGGAGCCGCTCCACCAGATCGCCGCCGAGGTCCCCGTGCCGCTCGCGCAGGTGGTGATGGTCGGCCTCGCGAAGGAAGCGCATCAACGCTGGCAGTCGGCGAAGGAGTTCGGAGACGCCATCCGCTCCGCGCTCGAGCTGCCCGCGAAGGGCAACACGCCCGCGTTCCAGCCGGCGCCGGAGCGCGCGACGCCGATGCCCTCGATCGCCTCGGGGCTCGATCGCACCCACACCCCGACGAAGGCGGCCCCGCTGCCGCCCGTCGCGGAGACCATTCCTCCGCAACCCGCGCCCGCCCCGCCGAAGAAAGACAACACGCTCAAGTGGGTGTTGATGGTCGTCGGCGCGCTGACGCTCCTCGGAGGGTGCTGCACCTGCACGGCGATCGTCGGCGCCGTCGCCGAACAGGACTCGAGCGGTAACTGAAGAGAGCCGGGGGCTCGCATGACGAAGACCACGAAGACGATGGTGAGCCTCGGCTGTGTGGCTGCGGTTCTGATCGGCTGCTGTGCGCTGTGTCTCATCGCCGGAGCAATGCACGACGACGACCCGAACGCCGCGGTGGCACCTCTCCAGCTCCCGCCCTCACCCGCCTCGGCGAACCTCGACGGCCGCTACGCGTGTCTGACGTTGAGCATTCTCGTCGGCGGAGGTGGAACGCAGGTGCAATGGAACCCCGCCGCGTTGCCGCCGTTCACCATCACCGGCGATGACTACGGGACCGCGACAGGCAGCGGCGGCGTGAGCGAGCGCGATGGCGTCGTGACGTTCACCGGCGGGCCGTACGACGGCTGGCGCGGCGTCACGCACACCAACACCACGGGTTTCTACCTGCTCTTCAACGGCGCCGAGCACGCGCAGGTACGGTCAGACGGCGCGCGCCGCGGCGACTTCGAGTGCTTTCGCCAAAAAGACTGAAGCCGCGCGAACGGGCGAGATAGCGTCACATCTTCTTATCGGGAGGGACCATGCAAGGAATCGTCGTCCTCGTTTTCGGCCTGCTGCTGATCATCGGCGGGCTGTATCTCTTGTCGCGTTGGATCGTGAACGTCGGCCCCACGCAGATCGCCATCACCGAGCGCCGCTACTTCGGCAAGGAGCTCGACGCCGGCCGCGTGTTCGCGACCTCCGGCGAAGTCGGCATTCAGGGGCGCTACCTGAGCCCCGGGCTGCACTTCGTCGCGTGGCCGTTCGTGAGCGTCTTGCAGAAGGCGGAGTTCATCACCATCGGGCCCGACGAGCTCGGCGTCGTCACCGCGGTCGACGGCGAGCCGATGCCTTCGGGCCGCATCTTCGCCGAAGACAAGGCCGGCGAATCGCACGACAACTTTCAAGACCCGGTGAGCTTCCTCACCAAGGGCGGCGTGCGCGGCAAGCAGCTCCGCTTCCTCACCAACGGTACGTACAAGATCCACCCGCGGCTGTTTCAGGTTCAGAAGATCAAGAAGACGCGCATCCCCGAGGGCAGCATCGGCGTGGTCACCGCGGCCGACGGCATCGCGCTCAATCAGGGGCAGCTCCTCGCGAAGAGCGTCGACGGGCACGACAACTTCCAGAAGGCCGAGGTGTTTCTGCAGCGCGGTGGCCAGAAGGGCCCGCAGATCGACTTCCTGCGCCCCGGCACCTTCAACATCTTCATCGACATGTTCCACGTCGAGCTCGCTGACGCGGTCGCCATTCAGGAAAACCAGATCGGCGTGGTCGAAGCGAAGGACGGCATCTCGATGGCGCGCAACGACGTCGTCGGTCACACGCCCGACATGAAGTCGCACAACAGCTACCAGGACGGGCAAGCCTTCCTCGACGAAGGCGGTCTGCGTGGCCCGCAGGAAAGCGTGCTCCGCCCCGGCCGGTATTACGTGAACCCGTTCTTGTTCTCGGTGAACCTGAAGCCGACCACCGTCATCAAGCAGGGCGAGGTCGGCGTGCTGATCAGCAACATCGGCAAAGACCCCGAAGAGCTGGTGCAGGCGCCCGACGAATTGCAGAACACGCGCCACGTGGTGCCGGAGGGGTACCGCGGCATTCAGCGCAACGTGCTCGGGCCCGGCGCGTACAACATCAACCCGCTCGCCTACATCGTGGTGGTGGTGCCGACGACGACGCGTTCCGTCGAGTGGTCGAAAGATGAATCGACCACCAAGAACCCGTTCGACCCGTTCACCGTCGTCTCACACGACGGCTTCGAGATGCAGGTCGAGGTGCGGTGCCAGTACCGCATCCTCCCGGAGAACGCGCCGTACGTGATCCAGAAGCTCGGGAGCATCGCGGAGCTCGAGCGCAACGTCATTCACCCGCAGATCGACGGCATCTTCCGCGCGCAGGTCTCGAAGTCGCCCGCCATCGCCTACCAGCAGAACCGCGCGGCCGAGCAGGCGTCGGCTGAAGAGGCGGTGAAGGCCGACCTGCACAAGTACCGGGTGGAGGTGGTGAGCGTGATGATCACCAACATCCACCTCCCCGGCGAGCTGATGAAGACCACGCAGCAGAAGAACCTCGCCGAGCAGGAACAGTCGATGTTCGACGCGAAGAAGAAGGCCGAGGAGCGCCGCATCGAGTTCGAGCGCACCAAGTCGCAGGCCGATCAGCAGCAACTGCTGATGAAGGCGCAGGTCGGTATCGAGATCGCCGACCACGAAGCGAAGCAGGCGCAGAAGCGCGCTGAAGGTGAAGCCGCGCGCATCCGCACCACGGCGACCGCGGAAGCCGAACGGATTCAGCGCATGGGCGACGCCGAAGCAGGAGTCTTCGCGTCGAAGGGTGAAGCGCAGGCGAAGGCGTATCGCGATCAGGTCACCGCGCTCACCGCGCAGGGCGTGACCGCGGTCGAGGTGATGAAGTCGATCACCGCGGCGGGGCTCAAGATCACGCCCGACATCATGGTGACGGGCGGCGGTGCCCAGGGCGAGTCGGCGCAGGGCGGGCTCGTGCAGTTGCTGCTGGCGAACATGCTCAAGCAGCAGATGGCGCCGACGACGCCTGCTCCGCCGACGCAGCGGCCGCCTCCGGTGCCGCCGGCGAAGTAGCGCGAAGCCCCCGGAGTTCCCGATGCCCACGACATTCACGGGTCGTGGGCATCGTGTTTTCAACGCGCAGAAGTCGTTCCGTGCGCGCGGCTCGCTCGGGAGCGTTGTCTTGGTTCCCCGGGGCTCGCGCTGACTCCTGGCGCTTCGCGAGGTTCAACTCGTCGCGCGCTTCGGGAGCAGTCGACGTACGCCCGCGACGACACCGAGCACGACCGCGCCGGCGAGAATGCCGATGAGCGCTTCGACACAGGTTTCGAGCAGCGCTCCGAGCTCGAGCGCTTCGACGAAGTGACGAAGCGGCGCGAGGTAGTGCGCCAGCAACCCGCCACCGACGAGGAACATCGCGATCGTCCCCGCGACGGACAGGAACTTCATCAACCACGGCGCGAGCTTCACCAGCCCGGTGCCGAGCGTCTTCATCACCGCGCTCGAACGTTCACGCAGCGCGAGACCGAGGTCGTCGATCTTCACGATGCCCGCCACGAAGCCGTAGACGCCCACCGTCATCACCAGACCGACGCCGAGCAGCGTCAGGAGTTGCCGCGTGAAGGGTTCCTCCGCGACGGTGCCCAGCGAGATGACGATGATCTCCGCCGACAAGATGAAGTCGGTGCGGATGGCGCCCTTCACTTTCGATTTTTCGAGCGCGACGAGATCGACGGGCTTCGCGTCGACCACCTCGGCCTCTTTCTTCGGCGGGAAGACGGAGTGCAGCACCTTCTCGACGCCCTCGAAGCAGAGGTACGCGCCGCCCACCATCATCAGCGGGCCGACCAGCCAGTGCGCGAGCTGACTGATGAGCAGCGCGAGGGGAATGAGAATGGCTTTGTTGACCAGCGAGCCCTTCGCGACGGCCCACACCACCGGCAGCTCCCGGCTCGCGTGGAGCCCGGTCACCTGCTGCGCGTTGAGCGCGAGATCGTCGCCGAGCACGCCTGCGGTCTTTTTCGCCGCGACCTTGGTCAGCGCCGCCACGTCATCGAGCGTGGAGGCGATGTCATCAAGCAGCAGCAGAAGACTCGACGCCATGCGCTCTCATGACCATTCACGAGCGTCGATGCCAGACAAAGCGCTCAGTGACAGGGCTGCGTGCGCGTGGAGCTGGTGAGCTGGCACGACTCCCCTCCGCTGCAGGAAGGAGCGGTGAGCGGTTTCGAGGTGCAGGCCGTCGCGTAGGTCCCCGTTGCGCCGCACGCGGGGGCGGTCGAACCAGTCCACCCGGTGCCTTCGATGCAAACCGAGGCGGTACAGGTACCGCTCGTCTGGCACGCGTTGGCGAAGGTGTACTGCTTGGTTTCGGCGCCGGAGCAGTCGTAGTCGTAGCCGCCGCAGCCCGTGCGAGTCGTCGTGAACCAGCCGGTCTGACCCGGCTTCGCGTTGAGGTCTGTGTCGCAGCAGTCAGAGTTGTTCGTGGAGTAACCGAGAGGTGCAGTCGCGCCGCACCGGAAGCTGGAGACTCCGACACCATAACCATCGTGATCGCCATCGCTGAACATCGCGATGCAGCTTTCGCTCGCGCACTGGAAGCCGCTGCTCGTGCCGGAACACGGTTGGCCATCAGCGCGCTTCGGCGAGCACGCAGGTGACGGCGTGACGGTGGTGTCACAGAAGTGCGTGCTCGTGACACAGTCCGTGTTCACGGAGCAGGACGTGCGGCAGGTGTCTCCAGCCACGGTGCACTGGTAGCCGTTGCACGAGACGCTCGACGACGTGTTGCAGACATTCGCGGTGCCCGCGCAGTAGCGAGCCGCAGTCGCGAGCGCGGCACTGCAGGTCGGCGCAGCGCACTGCACACTGGAGGACTGAAACGAATCGGCCGGGCACATCGTGCTGGTGCCAGTGCAGGTCTCCGCGACGTCGCACACGCCTGCGTCACCGCGACAGATGGAGCCTGCTGCGCGGTACACATCGTCGGGACAACCCGGGTCGGTGCCCGTGCAAACCTCCTGCACGTCACAGAGCCCCGCGGCACCACGGCAGACGACGCCTGCATCGAGCAACTGATCGTTCGGGCACACGGGCGAAGTGCCATCACAGACCTCGGCACGATCGCAGTCACCGTTCGCGCCACGACAGCTCGTGCCCTGCGGTTCGCGGAGATCGACGGGGCAATCGGGCGACGACCCCGTGCAGCTTTCCGCGGGGTCGCAATCACCCTGCGACGGGTGACACACGGTGCTCGTGTTCCAATACAGATCGGAGGGGCACACGGTCGACACGCCGTCGCACAACTCGGGTGCGTCACACACGCCAAGCGGAGAGCGGCAGATGGTGTTTCCGAGAGCAGCCATGTCCGACGGGCACTCGGCGGAATCACCGGTGCAGTACTCGGCCACGTCACAGCCGGCGTCCAGGAGCGCGGGACGGCACTCGGTGGCCGCGGGTTTGAAGCTGTCAGGCGGGCACTCGCGATCCGAGTTGCAGGTCTCCGGGAGATCGCACGGCCCGTGCGCGTCGCGGCAAACCTCCGAGGGCGCGCAGGGTTCGATACCACCGTCGCTGCCGCCATCCGCAACGCCAGCATCGGCGTGACCACCATCGAGCGAACCCGCGTCGGCGTGGCCCGCGTCTGAGGAGCCTCCGTCTGACTGGGAGACACAGGTATTGCTCGCGACGTCGCACAGCTCGTCACCGTAACAACCTGCGTCGCATGACTTGTCGTCAGGCTTCACGGGGCATGCGCACAACGCCGACACCACGACGACACCGAAACCGAGCTTCCAGTTCATTCAAACGCCTCCGACCTCAAGACTTGAGCGACAGCCCTATACGGTACAGCTCCTGCGCGCTCCAGCCGGAGCGCTTCGCGAGCTCGGTGGTCAGCGCCTTCAACCGCTCGCCGTCAGCCAGCCCGCGAAGGAGCGCGGCGCGAACCTCCTCCTCGCCCCAGCGCGTCTCACCCACGCGCCCTTCCACCAGCACCACGACTTCACCGAGCACCTCGGCGCCCGCGTAGCGCGTCAACAATTCATCCAACATGCCGAGCACGAACTCCTCGTGGAGCTTCGTCAA
>JBEHYH010000131.1:0-13433 GCA_048498275.1 Myxococcota bacterium | reverse complement strand
GTGGGGTTGTCGTTGAGCGCCGGGTTCCACGAGATGACGAACAGAAAGTCGTACTGCTGATTCACGAAGAGCCGCTCGTGCCGGCCGGTGCGTTCGTCGAACACGGTGTCATGGAAGAAGGCCATGCGTCGCGAACGGTACTTCGTCAGCGGCGCGCTCCGCTGATTCCGGCCCGCGCCGTGTCCGAAACGGCACGCAACCTGTGCCGAAGGACCACGCGCTGCGCCCGGAGCGGCACGCGCTGACTCCGCACGAATGCGCGCGCGGCCAGGAGACACGCGCGCTCCGCTCGGACGCGTCCTTTCCGTGTCCAACGCGATGCGCGCCATCCCCGAAGGAATGCGCGCCGTGTCCGAAGACATGCGCGCTGCGTTTTGAAGACCGCGCGCTCCGTTTTCAGCGACCCGCGCTCCATTTTCAGCGATGCGCGCTCCTCCCGGATGGAGGGGCGATTCCCACATCATGCTCGTAACCTCTTGAATATGTTCGGCCTCACTCTCAATAGACACGCATAGTTGCATTCATGCACATGAATGCACTATTCCTCGCCGCCGTGCAGGTCGCGACGCAAAACCTCCCGCGCGTGGAGCTCTTCAGGCTGCTGGCTGAACCCAGCCGGCTGCAGTTGCTCGCGTTGTGCGCGGGCGAAGCGCTCAGCGTCTCGGAGCTCGCCACGTTGCTCAACGATTCGCAGCCGCAGGTGAGCCGGAAGGTCGCGCCGCTGCGTGACGCCGGGCTCGTCGAAGCGCGCAAAGACGGCACGCGCGTGTTCGTAAGCACCGACGTCACCGCGATGTCGAACGACCCCGTGCTGTCGGAGGCGCTCGCTGAAGGCCGTCGACTCAGCCTCGCCGATGGCAGCCTCGCGCGCGTGCCGCAGGTCGTCGCCGCGCGTGAAGATTCGGGCCGCAGTCACTTCGAGGCCGCCACGGCGGCGAGAGAGTCAGTGCCTGCGTCGCCTGAGCACCTCGCGCACCTCGCGGCGCTCTCGTTGTTGCTGCCGTCGCGCGCGCTCGCTGTCGATGTCGGAGCGGGTGACGGGTTGTCGCTCGATCTGCTCGCGCCGCTCTTCTCGCGCGTCATCGCGGTCGACCGTTCGCAGGCGCAACTGGCCCGCGTCGCCGAGCGCGTCGCGCAGCGCGGCTTCCACACGGTCTCGCTCTTCCCCGGCAGCTACGACGATGCGTCGCTCGTGCAGCGCGTCGATTCTGCAGGCGGAGCCGATCTGGTGTTCGCCGGCCGCATGCTCCATCACGTCTCGCGCCCGGCGCAGGCCATCGCGTCGTTCGCGCGGCTCTTGAAAAGAGGCGGGCACCTCATCGTGCTCGACTACCTGCCGCACGACGCCGACGCGCTGCGCACGCAAGAAGGCGACGTGTGGTCGGGCTTCACCGTCGACGAAGTGAAGAGCTTCATCGAACAGGCCGGCCTCGCGTTCCGCGGCGAGCTGCCGATCCCCTCCGTCTTTCACCCCGCCGGCCCCGACGCGCAGGTCCCCTGGCACGCCTGGGCGGCAACGAAACCCACGTAGTTCACACCCACGAAGGAGCAGTCATGGAACACAAGACGTCATTCCCCGCGTACAAGATCGCCAACCCCGAGCTCGCCGCCTGGGGCCGCAAAGAAATCTCCATCGCCGAGAAAGAAATGCCCGGCCTGATGGCGCTCCGCGAGGAGTGGAAGGGCAAGTCGCCGCTGAAGGGCGCGCGCGTCGCCGGCTGTCTGCACATGACCACGCAGACCGCGGTGCTCATCGAGACGCTGGTCTCGCTCGGCGCCGAAGTGACGTGGACCTCGTGCAACATCTTCTCGACGCAAGACCAGGCCGCCGCGGCCATCGCCAAGGCCGGCGTACCGGTGTTCGCGTGGAAGGGCCAGACGCTCGAGGAGGCCGACTGGTGCCTCGAGGCGCAGCTCTTCGCGTTCAAGGACGGCAAGGCGCCGAACATGATCCTCGATGACGGTGGCGACCTGACGATGTGGGTGCATAACAAGCACCCCGAGCTCTTCTCGGGTCCCGACCCGATCCGCGGGCTCTCCGAGGAGACCACCACGGGCGTGCACCGCCTGTACGAGATGATGAAGGCCGGCACGCTCAAGGTGCCCGCCATCAACGTGAACGACTCGGTGACCAAGTCGAAGTTCGACAACCTCTACGGCTGCCGCGAATCGTTCCTCGACGGCATCAAGCGCGCGACCGACGTGATGATCGCGGGCAAGACCGTGGTCGTCGCCGGCTACGGCGATGTCGGCAAGGGCTGCGCGGCCGCCGCGAAGGGCATGGGCGCGCGCGTGTTCGTCACCGAAATCGACCCCATCAACGCGCTCCAGGCGTCGATGGAAGGCTTCACCGTGACGACGATGGAAGACATCGCGCCGCACGCCGACCTGTTCTGCACGGCGACCGGCTGCGTCGACGTCATCACCGGCGAGCACATGAAGGCGATGAAGGACGGCGCCATTCTCGCGAACATCGGCCACTTCGATTCCGAGATTCAGGTCAGCTGGCTCGAGAAGAACCCCGAAATCCGCGAGGAGAACGTGAAGCCGCAGGTCGACCAGTTCATCTTCCCCAACGGCAAGCGCCTCACGCTGCTCGCCCGCGGCCGCCTCGTGAACCTCGGCTGCGCGTCGGGTCACCCGTCGTTCGTGATGTCGAACTCCTTCACCAACCAGACCCTGGCGCAGCTCGCGCTCTGGGGAGCCATCGACACCGGCCACAAGTTCGAGAAGGGCAAGGTCTACGTGCTGCCCAAGAAGCTCGACGAGAAGGTCGCGGCGCTCCACCTCGCGAAGGTCGGCGCGAAGCTCACGAAGCTCAGCGACACGCAGGCGAAGTACCTCGGCGTCACCACCGAGGGCCCGTTCAAGCCCGAGCACTACCGCTACTGAGAAGTGGCGCGGTGAAATGACGACGCCCGGGGCTTGCTGGCCTCGGGCGTTTTCTTTTCTACCGGCACACGCCGCACTCCGGCGGCGTGATGGGCGTGAAGCACGCGCAGGCCTGCCCGCTGTTCTGGCACCGGCACACGATGGATTCAGCCAGCAGCACCGCGGGCGCCGAGGGCTCGACGGTGCGCACCGACGGTGGACTCCATGCGCGTTTGATCTGCGGGTCGTTCATTCGCGAACCGGGGGCGGCGGCGGACGACTGCCACGCGGATCAACCCCCGACGGAATCACCACGCCCAGATCTGCGTCAGCCGGCCAGAGGTTCACCGGCTCCTGGAGCTCCGGGCCGGGCGGCGTCACATCGTTCACATCATTCACGTCGGCAGGCACCTGAACTCCACAGGAGAGCGAGGCTGCCACGGCGGCGATCACGAGCAAGAAGCTGACCTTTTTCATCACCGGGCTCCCGTGCGGGCGGGCGCGCCGCCGAAGGTGTTCCATTCCGTGGGCGCGTCAGCCGTGACCGGCAGGTTGATTCGGTACACCTTGCTGTTGCGCCAGCCGGTGACCCAGAGCTCGTGCGCCCCGGTCGACGTGGCGCTGCCGCTGTCGGAGTCGACGACCACCGCGCTCGGAGCGAAGGTGGCGCTCGAATCATCGAACGTATGGAGGAGCGTGCGGTTGCGGACGTCGAGCACCACCAGGCGCGTCTGCGAGGCGGCGATGACGTCGAGGGTCCCGTCGCCGTTCACGTCGTAGAGCAGCGGAGCGAACGCGGAGCCTTCGCCGGCCTTGATGGTGTACTGCCAGACGATGGTGCCGCCCGCCGTGCAGCCGGTGCTCGACGCGGCCTTCATCACGCTGACCACGCCGTCAGACGAGGAGATGGTCACCACCGACTTGCGGCCGCTGCCGTCGACGTCGCCGATGACGGGCGAGGTGTACGTGAACATGCCGCCCGGGTCGAAGCGGTACTTGCAGGTCGAGCCCGTCGCCTGCGTCTTCGGAGAAAACGCGTAGACGTCTGACGTCGAGCCGTAGGTGGTGACGACGATTTCGGCATTGCCGTCTCCGTCGAGGTCGCCGATCGCCGGGCCGGTGCCGTACGCGAAGTCGCCGTACAGCGTGCGGAGCGACGCGCTCTGCCATGCCTTGGCGAGCGTGCTGCCGGTGAACGCGGTGACCGTGCCCTTGGTGTACCCGAACACCACCGCCTCGAGCGCGGTGGTGCCGATGACGTCGGCGAGCGCGACGTGCCCGAAGGCGTGTTCCCCATCGCTCGCCCAGAAATCGGTCTGCGCGGCGACGGTGGTGGAGTTGTTGCCGACGACGGCGAGGTGGCCATCCCAATCGGCGAGCAGCGTGTCGGGGTTCGAGTTGCCGACGAGGTCGGCGCCAGACGGGCCCATGTTCCAGAAGCCGGGGTAGCCCCAGGGCATCGCGCTCCAATACGAAGCGGAGGCGCCGGTGCGCGCGATGAGCGCTCCCTGATTCGGCGTGCTCATGCCTTCACCGAACGCGTACTCGGCAGAACTCGCGCTGTTGTTGAGGTCCTGCACCAGCGGGAAGCCCTGCGTGTCGCGGCCCGCGGGCAACGAGGTGCGCGACTGCTCGACGCAGTTGTTGTTCAACACCGCCACGCCGCCGGCCGTCGCGCTGCCGCGCGGGAGCACCACGGCGATTTCGCGCGCGCTGTTGGTGCCACCGGCGAGCTGACCCACCGAGAGGCCGTCGGTGAAGCGCCCGCCTGAATCGGTGAACGTGCAGGTCGCGGTCAACGCCGTCGAATAGAGCGTGCTGATGACGTTCGAGACCACGTTGTACGCGCGCGACGAGCGCGTGTAGCTCGCCGTCGCCGAGTGGAGCGTGGTGCCGACGGGGAGCGTCACCGAGACGGAGCGCGTGCCGCTGGCGTTGACGTTCAGGGTGTTGAGCGTCCAGGTCACGGTGCGCGTCGTGTTGTTGTAGCTGCCGCCGTTGGTCGACGAGACGTAGGTCGCGCCCGTGGGCAGCACATATTTGAGGGTGGTGTTGGTGAGCTGCGCGCCGGTCGTGTTCTGGTACGCGAACACGTACGTCGCCGCGCCGTTGGCCGTCGTCGCGGGGCCCGTCGCCGTGAGACTCAACGGCGTGGTCACCGTCGTCGGCTGCGCCGGGTAGGTGCCCGCCGACGCGTTGTTCCACGTCACGTAGCAGCCGGTCGTCTGCGCCGGGCATTCTTGCGAGCAGGTGTCGCCGCTGCCGTCGGTGGCGCTGGTGGAGTTGGTGTCGTAGCCGTCGACGCCGAAGACGACGTCGTTCAGCGGAGCGCCCTGCGCGTCGAACAGCGGCACCGAGAGATCCAGCTTGTTGCCCAGCACATGCATCGCGACGAAGTCATCGAACACGCTGGTGTTGTTGATCCACGCGATGAACGAGAGCTTCGCGCCCTGCGGCACGTCGATGTGCACCGTCGCGGTGGTGTTGTTGCCGTTGAGCGCGGGCACCAGCCACGCGTTCACGCCGAGCGTGAGGCCGAGGCGCTGCGCGAGCACCACCGCGTTGCCGTTGTCGTTGCAGGAACCTGAACAGAACGTGTCGTCGTAGTCGCAGTTCGAGTTCGCGAACGAATAGGCGGCGTACGCCGGCGTGCCGGGTTGCGGGCTCGCGCCCAACGGCAGCACCGGTGCCAACGTGAGCAGACCCGCAGACCATGGGTACGTCGTCTGCGGCAGCGTGTTGGTGATCGAAATGTCGAAGGGAACGGTCTGTGCGATCGCTGGTAACGATGCGACCGGCAACAAACTGACCAACAACATCGCTGAAAGCAGACTTCGTTTTACGCGCATTAAAACCTCGTTACCGATTCGCGCGGATCTACCGGGTGCAAGCTCGCTCAACAATTGAGGGAAAGGTGCGCGGGGGGGCGACAACGACACCACACGGCTCCGCGAGGGTCAAAAATCGCGAAGCCGGCTGATCAGTCTTTTCGCACCCGGCACGCGCTTCACGACACGTGACAGTGAAGGCAACCAGCGAAACACCACGGCCAGTTGAGCGGGCCATGGGTGAACAATTCCATCTCTGCGGAAGGCGATGACGCGGCCGAGCAGCTCATCGGCGGGCTGATCAACGCGACCATTGCTGGCGGCGGTGCGCAGCGGGTTCACCGAAATGACGAAATGCGCGACGAGGGCGCGGCTGATCATCACCACCGCGACGTCACCGACGCGAACGGCGGAGACCCGCTCGACCTTGAGCGTTTCTCCGCCGCGCAACAGCGGCCACAGGCTTTTTCCGGCCGCGGGCAGCCACATCGTGCCGCCGGGAGGCAGCGCGCGCAGCAAGGCCTCGTGGGTCGGCTCGCTCAGAGCGCCGAGTCCACGTACTTGATGCCGGCCGGCGTGATGCGCAGGCCCTTCGCCGTACGCTTCACGTTGCCCGGGTGCGTGCGGAACGCCTTGGCGACGTTCGGCGCCGAGTACTTCACGCCGTGCTTCGCCCAGAACTTCGAGGTGATGCCGCTGGTCACGTCGATGTCGCCCGCCACGTAGAGCGGGATCAACGAGCGAAGGAGCTGATCTTTCTTCTTGCCGGCCTTGATCAGCGCCGCCTTCTTCGGGTGCGCGTTGAACGAAGCGAGGAGCAAATCGAGCGGCTCGACGCCGCCCGCCTTCTTCGCCGCCGCCTTGGGAGCCGGCTTCGCTTTCGGCGCGGCCTTCACTTCGACCGTCTTGCCGCCGATGCCGAGCGCCTTCTTCAGCTCGGAAACTTTCTGCTCGATGAAGGCCTCGATGCCGTGAATCTCGAAGAGGCCCGACTTTGCCCGCGTTGCCTTGAATGCCATGAGAAGGCCCTTATACGCGGGGCGAGGCGTCGCTGAGGCCGAAAAATCGGCTCCGGCGCGATATGAGACACCGATGCTCTCGACGGTGCTGCTGCTGGCTGTGCTCTCTGCCCCGCGTGCGCCCTCCGGAGCGACCGTCGTCTCGTACGCGCCGCGCCTCGACGCGATGACGCCGCTGCTGCCCTTCTTTCGCGCCGCCGGGAGCCGCTCGAACGTATTGCGCCCCGACGCCTGGGCGGCCGACGCGCACGCGCTCATCGGGCTCAACCTGCTGGACGCGGACGCGCTCGAACGTTCGGGCATCGATGGCACGCAGGGCCTCACGCGTTCGCAGGTGGGTGACGCGTTGATCACCTGCGTGACGTTGAGAGACGTGAAGCGTTACCGCGAAGCCTGCGACGAGAAATTGCAGCGGCAGGGCGAGCTCGTCGTGCGGAAGGAAGGCGGGTACGTCTTTCAGACCTCGCAAGACCCGCTCGGCCGCGTGCTCGGCGCGTACGTGGTGTCGGGGAAGGAATCGTGCGCCATCAACGGGCACGGCCGCAGCATCGACAAGCAGCTCCTGCCGCTCGCGAAGCTGCTGAGCACGACGGCCTCGGGAGCCGGCTTCGCCCTCGCCTCGAAGCTGCCCGCGCCCCTGCAGGTGGTGGTGCCTGAGGGAGCGACGCCCGGCGTGCTCGCCCTCAACGCCAGCGGGCTGACGCTGCAGGCCGACCTGAAACTCAAGAACACGCGCGTCACCAGGTTCGCCGGCGCGGGCGATTCGCCGCTCGCGAGGTTCTCGGCGACGGGCCTCGGCGTCATTCACGCGCGCGTCGCGAAGAGTGAGTTGCCCGCGGTGGTGACGCAGTTGGTGCGCGAGTTCCCCGGCGCGGCGAGCCTGACGCCGGTGGCGAAGGAGGTCGCTCCGCTGCTCACCGGCAACACCGCGGTGCTGCTCAGTCACGTGAAGGTGAGCGGCGGCTTGAAGAGCAAGGAGGCGCGCTTCTTCGCGCTCCGGTTCGCGCTCGTCGCGGAGGCGACCGAGGTCGAAGCGGTGAAGGCGGCGCTCGCGAAGCTCGATGCGCGCTCGCTGATTTTCCCCTCGGGGACGCTGACGGTCACCTCGAGCGACCGTTTCGTGGTGATCGCGAATGATGACGACGTTCGGCAGCGCGCGGTCGCCGCGTTGAGCTCGGCGTCGGGCAAGCAGGCGCACGGCCTCGATTTCAGTTTTGACCCGAAGCTGGTGGCGCGCGCGCTCCAGCAGATTCCACTGTGGGAAGCGGTGCAGTCAGCGGAGCTCGCGGGCTTCGTCGCGGCGAGCGCGGAGCTCGGGCCGTTGCTGCTGTCTTCGACGAAGCTCAACGGCTGGGTCGATTCACTCGCGGGCGCGGTGCTCGCGGGCCGGCTCAACTGGGAGCTCGACAGCTCGGTGTTCCCCTCCGGCGTCGCGCCCGATGCCGGCACGCAGCGCCGCATCGAGTGAACGCGTGACTGATCGAGTTGAGTTGCACGGCCGCAGCGAGGTGACCTGCGTCGCTTCGAAGCACACCCGCACCTGACGAAGCTCGGCACGTGTTCTCAACGCCGGCGTCGCCTTCACGAGGTGCACGGCGAGTGGGTTCACCACGCATAGCGACGAATCGCACTGCAACAATCCCGGCGCGGCTTCTCAACTCGACGCCGCGTCGAGTGACGTCACGCGCAGAAATGGCGGATCGCCGCTTCGAGAATCTCGGCGGCGCGATGCAGTTCATCCACCGGCACGAACTCGCCGGTCTGATGCGCCACCTTGATGTCACCGGGCCCGAAGACGACCGGCGTCGCCCCGAGCTGCTCCAACTGCGGGCCTTCGGTGCCGAACGAAACCGTCTCCGCGCCGCGCCCTGATTGACCCGCGAGAAATTGAACGACATCGGCCGTCGCCGACGTGTCGAACCCGCGATCGAGCCGCGGCGCGCGCACCGTCGCCTCGAACCCGGGCTCCTCGGCCTGACATTCCGCGATGAGCGCGTGCACCTTCTTGAGCACCTCGTCGACGGGCTGCGTGGGCAACGGCCGCCATTCGAGCGTCAGCTTCATCAACCCGGGGATGATGTTCTTCGCCTTGCCGCCCGACGCCATGCCGACGTTCAAGGTGCCGAAGCCAGGCGTGAAGTCCTTGTGCACGTGCGCGCGCAATTCACCCTTCGCGTACGCCTCGAGCTTCGTCAGCAGCCGCGCTCCGCGGAAGATCGCTGACGCGCCGGTGTCGGGGTACGCGGAGTGCCCTTCCCTGCCGAAGACTTCGATCTCCGCGAGGCAGTAGCCCTTGTTGGCGCGCACCGGCGTCAGTTGCGTCGGCTCCCCCACGATGGAGCGCTTCGCGTCGACCTTGCGCGCCTCGAGCAGCTTCTTCGCGCCCACGCAGCCGACCTCTTCGTCGGCGGTGAAGGTCAGCAACAACGGTTTGCCGTGTTCGCCCTTCGTCTTGCCGGCGGCGGTCAGCGCGCAGGCGATGAACGCCTTGGTGTCGCACGACCCGCGGCCATAGAGCCTGCCGTCGCGCTCCGTCAGCGTGAGCGCCTCTTTCCACGAGGCATCGAAGGGCACGCAGTCAGAATGACCGACCAGCGCGAGCTCGGCGGTGCCGGTGCCGCCGCGGCGACCGAGAAGGTTGTGCTTCTCGATGCCGTTGTCGTCGGTGTACCGCTGGCGCTCGGTGTCGAAGCCGCGCGCCAACAGGTGTTTCTCCAACACATCGATGATGGCCACGTTGCTCCGCGTCGACGTGGAGTCGATGGCCACCAACTCGGACAACAGCGTCACCAGGCCGGAAGACATGGTGACGCGTTTAGCACTCAGTCGCCGTACGTACCGAGGAGGATGCTGTGCTGGTCGCTGGAGACCGCCATTCGACCCCGGCGCACCGACTCGACGCCGACTTCGAAGCCGTAGTCGACCGTCTCGTCGTCACGCGTGATGAAGATCTTGCGCTGGAAGTCATAGGCATCGCTGTCGGAGCTGACGCCGTAGCGGATGCACTCGGCGAACTCGTACGTGCCGCTGCGGAACGCGTAGCCGGTGCAGTAGCCGTCGAACGGCGCCTGCGCGACCGTGCCGCCGACCTCGTCGAGCAGCATGTAGAACTGCCGGGCTCCAGAGACGAAGTTCACCGCCGCGTACTTGGTCGTCTGCGGAGTCGAGCGAACCGCATGACCCGTCGGGGTGACACCGAGGTTGACCGGCAGCGTACGGAACGGCGCGTCACCCAGCATCGTGCGCCACTTGCCCGTCGACTTCTGCATCGTCTGGAGCAGCGGACCGTCGACGTAGTAGCCACCATCGGCCGTGTCGGTGTCGACGGGCGCGGCGACGCCGTTGCTGACGACGCGCAGCTTGCGGCCATCGTTGCTGTTGGCCTCCATCGCGTACACGCGGGTCGGCGTGAGCCACGAGAAGTTCCAACCATCCTGGCTGCTGTCGATCGCGGTGAGCGTCGCCGGAGGCGGCAACACCGTCTCGTAGAACCCGTTCACGCCACCGTCAGAGGGAGCGGTCACGAACGCCGCGCGCGTGCCCAACTCGTTGACGAGGAGCGGCGCCGAGTCGGTCGGCAGATTCACGCGCGTGCCGTCGTTCATCTTGATGCAGAACCAGCTCGTGTCGGGCCCGCTCGTCACGAAACAGGGCGTAGCGGTCGTGCCACGGAGCGAATCGAAGCCCGTGCCGAACGGGAACGAGCCCGCGTTCACCGGCGTGCCACCGTCCCACGGGACGATGAGCAGGTTCAGCGCCGCGCCGGCATCGGCCCAGCCGAAGGTCACCGGCGACAACGACGAGAGGTTCGCGAGCTGACCATTGTACGCGTCGATCGACTGCACGCTGTTGGTCGTCACCTGCGTCAGGGTCGCGACGCCGGAGCTGACGGACACCACGTTCCAGTGATCGCGGCTCGAGGCGGCCACGCCGAGCGCGACGCCTCCGTCGGTGGGGAACGGCTGGGGGTTGGTGAGGTTGGCGATCGGGTAGCGCAACAAGCGCTGGCCGAGCGAGATGAACAACGTCGTTTCGTCATCCGAAACGCTCCAGGTGCTCGGGTTCGTGGGCGTGGGGAGGCTGACCATCGCGCCGGTGGCGACCGTATAGAGAATGACCGCGGGCGAAGAGTTCGACGCCCAGGTGACGTACTTCCCGGTACGCGAGAGCTCCGCGTTGTGGAACGAGCTGGTCGTCGCCAGGAACCGGAGCTCGCCCGTATCGACGTTCAGCAACGCCAGCCGGTCGGAATAGAAGGAACTCCCGCTGCTCGCGATGGTGACGAGCTGCAGCGAGTTCGTCACTTCGTTCGACGAGTAGTTGCTGATGTTCTGCACGTACTCTTCAGGGCCGAGCGTCCAGATCTTCCGGTACCAGGACAGACGCTGACCGGGCAGCGCGATGGTTTCGCCTTCGTGGACGACCACGTGCCCCAGCAACTGCTTCGGGAACGACGGCGCGGTCGCGACGATGTCCCACGAGCCGACGGGCACCGAGAGCGAGTACGAACCCGACGCGCTCACCGGTGACGTCGCGCCAGAACCGTCGGCCGACACCACGATGTTCGTCGGGTCGTTGACGGTGAAGTACGTGACCACGCCGGTGACGGTGCCGCTCTTCGGCGCTTCATCGGTGAGCGTCAGCGCGACCGCCGCGTTCTCGCCGCGCGTCACGGTGACGTCCGCTGAACCGGTACGGAAGAACGGCGCTTCGCCGACGCGCGCGAAGACGGTGCGCGCTCCCGTGGGGACGCTGACGAGATCGAACGCGCCCGTCGCGTCGGTGACCGACGAGACGCTGGTGCCTGGCACCGTCACGGTCACGCCGACGGCCGGCTGGCCGTTGTACGTCGCGGTGCCGGAGACATGGCCGACCGGCGTGAGGCGCAGCTCGCCGACGTCGACGGTGCCGCTCGCGGTCACGCTGATCGACACGCGGCCTTCGCGGGTGCTCGGCGCTTCGACGCTGACGATGTACGCGCCGGCCTTGAGGTTGGAGAGGGTGAACGCACCGCCCGCTTCAGTCGCGGCGCTGCGCGTCTCGGGGCCCGTCGCGACCACGCTCAAGCCGGTGGCATCGGAGCCGTCGGCGAACGTCACGTGGCCGGTCACCGTGCCCGACGAGAAGTGGAACGCGAGCGTCACATCACCCGCCGCCTTGCCGCCCTTCACCGTCACCGCGGAGCTCTGCTCTTCTTCATCGGTGCCGCGCACGGTCGCGCGCACCACGTAGTCACCATCATCGAGGCCGTTCACCGTGAACGCGCCGTCGCTGCCGGTCACCGCCGCGCCGCTCGACGGGCCGTACGCGAACACCGCGATGCCCGATGACTGCCCGCCCGCCACGGTCACCTTCCCCGCGATGGAGCCGCCTGAACACGCCACAAGTCCAGCGCACGCAAGCGCCGACAAAAATACCCGCATCAATTTCATGTGTTCTCCCGATGGTGAAAAGAAGACCAAAGTCCCCCCCGGCCTCTTACGTGAAAGGTAGCGCAGAACGCGTAGTCATTTCAGGGTTCGATACGCACCGATGTACGCCGCCGGCAGCCGCCGCGTGAGCTCCGGGTCAGCTTTCACATCAGCGTCGACGTGGGCGCGGAACGCTTCGAGCATGGCCGGGAGCGCCTTGAACAGTTCGCGCAGATGCCTGGGCGTGATGCCCGCGAGCACTTTGAGGTACCCCGCGACGTGTTTGTGGAGCGCCTTGACGCGGGCAGCGCTCATGTTCGCGGGGAACTTCTTGGTCATCGCCTCCGAAGCCGCGTCGGGGAACGCGACCAGCGACGCCGCGGCATACCGACCTTGCGGCAGCACGCCTTTCTTCCACGCGCGCACGAGGTCCTTGATCGACTCGCTTACCGCCGCCGCGGGTTCACGCACGTGCAGCTCCGCCGCCGCGCCCGGGTACATGAAGAGCCGCCCGTCGCGATACGTCTTCCACTTCACGCCGTTGGCGTTGCGCACCGAGAGCCCCTCACCATCTCCGCGCAGGTCTGCGTCTTGATCATGCAACACCTTCGAAAGCACGCCGGTGAGCCGCTCTGAATAGCCCTGCTTCGTGCCCCACTCGATGAGCTCACGGCGCGGCACGCGCACGTGGCCCGCGGCGAAACCATCGGTGAGAAAATGATCAGCGAACGCGTTGTAGGTGACCGCGCGCCGCCAGAGCTCGCCGCTCTTCCCCTTCGCCTGCTTCGCGAGCGAGAGCGCGAGCCCGTGGTAGCGGACGTACGCCTTCATGTTGTGCCAGCCGAAGTGGTCGATGTTCTTCTGCGCGAGCTCGGTGAACGACTTCGCGTTCCACCAGAACCTGATGTTCTGCTCGGGCCACGCGTCGCTGCCGGCGCCGCGCTGCTGCTCCTCGATCCACTTGAGCTCCACGCCGAAGAGGTCGCGCAGCTCGCTGATGTCGTTCTGCTCGTAGAGCCACGGCACCGGCGTCGGGTGTTCTTCGAAGAGCTCCGCGGGCGAACCGTAGAAATCGCCCGAGAGCGCGACGAGTTCGCCGTATTGGAACGTCTCGTCACCGCTCAAGCGTGTGATGGAGAGGAACTCCGAGTCAGCGACGTTGAGGCCTTCGCGCCGCAGCTCTTCACACGCCTGCTGCGCGCCCGCGTTGCCGAGCCACGCGTGCTCGCCGCCTTCGAAGCGCTTCACCGTGCGCTTCAACTTCGGCGTCGCGCGCGCGACCCGCCGTAGCGGATCTTCGACGG
>JBEHYH010000130.1:0-13551 GCA_048498275.1 Myxococcota bacterium | reverse complement strand
CGCTTCGTCGAGCGGCTCCGGCAGCTTCGCCATCACCACGAGGTACAGATCGCCCGGAGTGCCTCCGCGCAGCGCGGGCACACCCTTGCCACGCAGGCGCAGCTTGGTGCCCGACTGTGTTCCCGGCTTCACGGTGACCGTCACCGACCCTCCGAACACCGGCACACGAACCTCGGCGCCGCTCGCGGCCTCACCCAGCGTCACCGGCAGGTCCATGTACAGGTCCTGCCCGTCGCGGCGGATGAGCGGGTGTTCGGTCACGGTGAGATCGATGAACAGATCGCCCGGAGGCCCGCCGTTTTCGCCGGGCTCTCCCTGGCCCGCGAGGCGAATGCGCGTGCCGGTCTCCGCGCCCGCGGGGATCTTCACCGACATGCGCTTGCCGCCGATGAACATCACGCGTTCGCCGCCGAGCACCGCATCGGAGAGCGAGACTTCGGCCTCGGCGCTCAGGTCTCCACCGGGGCGAGGGCCCGTGCGACGGCGCCGGCCTGCACCGCCACCGGTGCCGCCGAACATCTGCGAGAGGATCTCCTCGAAGTTCACGGCATCGGCGCCGCCGAAGTCGACGTTGAACCCGCCGGGCCCGCCGCCTCCTCCGGAGAAACCGCCGCTGCGATACTGGCGGAACTGCTGCGCCTTGCCTTCGTCCCACCCCAGCTTCGCCGCGTCGTCTCCGAACTCGTCGTAGAGCTTTCGCTTCTTCGGGTCAGACAGCACCTCGAAGGCCTCGTTGAGCTGCTTGAACTTTTCTTCTGCCGCTTTGTCGCCGGGGTTGTGATCGGGGTGGTACTGCTTCGCTTTCTTGCGATAGGCCTTCTTGATCTCCTCAGCCGAGGAGCCACGATTCACGTCCAGCCGCTGGTAGTAATCCGAAACCATGTTCGCGAGTCAGCGTAACCAACGAAAGGTCTGGCGCCAGTGGGCAATCAGCCTGCTGTTTCCGGTGCTTGCGATGGCCGCCGAGCCTCCGACGCGGTTGCTCGACCGCGCGGTCGCGTCGATCGACGGCAACGCGATCACCGCCTCCCAGTTGGACTTTGAAGCCCGCGTGCTGCTGGTGAATGCGGGCGGCGTGAACGCGGCGTTCGCTCCGCTCGATCAGGCAGTGCTGGAGTCGAGCCTGCGGTTGATGATCGATCAGCGCCTCGCGGTGCAGGAAGCCGACAAGCTCGAGGCGTACCCGTTGGAGCCCGGCGAGCTCGAGAAGGCGATCGCCGACTTCCGCGCGCGGTTCGACAGTGAGGCGACCTTCGTGCGTTTTCTCGACGCGCATGAAGCCGAGCTCGGCGATCTCGGTGAGGTGCTGCGCCGCAACCTCCGTTCGCAGCGCGCGCTCGAAGGCAAGCTCAAGCTCCGCGCGCAGGTGAGCGAGGCCGAAGCGAAGGCGCACCAGGCCGCGCACCCTGAACTCAAGAGCTCGACGCTCGAGCAGGTGAGGGCGGTGCTCACGCAGAAGAAGTTCGGCGACCTCGTGAAGCAGGAGCTCGTCGAGCAGCGCCGTCAGAGCGACGTGCGCCTGCTCGGGCCCTACGCGCCGAAGCCCTCGGGTGGGCCGTGAGGGAGCTCGCTCCGCAGCAGCGCATCCGCAAGATGGCGATGGGTGATCTGCCCGCGGTGATGGCCATCGAGAAGCAGGCGTTCACCAACCCGTGGTCCGAGGAGATGGTGAAGAAGGAGCTCACGCAGGCCTGGTCGACGGTGCTGGTGATCGACGAGCTGACGCAGACCGGCTGGCAGCTCCGGGCGTTCGCGATCTTCTGGCTGGTGGCCGACGAGGTGCACATTCTCAACGTGGCGACCGATGGCGCCGTGCGCCGGCGCGGCTTCGGCCGTCAGGTGATGGACGCGGTGCTTGCCCATGGGCGCTCGCACAAGTGCCTGCAGGCGATTCTGGAGGTCAGGAAGAGCAACGAGCCGGCGCAGGGCCTGTACGCGTCGCTGGGCTTCAGAAAGGTCGGTCTGCGCCCGCGCTACTACCAGGACGATCACGAAGACGCGGTCGTGATGATCCTCGACCTGTAGCGGTTTTGTGTGTGCGTGCTTGACACCCGGCGTGACCGAGTTGTAAGGGGGCCACCCTTTTTCGTATTCCGCCGTTTTCTTTAGGAACTTCATGCCGACCATCAACCAGCTCATCCGTAACGGGCGTGAGCAACTCAAGTTCAAGTCGAAGAGCCCCGCTCTCAAGGCGAACCCGCAGAAGCGCGGCGTTTGCACGCGCGTCTACACGACGACCCCCAAGAAGCCGAACTCGGCGCTCCGCAAGGTGGCGCGCGTTCGTCTCGTGAATGGTACCGAAGTGACGTCGTACATCCCGGGCGTCGGTCACAACCTCCAGGAGCACTCGGTGGTTCTGATCCGCGGCGGCCGTGTAAAGGACCTCCCGGGCGTTCGCTACCACATCATCCGCGGCACGCTCGACTCGGTCGGTGTTCAGGGCCGTAAGCAGAGCCGTTCCAAGTACGGCGCCAAGCGTCCGCAGTAACCACCTTCTTTCGGAGCGTTCTCAATGCCTCGTCGTCGCCTACCCCCGAAGCGCAAGATCAACCCGGACCCGAAGTTCCAGGACCGGATCGTCGCGAAGTTCATGAATGACCTGATGCGGAAGGGCAAGAAGTCCACCGCGGAAGCCGTCGTGTACGGCGCGTTCGCCCTCATCGAGGAGCGTGCGAAGGAAGAGCCCCTCAAGGTCTTCAAGCGCGCGCTCGACAACGTCAAGCCCACGCTCGAGGTGAAGAGCCGCCGCGTCGGTGGCGCCACCTACCAGGTCCCCGTGGAGGTCCGTCAGGATCGCCGCGTGGCGCTCGGCATGCGCTGGATCATCTCGTACGGCAAGAGCCGCGGCGAGAAGACCATGATGGAGAAGTTGGCCGGCGAGATCATGGACGCCTCCAACAACCGCGGCAACGCGGTGAAGAAGCGCGAAGACACGCACAAGATGGCGGAAGCCAACAAGGCGTTCTCGCACTACCGCTGGTAATCGCTCCCGAAGCGATTCAGCACAAAGGCCTCGAACCTCACGGTTCGGGGTCTTTTGCTTTGCGGGGTTGAGCTTTTCGGGTCGCGGGAGTGTGGTGGTTCGCGAGGTGAATCACATGCACGCAAACATCGCAGTGACCGAACAGAGCCTCACCATCACGCTCGACGCCGCCGATCTGCGGAAGCTGGGCATTTCAGGGCTCACGGAGATCGACATCTCCACCGATGGAGATGCGGTGATCCTGCGCGCTCCGCACGCCTCGCGACACGAGGAACTCATGCGCGAATGCAGGCGGATGATCGCGCTGCATGGAGCGGTGCTCCGCAAGCTCGCCGACTCGTGATTTTGCTTTCGCCGGGCCCGGTTCGACACGTAAAGGCGTGAGCGTCATGGCTCGCGACACGCAACTCGACCGCTACCGCAACATCGGGATCATGGCCCACATCGACGCGGGCAAGACCACGACCACCGAGCGCATTCTCTTCTACGCCGGCGCCATCCACAAAATGGGCGAGGTGCACGAAGGCACCACCACCACCGACTGGATGCCGCAGGAGCGCGAGCGCGGCATCACCATCACCGCCGCGGCGATCACCTGCTTCTGGGAGCGCTCGAAGCAGAAGTACCGCATCAACATCATCGACACGCCCGGCCACGTCGACTTCACCATCGAGGTCGAGCGCTCGCTGCGCGTGCTCGATGGCGCGGTCGCGGTGTTCGACGGCAAGAACGGCGTCGAGCCGCAGTCGGAGACCGTCTGGCGTCAGGCCGACAAGTACAAGGTCCCGCGCATCTGCTTCGTGAACAAGATGGACGCGATCGGCGCCGACTTCGAGATGTCGGTCGCCACCATTCGCGAGCGCCTCGAGGCGAACGCGCTGGTGCTGCAGATGCCGCTCGGCGCCGAGAAAGAACTCTCGGGCGTGATCGACCTCGTGCGCATGAAGGCGCTGGTGTTCGACGAGGCCGAGCAGGGCAGCACGTACAAGGAAGTCGAGATCCCCGCGGACTACACGGCGAAGGCGAACGACTACCGCACCAAGCTGCTCGAGCAGGTCGCGGAGCTCGATGACGCGCTGATGGAGAAGTACCTCGAGGGCAAGGAGCTCTCGGAAGACGAGATTCGCCGCGCGATCCGCAAGGGCACCATCAGTCTGAAGATCTTCCCCGTGCTCTGCGGTTCGGCGTACCAGCACAAGGGCGTGCAGCCGCTGCTCGACGCGGTGGTCGACTACCTGCCCGCGCCGATCGACGTGCCTCCGGTGCACGGCCTCGACAAGGACGGCAAAGACGTCGTGCGCGAGACGAAAGACGACGCGCCGTTCAGCGCGCTGGCGTTCAAGATCATGAACGACTCCTACGGCACGCTGACGTTCATTCGCGTGTACTCGGGCAAGCTGGAGTCGGGTTCGGCGATCTGGAACACCGGCAAGAAGAAGCGCGAGCGCGTGGGCCGCCTGGTGCAGATGCGCGCCGACAAGCGTGACGAGATTCAAGAGTGCCTCGCCGGCGACATCTGCGCGATCGTCGGTCTGAAGCTCGCGACCACCGGCGACACGCTGTGCGCGGAGAACGCGCAGGTGCTGCTGGAGAAGATCGAGTTCCCCGAGCCGGTGATTCAGTTGGCGCTCGAGCCGCGCAGCACGGAAGACGCGGAGAAGCTGCAGGTGTCGCTGCAGAAGCTCGCGGTGGAAGACCCGTCTTTCCGCGTGAAGACCGATGAAGAGACCGGTCAGACGATCATCGCCGGCATGGGCGAGTTGCACCTCGAGATCATCGTCGACCGTCTGAAGCGCGAGCACAAAGTCGAGGCGCGCGTCGGCAAGCCGCAGGTCGCGTATCGCGAGACGGTGACCGCCGAGGGTTCGGCCCGGCACGTCTACGAGAAGGTCATCGGCGGCAAGAACCAGTTCGCCGCGGTGGAGCTCAAGGTTCGCCCCAACGAGAACGGCAAGGGCTTCACCTACAAGAACTCCGCGAGCGAGCTGCAGATACCCAGAGAGTTCTGGCCGATGGTCGAGGGCGGAATCGTCTCCGGGCTCTCGCGTGGCGTGGTCGCGGGCTACCCGATCATCGACGTGCACGTGGAAGTCACCGGAGGCGCGTTCAAGGACGGCGAGTCAGACGAGGTCGGCTACCAGGTCGCGGCCTCGCAGGCGTTCAACGAGGCGTGCAAGGTGGCGCGCCCGGTGCTGCTCGAGCCGATGATGAAGGCGGAGATCATCGTCGAGGCGCAATACATGGGCGCGGTGATCGGCGACGTGAATGCGCGGCGCGGCTCGATCCTCGGCATGAATCAGCGCGGCATCAACCAGGTGATCGACGCCAACGTGCCGCTGTCGGAGATGTTCGGCTACGTCGATTCGCTGCGCTCGCTGACGTCGGGGCACGGCAGCTACACGATGCAGTTCGGCAAGTACTCCGAGATCCCCGAGAACGTGTTGAAGCCGTTGCTGCTGCGCATTCGCGGGTATTGAGCGCAGACTGCCGGCATGGGTGTCCATGCCACGTGGTGTCAGTTATGCGGTCTGCCGGTGCAGCACGATCACTACGTCGAAGCCCGCGGAGGCGGCTTCAACATCTACCGCGGCTCGATGCCGGGCGGCGGGCACGACTGGAGCAACGAACCGGAGCAGCCGTTCGCGTTCACACCCGAGCACGCGTGGCTCCGTGATGCGGTGGGCGTTCGTCGCGGCGGCGCGAAGCCGATCTTCGGCACGGTCGAAGACGGTGGGCTCAACTCCGGCCCTGAAGAGATCTTCGTGGCCGATGGCGATGAAGACGCGCGCGTGTACCACCGCTTCTGCTGGGAGCTGATGGGCAAGCCCACCGAAGCCGACGCGGCGGTGCGTTCGCAACAGACGCTGGTCTTCGAACAGTTGTACCCGTATCAAGAACAGCTCTTCGATTTTCAGCGCTACGCGGCCAACGGTAAGGGCGACTGGCTGCTCGACCCGGCGAGCAATGAACGCAGCCGTCGGCGCATCGAGACCGCGCTGACCGCTGCGAAGAAGCCGCTCACCGGCGAGGAGCCGACGTCGCTCGCGCAGGTGCTGGCTGAAGATCGCGATTGGCAGGGCACCGCCGCGCGTTCGGCAGACGGCGACGTGCTGCATCACGTGCAGTTCCGCCGCGGCCCGACTCCGCGGATGGACTTGAGCGCCTACCCGCAGTTGCTGTGCTTCCTGCTCGAGTTCGAAACGCCGATGCCCACGGAGTTCGCGCGCGTCGAAGAACTCGAATGGCAGGCGAAGGACGCGCTCGAGCGCGACGCGTTCGGCATCGTGGTGATGCTGTCGGTCGGGCGCGGGCAGATGCAGTTGCTCGCGTACGTGAAAGATCTCGAAGAAGCGCATCGACGCATGAACGCGCTCCCGAATGCTGAAACGAAGGGCACGGTCGACTTCGACGACGCGCATGACCCGTCGTGGAAGATCTTCTTCGAGGAAATGGGGCTGCCTCCGCGATAGGGGGCGCCGCATGACTCCCGTGAAGTGGGCGCCCGCCGAGAAGAAGCTCCTCTCCGCGCTCAAGAAGCCGCAGCAGATTCAGGCGCATCTCGACGGCACGTCGTACTCGTCGGAGCCGATTTACAGGTCTCCGCGCTCGGTGATGCGTGACAACCGCGCGCATTGTTTCGACGGCGCGATGTTCGCCGCCGCGGCGCTGGAGCGGATCGGGTTCGAGCCGTTGCTCCTCGACCTGCGCGCCGTGCGTGACGACGATCACGTGCTCGCGGTGTTTCAAGACGACGGCTGTTGGGGAGCGATCGGCAAGTCGAACTTCGTCGGCCTGCGCGGGCGTGACGCCGTGTACCGGTCGCTGCGCGAGCTCGCGATGAGCTACTTCGAGCCGTATTTCAATTCAGACCGTGAACGCACGCTGCGCTCGTTCAGCACGCCGGTGAAGTTGAAGAAGTTCGAGAAGCTGAACTGGCGCACGGAAGACGCAGCGATGGACGCGATCGCCGATGCGTTGAATGCCGCGAAGCACGAGCCGCTGATTTCCGAAGCACAGGCGAAGCGGTTGTGGCCGGTCGACGAGCGCACCTGGGCGGGGCACACGGTCGGCACCGACTCCGCGGGGCTGTGGAAGCCGAAGTGATCGCACTGCTTTCGTCTGCGCCCGCAAAGATGTCGCGGACTGTCTGCGATGCGTCGGCGTGCGGCAGCGATCTTTTCGCGCGACGTGGCGTGGTCGACGTCACTCCGAACATCGGCATCAAGCAGACGGCCGCTGAACCGGAGCTGGTCTCCGACAAGACTCCGGTTCACGTGAAGTTGAATCAATCGCGGTTCATTCGTTTTCCATGTCGCGTGAGCCGCATCGCGCTCGGAAACACGCCGTGCGATTTCACCTCGACGAAGCCGGGCGAGGGGGGCTTGAAGGGCGTCTCCGTCGGTCGCGCGCCGATGGTCGTCTGGTGCGGCGAGACCGTTCGGAGTTTTCAGGTCATCGTCGAGCCATGATTGAAATCCGCAGAGCCGAGACGAGCGATGCGCCCGCGATCGCGGCGATCATCATGCCGACCATTCGCGACGGCGAGACGTACGCGATCAACCGGCAACTGAGCGAGGTCGACGCACTCGTGTACTGGCTCGCTCCCGAGAAAGACACGTTCGTCGCGCTCGATGATGGCGTGATCGTCGGCACGTATTTTCTGCGCGCCAATCAGGCCGGAGGAGGCGCGCACGTCGCCAACTGCGGCTACATGACCGGCGCCAACGCGGTGGGGAGGGGCGTCGCCCGCGCGATGTGTCTGCACTCACTGGAGCACGCGCGTTCACGCGGCTTTCGCGCGATGCAGTTCAATCTGGTCGTCAGCACCAACGAGCGCGCGGTGAAGCTCTGGCAGTCGATGGGGTTCGCGATCGTCGGCACGTTGCCGGGCGCGTTCAGTCACCCGACGCACGGCGACGTCGACGCATACGTGATGTTTCGGCGCCTGTGACGCGGCTGGTAGGGTGCGCGACATGCGCTTTGCGATCGTCGTGAGCTTCCTCTCCGCCGCCGTCTGGGCCGCTGAACAAGAACCGAACACCGTGACGCTCGAGAGCGGGGTGATCGTGAAGACCCTCAAACAAGGGAGCGGCCCCAGCCCGACCGCGTCGGACTCGGTGAAGGTGCACTACCGCGGCACGCTCCCCGACGGCCCCGAGTTCGACAGCTCGTACAAGCGCGGGGAGCCCGCGACGTTCCCCCTCAAGGCCGTCATCAGGTGTTGGACCGAGGGTGTGCAGAAGATGAAGGTCGGCGGCAAGGCGCAGCTCGTGTGCCCGCCAGAGACCGCGTACGGCGAGAAGGGCGCGGGGAAGAAGGTGCCGCCGAACGCCACCCTGGTGTTCGAGATCGAGCTGCTGGAGATCGTCAAACGCTGAGGCGGTCGTGAGCGGCTTTCGCGGCGAGTGACTGCGGGTCTTGCGAGATGCACTGCGCCCACGCGGCGCGCGCTTCATCGTGGCGGCCAAGTTCTTTGAGCACGTCGCCCCACGCGAGCAATCCCGAACCGCCTTGCCAGCGCCAGCGATGCTTCGCGGCGGTCTCGAAGTGTGTGAGCGCTTCGTCGCGACGGCCCTGCTTCCAACGCAGCTGCGCGAGCAGAAACTGAAAGTTGCGCTGCGAAGATGCACGAACGAGCACTTTCTCGGCTCCGACGAGCGCGCGATCGGCGTCATCGAGCCGGCCCGCTGTGAGCTGGGCGAAGGCGAGGGTGAACCAGTACTCCGCCTTGTAGTTGTCGAGCGAATCGACATCGGCATCGTCCAGCGCTGCGACCGCTTCGTCGGGCCGGTTGAGAAGGGTCAACACCCACGCGCGCGCGCATCGGCGGCCGGCTTCGAGGAACGGAATCTCTGACTCGTGCTCGAGCAGTCTCAGCGCTTCATCGAAACGCCCGAGCTCGCTCAACGTTTCTGCCGCATTCACGTCGAGAAGCGACAGCGACGTGTCGGAGGTATCGCTCAGCACTTCGAACTCGGGTTCTTCCTTCTCGAACGCCTCGATCGCTTCGGCGTACAGGCCCAGCGCGGTGGCGTGCGGCACGAACTGACCGAGGTCTTCGACGTTCAAACCCGCCCGGAGCGCCTCGCCATCTCCGGCGATATAGAGCCTTCTCTGGCGTGCGTGCGCTTCACGGTCGAAATCGCGCGCAGGCCGAGATTCAGCCTCGGGCGCGTTCGACGGCTTCGAACGCGAAAGACGCCAGAGAACGAAAAACGGCAACGCGATGCAGACCAGAACCACGCCCAGATTCATGTGGTGTTCGTACCTTCGAAGAAATATGCACGAAGGTGCTTGACGTGTCTGAATCACGCACGTATAGGCGCCGCCCGCAGTCCGCCGTACCGCTCTGTGACAGCCCCGGTAACCCCTGGTCCTCTCAAAGCCGAAAGCGCCTGCTTTTGATTGTTGAAGTCAGTCGAACCACAAGGGTCAACCGAGAATGGCGACACAGAAGATCCGCATCCGTCTGAAGGCGTACGACTCGAAGCTGCTCGACCAGAGCGCGACTGAGATCGTCGAGACCGCCAAGCGCACTGGCGCCCGGGTTTCGGGGCCTATCCCCCTCCCCACGCGCATTAACCGATTCACCGTTCTTCGTTCGCCGCACGTCGACAAGAAGAGCCGTGAGCAGTTCGAGATCCGCACGCACAAGCGGCTCCTCGACATCCTCGAGCCGACGCAGCAGACGCTCGACGCGCTCATGAAGCTCGACCTGTCCGCTGGCGTGGACGTTGAGATCAAGAGCTAAGGAGAACGATCGTCATGGCTAAGTTCGACGTCGTCGATTTGTCCAACAAGAAGGTCTCGGAGATTGAACTCTCCGACGACATCTTCGCTGCGAAGCCCAACGCGCACCTTCTGTATGAAGGCGCGAAGTTCCAGCAGATCAACCGCCGCGCGGGCACCGTGGCAGTCAAGAACAGCTCCCTCGTTTCCGGCGGCGGCAAGAAGCCGTGGAAGCAGAAGGGCACCGGCCGTGCGCGTCAGGGTTCGACCCGCGCCTCGCACTGGGTCGGCGGCGGCAAGGCCATGGGCCCGAAGCAGCGTGACTACACGTACCGCCCGCCGCGCACCGTGCGTCGCGCGGCCGTGGCCAGCGCGCTCTCGCTCCGTGCGTCCGAGAAGCAGCTCATCTTCGTGAGCGAGTTCCCCTCCGACGGCAAGTCGAAGAAGGCGCTCGAGAACCTCACCAAGGGTCTGAAGCTCGCCTCGGCGCTCGTCGTCGACGAGAAGAAGAACGGCAAGCTCATCCTCGCGGTTCGCAACCTCGAGAAGTTCGACGTGCTGCCTGTCGAAGGCGTGAACGTCGAGTCTGTGCTCCGTCACAAGGCGGTGGTCATCACCGTCGCTGCGGCGAAGGCGCTCAACGAGTCGCTCACCAAGGTGCGCGGCAGCAAGGTTCAGGGGTAATCGATGAATCTCAGCTCTGTCATCAAGGGTCCGCTGATCACCGAGAAGCTGGACAAGGCGCGTGAGAAGCAGCGTCAGTACTCGTTCCTGGTCGACCGCAAGGCGACCAAGCACGACGTGGCGCGCGCGGTCGCGAGCCAGTTCAAGGTCACTGTCGAAGACGTCCGTACGTTGATCATGCGCGGCAAGATCAAGCGCGTGGGCACGACGATGGGCAAGCGCTCCAACTTCAAGAAGGCGTTCGTCACCTTGAAGGAAGGCGACAAGATCGAGTTGTTCGAGGGAGGCACGGTCTAATGGGTGTCAAAAAGTTCAAGCCGACGTCGGCGGCCCGCCGCCTGATGACGGTTTCCGACTTCGCGGAGATCACCAAGGACTCCCCGGAGAAATCGCTCACCACCTCCATGAAGCGCTCGGGTGGCCGCAACGGTGATGGTCACATCACCCGCCGGCACCAGGGTGGCGGTCACAAGCGCCGCTACCGCATCATCGACTTCCGCCGCGAGAAGGACGGCGTGCCCGCGAAGGTCGTTTCGATCGAATACGACCCGAACCGCACGGCGAACATCGCGCTGCTGCACTACGCGGACGGCGAGAAGCGCTACATCCTCGCGCCTGTCGGCCTGAACGTCGGCGACAAGCTCTACTCGGGCGCCAACGTCGACATCCGCCCGGGCAACTCGCTGCCGCTCCAGAACATCCCGGTGGGCACCGTGATCCACAACATCGAGCTCAAGCCGGGCCGTGGCGGTCAGTTGATCCGCTCCGCGGGCAGCTGGGGCCAGTTGATGGCGAAGGAAGGCGACTACGCGCAGGTGCGTTTCCCTTCGAGCGCCGTCCGCAAGGTGTTGATCGTCTGCCGCGCGACCATCGGTCAGCTCGGCAACATCGACCACGAAATCATCCGCATCGGTAAGGCCGGTAAGAGCCGTTGGTTGGGCATCCGCCCGACGGTCCGCGGTCTGGCCATGAACCCGGTCGACCACCCGCACGGCGGTGGTGAAGGCAAGTCCGGCCAGGGTAACCCGCACCCGGTTACGCCCTGGGGCAAGAAGACCAAGGGTCTCACCACGCGCAAGAACAAGCGCACTGACAAGTTCATCGTTTCGCAGCGCCGTCAGGGCGTTCGCAGCAACTAAAGGGAGCGACTAGAAAATGGCTCGTTCAACCTGGAAGGGTCCCTTCATCGACATCAGCCTCAGCAAGAAGGTTGAGTCGATGAACAAGGGCAACAAGAAGGCGGTCATCAAGACCTGGTCGCGTCGGTCGACGATCATCCCCGAGATGGTCGGCCACACGTTCGCGGTGCACAACGGCCGCAAGTTCATCCCCGTGTACGTGACCGAGAACATGGTCGGTCACAAGCTGGGCGAGTTCGCGCCGACGCGCACGTTCAGCGGGCACAGCGCCGAGAAGAAGGCTGCTCCGGCCCCGGGCAAGAAGGGTTAATCACCATGGAATCGATTGCTCACCTCCGTCACCTGCGTATGGCGCCCCGGAAGCTCTCCGTGGTCGCGACGCTCGTTCGCGGCATGCCGGTCGCCAAGGCGATCAGTACGCTGCAGTTCACCCGCCGCGCCGCCGCGGCTCCGGTGAAGAAGCTCATCGAGTCGGCCATGGCGAACGCCACCGACCTCTCGAAGGGCTCCGTCGACATCGACAAGCTCTGGGTCAAGGCCATCTCGGTCGACCAGGGCCCGACGGGCCGCCGCTACATGCCGCGCGCCATGGGCCGCGCGACGCGCATCAACAAGAAGACCTCACACATCCACGTCGTCCTCTCGGACGAGAAGCTCAAGAAGTAAGGAGACGCACTTGGGTCAGAAAGTTCATCCAGTTGGTTTCCGTCTCGGCGTGATCCGCACGTGGGACTCGAAGTGGTTCGAGGAGCGCAACTACGCTGCGTGGCTCCACGAAGACATCAAGATCCGTGAGCACGTGAAGAAGTCGCTCAACCACGCGGGCGTCTCGAAGATCGAGATCGAGCGCGCGGCGAACAAGGTGAAGGTCAACGTGCACACCGCGCGTCCCGGCATCGTGATCGGCAAGCGCGGCGCGGGCATCGAGCAGGTGAAGAAGGAGCTCCAGCGCTTCACCAAGAACGAAGTGTTCCTGAACATCGTCGAGGTCCGTAAGGCCGAGATCGACGCGCAGCTCGTCGCGGAGAACATCGCGACCCAGCTCGAGCGCCGCATCGCCTTCCGCCGCGCGATGAAGAAGGCCATCCAGACCGCCATGAAGTTCGGCGCCAAGGGTATCCGCGTGGCGTGCTCCGGCCGCCTCGGTGGTGCCGAAATGGCCCGCTACGAGTGGTACCGCGAAGGTCGTGTGCCGCTTCACACGCTCCGCGCTGACATCGACTACGGCTTCGCTCAGGCCAAGACCACCTACGGCATCATCGGTTGCAAGGTGTGGGTCTGCCGCGGCGACATTCTCCCGACCAAGGGCGCGAACAGCGCTCCTGCGGCCCGCTAACGAGGAACGGCAATGCTTCAACCTGCTCGCACCAAGTACCGCAAAATGCAGAAAGGCCGGATGCCCGGCCAGGCGCACCGTGGCAACACGTTGGCCTTCGGTGAGTTCGGTCTCGCCACCCTGCAGCCCGGCTGGATCACGTCACGTCAGATCGAAGCGGCTCGTATTGCGATGAGCCGTGAGATCAAGCGCGGCGGCAAGATCTGGATCCGCATCTTCCCGGACAAGCCGATCACCAAGAAGCCGGCCGAGACCCGCCAGGGTACCGGCAAGGGCAACGTGGAATACTACGTGGCCGTCGTGAAGCCGGGCCGCGTTCTGTACGAAATGGGCGGCCTCGACGAGAAGACCGCCACGGCGGCCTTCAAGCTCGCTCAGGCGAAGCTTCCGCTCATGACCCGCATCGTCAACCGCGCTGAGCAGTCGCTCTAAGGAACAACGCACATGGCTACCGCGAAAGAGCTGAACGAGCTGAGCATCGAAGACCTGGGCCGTCGCGCCACCGAGTTGAAGGCGACGCTGGTGCAGGACAACCTGAAGCTGCGCACCGGCGCGCTGGACAACCCGGCGGAACGTGTGTCGCACAAGCGCGATCTCGCGCGGGTGCTCACCGTGCTGACCCAGAAGTCGAAGAAGAAGGCGTAAGAGAAAGAACCATGGCTGAGACCCAGACCTGTCCC
>JBEHYH010000129.1:0-13582 GCA_048498275.1 Myxococcota bacterium | reverse complement strand
GACTGAACGCGGCAACCCCAGCGCGAGGCGAATGCGGCTCAGCGTCACCTCATCGTCGGTCTCGACCACGTGCGCGATCGCCCGCTGCAACGCGTGCGCGGGTTTCGCGCCGGCGGTGGTGTGCAGCACGAGCTGCTCATGGGGCAACGCGCGTTCGACGTCGCGCACTTCATCCATTCGCCGGAGCGTCTCGAACAGCACGTGCCGCAGCGGGAGTTCGAGCGAGACCCACTCGTCTTCACCGCGATCTGAATCTTCGGTCCAATGAAAACTCCCGGAAGACGGCGTGAGGTCGACGAGGCTGCCGATGAGCTCCTCTTCGGCGATCTGCTTCACCGCGAGATCGACCGCGAAGCCCTGCGACTTCGCGCGACGCAACGCTTGAAGGCACGCATCGCCGCTCACATCACCGGTGCGTTCGGCGACGCGCGAAATGCGTTCCCACAAACCGGGAGCCGACGCGGCGATGATCTGCCCGGAGAGCAGGAACACTTTTCGCTGGCTCGCTTCCCACGAGAGCGACAGCGCGCCGCTCTTTCTCGACGAGTCCAACCACTGCAAAAGGTCGGGCAGCGGGTAGCTCGAGAAGTCACCGTGAAAAGCCATGGGCGAGCGCGGAGGCTACACTCGATGCCCGATGCGCGTGGCCATTCTCTTCACCGATGGAGTCGGCGTCGGCCCGCGTGACCCCGACACCAACCCGCTCGCGCGCGGCGAATATCTGCTCTCGCAGTTCGACGACGGGAGCGGAACGACGCTGCCGGCGAATGGAACGCGCATCGACGTCGACACGACCTTCGGCGTCGCCGGCCGGCCGCAGTCAGCGAGCAATCAGACGGCGATCTTCACCGGGCAGCCCGCGCCGCAGCTCATCGGCAAACACGTGCTCGGGTACCCGAACGCGCCGTTGCGCGAGCTCCTCGCGACGCACTCCATCGTGCGTGCGCTGCGTGACGCGGGCCGCACCGTCACGTTCTTGAACTCGTTTCCGCTCGCGTATCTCGACGCGCTCCACCTTCGTCACGCGGACAGCGCGGCCGACGGCATCGTGATCCCCGAGCGGTACGCGAAGCGGCTGAAAGCGTCGGCGAGCACCCTCGCCTTCGCCGCGGGCAACGCCGAATTCAGGACCATCACGGGCAACGGGCTCACGCATGATCTGAAACGCGTGCCTCCGTTGGAATCAGCCGCGCGCTTCTGGAACCTCGCCGCCGACTTCACGTTGTTCGAACACTTTCTCGCCGATGAATCAGGTCACGCGCAGGACTTTGACGCCGCGCGAGACGCGCTCTCGCGCTTCGACGTCTTCGCGCGCGCCGTGATTTCGGCGCGGCCACCTGATGCGCACGTGTTCATCGTCAGCGATCACGGCAACGTCGAAGATCTCTCGACCCGCAGTCACACGCACAATCGCGTCGCGGTGCTGCATTTCGGAGGTACAACGCCGCCTCCGATGCGTACCGTTGCCGACGTGGGCGCCGCCACGCTGACGCTGTTGGGAGTTCAGCGATGAGGTGGTGGTGGCTGCTGATCGCGGTGTTCACCGGCTGCAGCCCGCTCTCGAAGCTCGTGGTCAGCAAGCCGGTGAGCGGCCGTTACGAGCTGCGCAGCGACGGGCTCCACGGAGCAGACGCCGCGCGCCTCGAGGCCGCGGTGAAGGCCGCGCACGAAGGGCTCGAACGCTGGGGCGGCGTACCTGAGCCGGTGACCATCTACCTCGTCGGCACGCACCGCGACCTCGAGCGCGCGGTCGGGTTGAGCGGCTACGACTGGCTCCGCGCGTGGACCCGGCGCGACAACATCATCTTTCAAGCGCCCTCGACGTGGGACGCGAGCGACGAAGCGCTCAATCAGTTGATGCTGCACGAGCTGACGCACTCGATTCTCTTTCAGCGTTCAGGCGGCGCGACGAGCTGGCTCATCAAGAACATCCCGCTCTGGTTCCGCGAAGGCATGGCGGTGTCGAACGCGAAGCAGCAACCCGCCTACCCGACGCTCGAAGACACGGCGCTGTGGCTCTCGAAGAACCCCGACTTCGACGTGTTCGCGAATGGCGAACAGCTCTCGCGCGATCATTCACACGAGGTGTACGGCTTCGCGGTGCACGCGTTCGAGTACCTCGAGGAGCTCGTCGGCCACGAGAAGATCGCCGCCTTCATCGACGCGATTCATGACGCACCCGATTTCTACGCCGCGTTCGAGCCGGCGATCGGCATGAAGCTGGAGAAGTTCCAGAACGACTTCCTCAACTTCTTGAAGCGCCGCACGTTTCGCGATGCGCGAAGGCTCGCTCCGCTTCTCTCGCCGAGGGAGCGAATTCAGCAGCGCGTGCTAACCGTTCCGCAGGGAGACCCAGGGCCGAAGTGAGATGTACCCGCGCGCTTCGGCGAGCGGCCTGCGCCCCGGCCACAGCGCGGCGTTCCATTGCGAGTCCCAGCTCACATTCCGGCCTTCGCCGCGCACCACCTCGTGCCCGTTCCCCCGGCTGTCGTGCGATGGGTAGTCGTCGAGTGTCGGCGCGAAATCGTCGCAGCAGAGTTCGTTCTGCGCACCGTAGAACGGGAGGCGGCCTTCGTGGTCGCGCTCCAACAACGCAGCGGGCGCCGGGCCTGCACCGGTTTCATCAGCCGCGAAGACGCGCAATGCGTATTCCCATTCTGCTTCTGACGGCGCACGCCAGCCGACTCGCGGCAGCTTCGCGAGCAGCGCGCCGAGGTGACGTCGATCGATGCCCTGCGAAGGGAGAATCGCTTCGTCGATGCCCAGTTTGCGCATCTGGCCGAACACCAACGGCCGCTCGGCGACGAGCGCCGTTTCGAGCTCGACCTCTCTCGGTGGAGTCAGTGCGGCCGGCACTTCGTGCGGCACGTCGGTCGAGAAGAACTCGTCGTCACCATCGCGCACGTGGAACGCCGAAATGACGCGCTGCCAGCGATGCGGCGTCATGCCGATCACCGCCGGCCCGCCGAAGATCACGTGAAACAGCACGCCCGTCTCGTCGTGCACGAAGCGCGGGAACACCTTCGACGAATGGTCTGTCTCGCGTTGATCGCGATAGCCACGGGGAATGCGCTCGAGCAGCCAGTCCATGAACACCGCCCGCGTCGTCTCGTCAGCTTCGAGCCACTCCGCGAGCGTCGGGTTCACACCGGAGTTATACCCGCGCTCATGAACAAGACGATTCACCTGCTGACGCTGCTCGCGCTCCCGGCCTTCGCCGGCGCCGAGCTGGGAAAACCCGCGCCCGACTTCACGCTCAAAGATCTCGACGGCAAGGACGTGAAGCTCTCGTCGTTCAAGGGCAAGACCGTGGTGCTCGAGTGGTTCAACCCCGAATGCCCGTTCGTGAAGAACGCGCACACCAGGGGCTCCCTCATCGACACCGCGAAGCGCGCGCAGAAGAAGGGCATCGTGTGGCTCGCGATCAATTCGGGCGCGGCCGGCAAGCAGGGCTTCGGCGTCGAGAAGAACAGAGAAGGCGCGAAGGCGCTCGCCATCGAGAACCCGATTCTGCTCGATGAAACCGGAGCCACCGGCAAGGCCTACGGCGCGACCAACACGCCCAACATGTTCGTCATCGATGCGGCGGGAAACCTCGTGTACCGCGGCGCCATCGACAACTCGCGCGACGGTGAAGGTCAATCGCCTGAAGGCGGCACGCTCGTCAACTACGTCGACGCCGCGCTCGACGATCTCGCCGCGAAGCGCGCGGTGAAGACGCCTGAAACCAGGCCGTACGGCTGCGGGGTGAAGTATGCGAACTGAACTGTTGCTCGCCGGTGTGCTCGCGTTGAGCGCCTGTAAGAAGGAAGAAGCCGCGCCTCCGAAGCCGTTGCCGATGCCCGTGCCGGCGAAGGTCGAAGCGCCGCCCAGCGATGAGAAGCCGTACAACGTGATGCTCGACTTCACGCCGCCGCTCAACGCGGGGAAAGAAGCGGTCGCCACCATCACCATCGCCGCGCGCGATGGCTTCCACGTGAACCCCGATTACCCGCTCTCGTTCAAGCCGGCGGCGAACGAGATGTTCGGCGTCACCGGCGATCGAATTCCGCTCACCGCCACCGACAAGACGCCGTGCAAGGAGAAGGCGGACGACAACTGTGAGGTGAAAGTGCCGCTCAAGCTGACGCCGAAGCAGGCGGGCGTGGCGAGCTTCGAGGGCGTCTTGAGCTTCAGCGTGTGCAGCGAAGAGAAATGCCTGACGCCGAAGGAGACGCTCACGCTCCGCGCCGACGTCGTGAACTGACTCAGCGCCCCCAGTCGATCACGCGCCAGCCTCTGCGCTGCGCGTGACGTTTGAGGCGCAGGTCGGGGTTCACCGCGACGGGTTCAGCGACCAGCTCCATCACCGCGAGGTCGCTGAACGAGTCGGTGTAGAACGCCGCGTCTTGCAGCTTGAGGCCGTGCTTGTCGGCGGCGCGCTGCGCGTGCGTGACCTTGCCCTGACCGAAGCACGCGCCGCCGATGATGCCGCCGGTGTGCAGACCGGTCGCGTCGACCTCCAGCTCGTTCGCGCGCACGTCGTCGAAGCGCAGATCGGCGGCGACGAGCTCCGCCAGGTACACGGTCGATGACGTCAACATCACGAGGCGATCTCCCGCGGCGCGATGCCGCTCGATCGCCTCCAGCGCGCCCGGGCGGTACGCGTGCTTCACGTCGCTCTCGAAGAAGCCGCGCGTACGCTCCCTGAGCACCCGCGCCGACGTGCCCTTCTGCGTGGCGACCGCCTCTTCCACCATCGACATCGCCGACGTCAGCCCCAGCGTGTACTGCGTGAGCCAGCTCGCCGCGCGCAGCGCATCGCGCCCGCTCATGTTGCCGAGCGCGAACTCCCGCCGAACCCAGAGGGTGCCGGAGTTGATGCTCAGAATCGTCTTGTCGAGGTCGAAGAACGCGAGCCGCACTGCGTCATCGTAACGGCTTCACCCACGAAATGCCCTGCGCGGACGTGCTGGACAGCGACGTCGACGGCACCCACAGCGTGTTCTGGCTGCGGTCGGTGGCGCGGGTGACATCAGGCGTGAAGAAGAACGTGAAGCTCTGGGTCACCATGGCTGCGACATGGTGCTTCAGTTCTGAAGCTCCGCAAGTTTTTGACCGGCGCTCAGGCTGCTTTTTCGAAGTCGCCCGACGACGCGGCGGTCGCGCTCTTCTCGGGCAGCAGGCGCTTGAGCGGCGAGGCTTCCTTGCTCAGCGTGTGGAAGATGTCGCCGGTGATCGCCGCGTAGGTGAAGCGCGCGGAGAACATCGCGCCCGCGATGCCCGGTGACGCCGCGTCTTGCCCGGTCAGATACAGGCCTTCGACCTTCGTCTTCGGGCGCAGCGCGTGCGTGAAGCGCACGAAGCGATCACCGCTCGCCTCGAGGCCGTACGACGCCCCATCGCGCGCGTTCACGTTGCAGCCGACCGGCGTGCCGACCTTCACGTACGACGGCGTCTTGCCGCGGAGCGCAGGGAAGTGACGATGCGCGAGTTCGAAGAAACCCGAATGAAGCTTCGCTTCGAGCTCATGGCGGAAGCCCTCGTCGTGCTTCGCGCGCTCGACCCAGCCCGGCCCTGCCTCGGCGAGCACGATGATGGTGCTCTTGTCGGGGTAGCGCTGGTTCCACATCGGGTCGCGCGCCGAGGGCGAAATCACGTACGACATGCCTCCCTTCAGGTTCATGTGCTTCTTCCACTGCACGTCGGCGCCGGCGATGTCGTGGCCTTCGACGCCATCGAGGTCGGGCAACTGCCACACGATGTGCTTCGGCAGCTCGAGGTGCTGGTCGTAACCGGCGAACAGGTACACGTGCGCCGGGCTCATGCCGACCTGCTCGAACAACTTCGGGTAGCCGTGCGTGCTCGCGACCTCGCGCGGCAGCAGCCGCATGAACGTCTCGTAGGCCGACGCGCCGCTGACGATCAGCTTCGAGCGGATCTTCGTGCCGTCTTCCAACCGCACGCCGACGGCGCGGTTGTTCTCGACGATGATCTCCTTCACCGGAGACGAGACCGCGACCTGCCCGCCCGCCGCTTCGATGATGGGAATGATGGTGTTCGCGATCTGCGCGGGGCCGCCGATCGGGTACTGCGCGCCATGGCGGTAGTGGAACATCACCGCCGCGTGGAGCGTGAACGGCGCGAACTCCGGCGTGCGGCCGTAGTTGCCGTACATGTACGAGAAGAGCGTCGCGAGCTCGTTGGGCAACCCGAGGTGCTTCGTCAGCACCTCGGTCGCCGAGTACTTCATGTACTTCTTCCACGGCGCGCCGACGGTCGAGAACGCCAGCTCGCGCGTCCACTCCGGCACCCAGTCGGGCAGCAGCTTCGTCATCGCCCAGCCCGCGCCGCGCATCGCGATCTTCTTCTCGAGCTCGTAGTAGCCGGCGATGCCCTTCGCGTGTTCCGGGTAGCGCTTCGTCAACGCGGCGATGTTCGCCTCGGGAGAGGAATGCCAGTCGTGCGTCCACCCGCCCTTCATCGCGGTGACCTCGTGCACGTCGGGCATCTGCGCCCACTTGAGCCGGCCCGCGGTGATGTACTCGATGGCGTAGGCGTACGGAGAGTACGGCGTCAGCGCCGCGTCCATCTCCGAGACGGAGTGAAGCCCCTTGTTGAACTCGAAGCCGCCGTCTTCGAACACCGACGTACAGCCGCCGGGCACCGGGCCCGCCTCGAGCACCAGCACCTTCGACTCGCGCTTCTGCGCCATGGTCGAGGCGAACGACAGCCCTCCGAGACCCGAGCCGATGACGATGACGTCGGGGTCCTCGAGGTAGCCGTCGGGCTTGCGGTACAGCGACTTCAGGGGCTGCGACTGGGTGACGAAGTCCGGTCGTTGGGTCACACCTGTCAGTACGAAATTCCGGCAGGCGTGGGACAAAAATTCACAGAACCAGCCGGAGCGGATGTTCCAGCAGGCCGCGGAGCTCCTGGAGGTACTGCGCGCCGACCGCGCCATCGATGACGCGGTGATCGCCCGAGAGCGTGATCGACATCATCTGGCGGATGACCATCTGGTTGTCGCGCACCACGACCTTCGGCTCGACCTTGCCGACCGCGAGGATCGCGGCCTGCGGCGGGTTGATGACCGCGATGAAGCTGTCGATGCCGAACATGCCGAGGTTCGAAACGGTGATCGAACCACCCGTGTATTCCTCGGGTTTCAGCGCCTTCTTCTTCGCGCGCTCGGCGAGCTCGCGAACTTCTTCACCGATTTCAGCGAGGCCCTTCTGATCGGCGTCACGAACGATGGGCGTGATGAGCCCGTCTTCGATCGCCACCGCGACGCCCACGTCGACGGTGTGGAGCTGCTCGATGTGATCGCCCGCGAAGATCTGATTGATGCGCGGGAAGCGACGCACCGCGATGGCGCACGCCTTCACGATGATGTCGTTCACCGACACCTTCAGCTCCTGCGACTTCGCCTCTTCACGGAGCTTGAGCGCCTGATCCATCTCCACGTCGATGGTCAGGTAGAAGTGCGGCACGCCCGGCTTCACCTCACCGAGGCGCTGCGCGATCACCTTGCGCATGTTGGTGATGGGCAGCGAGTCAGGCTCCTGACGAACTCCGGGAGCCGAGCGGATGATGGTGCGGCCCGCGGACTTCGCGCCCTTCGGCGCCGCGAGCGCCTCTTCGACGTCGCGCTTCACGATGCGGCCGTTGGGGCCGGAGCCGGGGACGCTGGCGAGATCGAGGCCCTGCGTCTCGGCGATCTTCTTGGCGAGCGGTGAAGCGCGCAGCCGATCAGCAGACGCGACCGGCGCCGGCGCGGCTTTCTTCGGAGGCGGAGGAGGAACGGCAGCCGGTGCCGCTTTCACCGGGGCAGGCGCAGCCGCCGCGGGAGCCGGTGCCGGAGCTGCAGCAGCCGGAGCCGGCGCGTCGGGAATCGCTTCGCCGGCCTTGCCGATCCACCCGATGACTCCGCCGATGGGAGCAGTCGCGCCACCGGGCACGACGATCTTCAGCAGCACGCCTGAATCAGACGCTTCGATCTCGAGGTTCGACTTGTCGGTTTCCACCTCGGCGATCGCGTCGCCTGAATTGATCTTGTCGCCTTCTTTCTTCAGCCACTTCGTGAGGCGCCCTTCGGACATCGTGGGAGAGAGCGCAGGCAGCAGAATCGCGTTGGGCATTTGGGAGTCCTCAGAAGTTCAGCGGTACAGAACCTTGTTCACCGCTTCGATGATGCGGCCGACCGAAGGCTGAATGAGCGGTTCGTGGTTCGACGCGTACGACATGTTCACGTCGAGGCCGTGCACGCGAATGACGGGCGCGTCGAGGTCGTCGAACAGCTCGCGCGAGATGAAGTCGGAGACGTGGCCACCGAAACCGGCGTAGCCCCACCCTTCTTCGACGATGACGACGCGGTTGGTCTTCATCACTGAAGCAGCGATCGCTTCCTCATCCATCGGCTTGATGGTGCGCAGATCGATCACTTCGGCGTTGATGCCCGCGTCGGCGAGCTGCTGCGCCGCCGGCAACACGTGCGCGGTCAGCATGCGCGACCAGGTGATGATGGTGACGTCGGAGCCTTCACGCTTCACGTCGGCCTTGCCGATGGGAATCGTGTACTCGCCCTCGGGCACTTCACCCTTCACGCCGTAGAGCAGCTCCGCTTCCATGAAGATGACCGGGTTGTCATCGCGGATCGCCGACTTGAGCAGCCCCTTCGCGTCGGCCGGCGTGCACGGCGCGATCACCTTGAGGCCGGGGAAGTGCGCGTAGTTCGCCTCGAGCGCCTGTGAGTGCTGTGAGCTCAAGCGCCCGCCCGCGCCGTTCGGCCCGCGGAAGACGATCGGGCAACGCAACTGACCGCCCGACATGTGACGCAGCTTCGCCGCGCTGTTGACGATCTGATCCATCGCGAGGATCGCGAAGTTCCACGTCATCATCTCGATCACGGGGCGGAGGCCGGCCATCGCCGCGCCGACTCCGAGACCGCCGAAGCCGAGCTCTGAAATCGGGGCGTCGACCACGCGCGCCGAGCCGAACTTCTCGAGCAGCCCCTTCGACACCTTGTACGCGCCGTCGTAGCGGGCGACTTCCTCACCCATGAGGAACACGCGCGGGTCGCGCGCCATCTCCTCGGCGAGGGCCTGATTCAACGCATCTCGGTACGCCAGCTCAGCCATTTTTGGGCTCCAGATCCCAGGTCACTTTGAAATCGGTCGGGTGCTGCGGCCACTTCACGTCGGTCGCGCCCAACACACGCTCACGCGGCTTCACATCGGCCTCGCCTTCTTCGACCGTGTTGTGCAGCCACAGATCAGAATCAGGAGGCAGCGGCGCCGCGTCAGCGAACGCCAGCGCCTTCTCGATCGTCGCCTTCACTTCTTCTTCGATCGCGTCGAGCTGTTCCTGCTTGTGCTTCTTCTTCAGCAACTGACCCGCGAGCGTGAGAATCGGATCGCGCTTCTTCTCTTCTTCGACCTCGTCCTTGCTGCGGTACGTGGCCGCGTCAGACATCGAGTGCCCGCGGAACCGGTAGGTGTACGCCTCGAGGAGCACCGGGCCGTTGCCCGCGCGGATCCATTCCGTGAGCTCCTTCACCTTCTCGTACACCTCGACCACGTCCTGGCCGTTCACCGATTCGCCGCGCATCGCCCAACCCGGCGCGCGCTTGTGGATGTCGGGGACCGACGAGACGCGGGCGATGTCGGTGCCCATGCCGTACTTGTTCTGCTCGACGACGTAGAGCACCGGCAGCTTCCACTTCACCGCCATGTTGAACGTCTCGTGCATCGCGCCCTGATTCGCGGCGGCGTCGCCGAAGCTGCACACCACCACGCGATCTTCGTTGCGGTACTTCGACGCGAACGCCATGCCCGCCGCGAGCGGAATCTGCCCGCCCACGATGCCGTAGCCGCCGTAGAAGCCGTGCTCCACGTCGAAGAAGTGCATCGAGCCGCCCTTCCCCTTCGAGTAGCCGGAGTCGCGGCCGAACAGCTCCGCCATCAACATGCCGGCGTCGGCGCCGCGCACCAGCGGGTGCACGTGATCGCGATAGCCGGTCATCACCCAATCGGTCTCTTTGAGCGCCTCGTTGATGCCGACCACCACGGCCTCCTGGCCGATGTAGAGGTGGCAGAAGCCCTGAATCTTCTTGAGGCCGTACGCCTGACCCGCTTTTTCTTCAAAGCGTCGGGCGAGCAGCATCTTCTTGTACATCGTCAGCAGTTGCTCGTTGCTGGGCACGTGAACTCCATGGAGTGAAAAGCGCGCGCGCTCATAACAAGCGGCGCTGCTCGCGCACACTTCAGATCAACGCCGCAGCGTGTCAGTCGTGCGCTCGGGAACACTCCGTTGAACGGCGAGCGCCGCGACCCCGCCGCCGGAATCGCGTTGATGACTTTCCGACAAGGCGATTCCGCCGCGGGAATCGCGTTGGTGACTTTCCGACAAGGCGACTCCGCGGCCCGAATCGCCTCGGTGACGGGTCTCCAGACCGATCGGGAGCTCGGAAACGCCGCTGAAGGAAGTCAGTACGCGAAGTGGGGGATCGAAACGCAGCGATCGTTCAACTTCACGTCGCGGCCCGAGTGATCGGTCGCGAGGTGCACCGGCACCGCGTCGGCGAACTTCACCGCGTAGTCGTTGATGTGCTGCGGCTCGTTGTCGAACGCGGCGAGCACCGTGCCCATCGCCTTGAGGTGCTCGTGGGTGGTGCGCTTGTACGCGTCGTCGTCGTCCTTCAACTCGGGCTTCATCCAGAGCTGAACGTGACCGCCCTTCGACGGCATCGGCATGCGGCAGCGCTCGATGCACGACTCGGTGCCCTCGCGCATGCCCTCGTGGCGGCCGGTCACGTAGATCACGCGCGCCTTCACGAAGTCGAGCGCGTGCAGAAACCGCGGAGCGCCGACGATCTCGATGTCGTCGCGGCAGTAGTCGCTGGTGAAGAAGCGCTCCTGCCAGAAGGCCTTGAGCTCGGGGTACATCGCTTCGGCGTCGGCCTTCGAGAAGCCGAGCGCGGTGACGGAACCGCGGAGGTCCCACCCGCTGGTGAAATGCCACGGCTGACATTCTTCGAGCTTGCTGAGCTTCTTCGCGGCCCCGAACTCGCGAACGATGCGCGCCTGGCGCGGGCGGTTGTCGAACACGGTCGAATCGAGGTCGAACACCAGCAACCCCCGCGGGCCGGAGTTGGCGGCGGTGGTGACGATCTGTTCGAGCGTCTTCTGCCAGTCGACGGCGACGCGATGAAGGTAGTCGGTCATGACGCGTGCGCCTCTACCAACATCACGCTGCGCGCCAACATCAAACCGCGCGACTCAGCGCGTCAGCAGGCGTCGGCGCGGGTGACGGCTGCGTCACCACCGTTTCCGGAGCCAGTTCGCTCATGCGCTTGATGCCGTTGCGGTCGAGCACGAAGCGGATGAGCTGCACCGTGGTCTGCTTGGTGTTGCCGTCATCGACCATGAACCGGAACGCGACGTCGACCCGGTAACGCTTGGCCAACTGCAGCCGGCCGACCGAGAAGTCGTCGATGTCGACGTACTCGAGCGCGTATTCGGGGTCATCCATGTCGTGCAGCAGCCGGCCGATGTTCAGGCGAATGATGTCGGTGACGCCGCTGACGAGCCCGTCGCCGAGCCGCGGCAGCATCTCCGAATCGAGGACGATCTTCTTGCGGTAGCGAATCACCGTCTCCGCGAGCTCGCCCTGCGCCACCATCACCAGGTCGTCTTTCTGACGGAGCGCCGCGATGTCTTCGGGCACCTGCACCGAACCGTTGTAGTCGACGCGCTCACTGCACACGCCGACGTCATCCTGCGTCACCGGGTCGACGATGCGCGTGGTGCGCTCGTAGAGGAACTTGCTCAGGTACTTGCCCAGGAAGTTGCGCATCACGTCCTTCGCGCGATCGCGCAGCACGTACGCGCCGACGGCCACCATGAAGAAGTTGAAGCCCACCTGCGGCAGCCGGTTCTGCGCGGCCAACGTCGCGGTCAACGCCAGCGCCATCGCGCACGCCGCCGAGAACGCCACCAGAATCTCTTCCCACGCCTGACGCTGCACGCGGCGCTGCACCTTCAAGAAGAGGATGTTCATGCAGAACTTCTTCAGGAAGCCGACGCGGTGCGAGTACTCCTCGTTGTCGCCCTGCGGCGCGAGCACCGACGGCAGGCGATTGGTGCGGCGATAGCTCTCGTCGGCGATCACCACGTCCATCAGATCGCGGCGGAGCTCGGAATACACGCCGGTCTTCGGCATCGCCTCCATGTTCACCACGATGCGGCGGAAGTACTGCTCGACCAGCAGACTCAGATACTCGTCGACGAGCCGGAGCGCGGCCTCAGCCTTCTGGCCCAACGGGTATTTCTCGGCGAGCTGCGCCGACGTGCTGCGGAAGCGCCGCAGAATTTCGCCGGTCGCCGAGATCGACTTGCGCGCCAGCGAGCGCAACTGCTCCGGCGTCTCGGGAGGCGCGCAGTGCGCCGTCTCCGCGCCCCGCAGCAGGTGCTGACATTCTTTCTTCATGCCGCGCGCGAACCGCCGCAGCGAACCGCGCAGCACGCACGCCAGCATCTTCGCGTCGTAGACCACCTCGCTCACCGGCCCCATCAGCCCCAGCGCGATGCGCTGTTCCAACTGCAGCAAGGGCGAATGACTGCCGGTCAGCAGCTCGTCGAACGAGAGCACCGGCGTCTTCAGCCGAACGTAGTTGTGGAGGTCCCGGTAGAACTGCTCGCGGCTCCACGTCGCCTCGTCGATGTTGAGGCTCTTGGGGATGAACAGGAGCGTCTCGACGAGGTACTCCGACTGCGGGTCGGTGCCCGACGGCTGGTACTCGAGCTTCAGCTCAAACTGTTTTCGATCGTGAACTTCGACTTTGGTGTCGATCAGCTCGTCTTCTGCTTCTGCCACGCGTGACACTGTATGTGACATCCATGTGACAAGTCACGCCCTCCCCTTCAGATTCCGCATAGATGGAGCAGGTCTTATGTGACACCGATGTGTCTGGGTTGAAACTCCACGGCGCCCCTCCGGAACTGGATTGTGCATTGACGCTCCGGTTTTCGTGTGGGACTTCCCGCCGACCATGTCGTCTGCGCTGTCGAAGTTGCTGCCGCTGATGCTCGCTGCCGACGCACCCGTTGTCGAAGGCGCCCTGCCGACGTGGTTGTCGAACCTGATCCCCATCGTGCTGTTGCTGGGGGCGGTCGCGCTGGTGCTCTGGCGCCTGCCGCAGGTCGATCTGGGTCACTCCGAGGCGTTCAAGCGCCGGAGGTTCTGGAACTGGTTCCCGCTCGGCATGGTGTACGCGTTTCTGTATTTCGGCCGGTACAACGTCAACGAGCTGACGAGCGCGCTGGGCAGCAACAACAAAGAGTTCGGCATCATCTTCGCGGCGGGCACGATCATCTACGGCGTCTCGTTCGTCATCAACGGCCCGCTCACCGACAAGCTCGGAGGCCGCACCACGATTCTCATCTCGTCGGCCGGCGCGGCGTTCTCGAACCTGCTGATGGCGCTCGTGGTCTGGCTGCACAAGAGCGGCACCGTGTTGCCGGGCGGGCTCGTGGCGTGGCTGTCGGTGCTCTACGGGCTCGACATGTATTTCCAGAGCTTCGGCGCGGTGTCGATCGTCAAG
>JBEHYH010000128.1:0-13628 GCA_048498275.1 Myxococcota bacterium | reverse complement strand
ATGATGCCGGCGGAGTGCGCCGCGTCGAGCGCGTCGAGCATCTCCTCGACCCACGCGAGCGCCTCGCCGATGGGCATCGGAGCGCGCTGTTTGATGATGGCGTCGAAGGGCTGGCCTTCGAGGTACTCCATGACGAAATAGTGCGAGCCGTCTTCGAGCTGCCCGAAGCTGAAGATGTCGACGATGCCGCGGTGGCGGATCTCGTTCACCGAGCGCGCTTCAGCGAGGAAGCGCTCGACCAGCTCGGTCTCGTGCGAGAGCGACGGCAACAACACCTTCACCGCCACGCGCTTGCCGATCAACGGCTGGCGGCCTTCGTACACGGCCCCCATGCCGCCGAGACCGACGCGCTTCACAATCTCGTACTCGCCGATTTTCTTACCGGAGAGATCGGGGATGTTGGGGGTGGACACTTGCCGTGCACCTTAACTCGCCGCGCGGAAACCCGCCTCATCCGCGCGCGCGCAAAGTGCTACAGGCCGCGCCCATGACGCCTGCGGTTTCTCCTCTGGATGGAACGTTGTTCGGCCCCGGTCAGCCGTGTTTCGGGTGCGCGCCTGATCACCCGGCCGGGCTGCACCTCTCATTCACCACCGAAGGCGATGACGTGGTGACGCGCATGACGCCGCAGAAGCATCACCAGGGGCCGCTCGGGCTGATGCACGGAGGGCTCGTTTCGACCCTCGCCGACGAAGCCGCCGCGTGGGCGATTCTGGCGACCACCGGCAAGTTCGGGTTCACCACGCGTTTCGAAGCGCGGCTGTCGAAGGGCGTGCGCATCAACGTCGAGACCGAAGCGCGCGCGCGCGTGACGAAGCTGACGACGCGCGTGGTGGGCGTGACGGTGGAGATTCGTCAGGAAGGTGACCTGTGTTTCACCGGTGATTTCACGTTCGTGATGCTGGGCCGTGAAGCCGCGGAGAAGTTGATGGGCGGGCCGATACCCGATGCGTGGGCGCGCTTCTGCCGCTGAGCTCTACGGCGTGATCATCGACGCGGTGAGCTGAACCGGCGCGTCTCCGAACGAAACCATCGCGGGCGACGTGAGCTGCCACGGCGGCTCGGCGGTGATTCGCCATGAGGGAAACTCGGCGCGGAAGAGCTGCGGCTCGATGCTGAATGAACCGTCGCTGCGCGTGAGCGTGCGCGCGACTTCTCTGGGTTGCGCATCGGTCGAAAAGAAACGCAGCGGCACGTTGGGCAGTGGAATGCCCGCGGCGGAGCGCACGGTGCCGGTGACGTCCGGGGCGGCTGCGAGTGACAGCTTCACCTCACTGTCTTTCGACGGAGAGACGCCGGTGCGCCGTGCGAACTGAAGCTGCTCGTGAAGCACACCCGCGGCGAGCAGCGTGTATTCACCCGCAGGCACCAACACCGTGCAACCGATGTTGCACGAACCCTTTGAAACGCCGAGCCGATGCGAGACCCACGCGCCCTCGGGGTGAACGTCTTCCGGCATGAAGTCGACCGACAGGGAAAACAGCGGCTCGGCGCGGAGCACCACATGCGCCGGCAACTCCACGTGTCTGGGCAACGAGCGGTACTTGCCGTCTTCAACCCAGATGTCGACCTCGTCGGCGGGCGTGTCGACCGAGAAGCACCCGTCAGCGCCAACGAGCACCGACGGCCTCAGACGCAAGCCGTCGTTCAAGTGAACCTCCGCATCGACCGGCTGGTTCGCAGCGTCGACGATGCAGCCGCTGAGCTTGTCGCGCGGCACAAGCGTCAAGGTGATGGCGCCGCTGTCGGGCGTGATCTGCACCTTCTCGGGCACGCTGCGAAACTTCCACGGCACACGCACATTCCACTCGCCCGGCGTCAGCGGCAGCGTCACCGCGCCCATCACGTTGATGGTGCCGCCGATTTGCTCTCGTCCACGAGTGAGGGTGAGTCGCTCTCCGACGACCGTGCCTCCATCGCGCAGCAACGTGAACTGCACTTCATGAACGGGTTCCGGGGTCGCGGCATCGGGCACGGCGACGACCGACGGCGCCTCCTGGGGAATCTCAGCCGACGGCTCATTGACCGCGGCGACGACAGGTGGCGACGGCTCGACAATCGACGGCGGCGCATCACCCGGCCACAGCCACACCGCGGCCGCGACGACCAGTACGAGAACGGCCATTCCCCACCAGCGCGCACGCATGGTGCCGGAACGTACGCCGCTCACGGCCATTCCAACATGAGCACTCCGAAGACACAGGCTGCGGCGTCACCTGCAGCGGCAAAAACACGGCGCTCCACAAAGACGACTGCGTCGAGTTCCGAAAATCGACCGCGGGGCATCAGCGTGTAGGCTGGCGCGCTGTGCGTTTCTTCGCCCTCGCCCTGATTCTGCTCGCGGCACCCGCACTCGCTGACAACACCGCCGACGAAGCCGACGTCGCGTTCTCGTTGGGCAACCGCGCCTTCGCCAAGCGCGATTACGACGGAGCGCTCGCCGCGTACTTCCTCTCGTACCGCCTCGTTCCGAACCACAACGTGCTCTTCAACATCGCGCGGTGCTTCGAAGCGCAGGGCAAGTTGGACGAAGCGTATCGATACTGGAACGACCTCTCGCTCACCGGGCTGAACGAGTCTGACGCGCGTGAAGTGAACGTGTCGCTGAAGCGGCTCGCTCCGAAAGTCGCGCTGGTGACGGTGACCTCGTCGCCTCCCGGCGCGGAGGTGTTCGTCGACCGGAAAGACCTCGGCAGTCGCGGCAAGACCCCGTTGACGCTCGCGGTGCCACCCGGCGCGCACACCATGCTGCTCGAGCTCGACGGCTACCGTTCTGCGCAGGCGCAGTTGTCGACCTCACGCGGTCACGAAGCGAAGAAAGACGTACCGCTGATCCGCGTGGTCGGCCGCGTGGAGCTGACGGGTTCACCCGAAGGCGCCACCATTCGCGAAACCGTCGACGGCGCGCCGGTCGGCAAGTTGCCGCTCTCGCTGGAGCTGCCTCCCGGGCGTCACGTGTTCTTCGTGTCGGCCGACAACTTCGTGAGCCAGCAGGTGCTCGTCGACATCAAGGGCGACCTGACGTCGCAGGCGAAGGTGACGCTGGTCGAACGCGCGAAGGCCACCGGCACACTGGTGGTCACCAGCAATCGCGACCAGTCGCTGGTGCGCGTGAACGGCCGCGATTCGGGTTTCACGCCGACGGTGCTCACGTTGCCCATCGGTGAATACGACGTCGAGGTGACGACCGACGACGTCACGCCGCTCCAGCAACACGTGGTCATCACCGAGGGGCAAGAGACGCGCGTGTCGGCGGAGCTGCACTACGCACCTCCGAAGATCACCGCCGCGTCGAAGTCACAGCTCACCGTCGACGAAGCGCCCGCGTCGGTCACCGTCATCACCCGCGATGAGCTGCGCGCGTTCGGTTACCAGACGCTGCCCGATGCGCTGCAGGGCGTGCGCGGCCTCTTCTTCACCGACGACCGCATCTACACGTACATCGGCGTGCGCGGGTTTCAGCCTCCGGGCGACCTGAACACGCGCATCCTGATTCTGTGGGACGGCCACCCCATCAACGACGTGTGGGCGGGTCAGGGCTACTCGTCGCGCGATCTCGAGCCGGATCTCTCGGCCATCGAGCGCATCGAAGTGGTGCGCGGGCCGGCGTCGCTGCTCTTCGGTACCGGCGCGTTCTTCGGCGTCATCAACGTGGTGCCGCGTGCGCTCGTGGGTGGTGATCGTCATGTCGAAGCCTTCGTCGGCGGTGGCGGTCAGAACTCGGTGAAGGCGCGCGCGTTCGGCAGCCTCGGGAGCGAGGGCAAGTCACTCGGCGTCACCGGCGGCATGTACTTCGGCCAGGGCGCGGCGGTGACCGACCTCGGCAACGGCAACGTCGTGCAGGGCCTCGACGGTGAGCGCTCACTCAGCGTGTCGACGCGCGGCGAGTTCGCGGGCTTCACGCTGGTCGCGAAGCTCACGCAGCGGAAAAAGCAGATCCCCACGCAGCCGCTGGGCAGCGACTTCGGCCTGCCCGGCACCGAGTACACCGACGCGCGTGGCTTCGCGGAGCTGCGCTACGAGAAGGTCTGGGAGCGCGTCACGTTGAACGCGCGCGCCAGCTACGACGCGAGCCGGTATCGCGGTTGGTACGCGCAATCGAACGGCGCCGGCGGTTCTGGCCCGCGCCTCACCGACACCGGCGGCGCTGATTGGTACGCGGGTGAAGCGCGGCTCGGCATCAAGTTGTTCGACGGCAATCTGCTCAGCGCGAGCGTCGAGACACAGGGCCAGTTCGTTCGCCAACGCCCCGTCGGCACCGGCCGCGACGACACGCATTCACGCTTCCTGCTCTCGGGCACGCTGATGGATGAGTGGCGCCTCTGGGGTTCGCGGCTGTTTCTCCAGGTCGGTCTGCGCGTCGACAAGTACTTCGACTTGAAAGACGTCGCGTTCTCGCCGCGTGGAGCGCTCGTCGCCCGCTTCTATGAAACCGGTCTCACCAAGCTGGTGGTCGGCCGCGCGTTCCGTGCGCCCAATGTCTACGAGACGACCTTCGGCGACAACCTGGCCACGCAGCGGCCGGCCGATGTGCCGCCGCGCCCAGAGTTGATCACCACCTTCGAGCTCGAGCACTCGCACGACTTCACGCCTGAGCTGCGCGCGACCATCGCCGGCTACGTGAACCTCATCGACCAGCTCGTGGCGCTCGAAGAAGAGAGCCAGCCGATTCCCTTGTGCGGCGGAGGCACCGTGCAGTGCGTGGTGTTCACCAACACCTCGGGCCGCATGTACGCGGTCGGTGGTGAAGCGCAGCTCCGGTGGCGCCCTGCCCGTTTCACGATGCTCGACGCGACGTATTCGTTCGTGTGGCTCGGCGGCGCCGACATCACCGGCGGCGCGTACCCGGCGCACCTCGCCTCGATTCGCGGCATCGTGCCCATCAAAGACGGCCTGCTGCGGCTGTCGGCGCAGGGCGTCTTCCAATCAGCGCGCCGCGCGCAAGACGGCTCGATGACCGGCGAAGCGTTCCTCCTCAACGCGGGTTTCTCGGGTGAGTACGCGTTCATCCGCTACTTCGCGGGCGTGCAGAACATTCTCGATCAACGCCCCGTGGTGCCGGTGCTCAGCGAGATCAACTTCAGCAAGGTGCCGCAGTACGGGCGCACGTTCTACGTCGAGCTGGCGGCCAGCTTTTGAGCGCGGTGTGTTCGTAAACTCAGAGCCTGCTTGATCTGATCGGGCCCTCGATTTCGAGCAAGCAGGTTCAGCTGCATCCGAACTGTTTTCAGTACGCGGAGCTCCCGGCTTCGCCACCGAGTCTTCGCGCAGCTCACGAGGCCTGCGCTGCGAGGACCGAGACTACGTTCGCACCGGCTTTCGGAAGCCGTCGACGCAGGGAGCGTTCTCAAAGGCACGAACACACGCAGGGCGTAGCCGACCTGAAACGAAGGCAGGGGACGGCGACGGGCGGAGCTCCGCGTACCCGAGAACAGTTCACACACCGCTTGAGACGTTTGCCCAGAGTGAGGAGCGGGTCTGCGATGAGCAGCGCGTTCACCCGCCGCTCATCGGTCACTCACACCGGCTGCAGCATCGGCAGCTTGAGCGTGAAGGTCGTGCCCTTGCCGACCTCGCTCTTCACGCTGATGGCTCCGCCGTGGTTCTCGACGATGCCCTGCACGATGGAGAGCCCGAGGCCGGTGCCCTTGCCATCAGGCTTCGTCGTGAAGAACGGCTCGAAGATGCGCGCCTGTGTCTCCGCCGACATGCCCGCGCCGGTGTCGGTGACCGACACGTGCGCGAAGTCGTTCTCGTGCCAGCTCTTCACGGTGACGGAGCCGCCCGCGGGCGTCGCGTGACACGCGTTGGTGATGAGGTTGATGAACACCTGCACGAGATTCTGGCGAAGCGCGTGGAACGGCGGAACCGGCTGGAATTCACGCGTCAGCGTGAGCCCGTGCTTCGAGATGACGTGGTCGCAGAAGCCGATGGCCTTCTCGATGACCGCGTTGAGCTCGATGGCCTCGGGCTTGTCATGCGCGGGCCGCGCGTAGCTCACGAGGTCGCGCGTGAAGCGCAGCACGCGGTCGGAGTTCTCGACGATGCGCTTGAACTTGTCGACGTCGGCTGAATCAGCCGCGGGGTTGTGCTGCGCGCGGCGCCACAGCGCATCGGCGTACGTCGAGACCGCGGTCATCGGGTTGTTGATCTCGTGCACCACCGACGCGGCGAGCTGACCGAGCGAGGCCAGCTTCTCCGCCTGAATCACGCGGCGCTCGAGCTCACGCGTGCGCGTCAGGTCGGCGCCGATGGCCATCGCGCCTTCGACTTCGCCGGTCTGGCTCAACACCGCCGAGGTGCTGAACGTCACGCGGCGCTCGGTGTTGTTGCGGCCGATGAGCACCGTCTCGACGCCGTTCACCGGCTGGCCCTTCATGGTCGTCGCGAGCACCCGCAGGAGCTTCAAGCGTTCGCTCTCGGGCATGAGCTGCTCGATGCCGCGGCCCAGTACTTCTGACTTGTTGCGCCCGGTGAGCTGCACGAGCGCGTTGTTGAAGACGACGATCTTCCCTTCGGCGTTCACCACGAGAATCAACGCGTTCGCGGTCTCGAGGAGTTCCTCGAGGTATTTGCGCATGAACGTGAGCTCATCGATGAGCTTCGCGTTTCGCACCGCGACCGCGACCTGATTCGCGAGCTGAATCAAGATGCGCTCGTCGCTCAGTACGTCGGCCGACAACCCCTCGGGGTACTCGATGTTGATGGCGCCGAAGAGCTGCCCCGACGCGACCAGCGGCGCCGAGATCGCGCGCACCGACCCCTCGAAGAGCATCGGCAATTCACCGTTGGTGATGATGACCTTCTCGGGAGGCAACCCGCGCGTCTCGAGGTGCGTCTTGCCCACCATCGACCGGCGCAGATGGAACACGCCGCGCGGGCCTTCCTTGAGACGGCCTTCGGCGTAGAGCGAGGTCAGGTTGCAGTTACGCGGGTCGACGATGCGCACGCAGAACACGCGGCCGGTGAAGAGCCCCTTCACGCCGCGCGCGACCGTCGCGACCAGCTCTTCTTCACTCGTGGCGCCGGCGACATCGCGGCCGATCTCCAGGAGCGCCGTCTCGACGCGCGCCTGCTCCAGCAACGCGCGGCCGGCGGCGGCCAGCGAATCGAGCACGGGAGAAAACTGTTTCGTCACCACCGCCACCGTCTGCCCTCGGCGGGAAACCGACAGCGTCACGCGCTGCCCGGTCTTGCACGTGACGTCCAACTCCACGCCGCGGCCATCGGGCGGCACGTTGAGCGCCTGCGTGTCCATGAACTCGTGGAGCGTGTGGCCCTTCACTTCATGCGAACCGCACAACACCTCGAACGCCGCGTTGCAGGTGACGACGCGCAGCGCGAGGTCACACAACGCCGCGGGGGCGTCGACCATGTCGAAGAACGCCTGAAACGCGTCACCAGCGGGGCCCGTCACTTCGAACGGCCGCACGTTCGAGTTACTCGTCATGCGACGCCGCCTTGTCGAGATCGACGATCTTCCTGTTCCCGACGTAATCGGTCGTCTCGTACTTCGTGATGCGACCAATCTTCTTCACGATCTCGGCCATGCGCTCCGCTTCACGATGAATGATGTCGACCGGCCGCCAGATGGGCTCTGTCTCGGCGATTTTCCGTTTCAGCAATTCGGCGTACCCCATCACCGAAGTCAGCGGCTGGTTCAGCTCGTGCGCGGCGGTGCCGGCGAGCGCGACGATGACCGCGTTCTTCTCGCTCTCGATGAGGCGCGCTTCGGCGTCGGTCAGCTTGCGCTCGAGCGACAGCCGGTCACGGAGGTCGGTGAAGATGCCGACGGTCGCCGACTCGCGCGAGCCCTCGTAGATGATCGACGCCGAGAGGTTCACGGGGATGCGCTCGCCGGTGCGCGAGACGATCTCAGCGCGGCTCGCGTTGAGCCGGCCGGGCCCGCCGTATTCGTTGCTGCGCAGCTTCGTCATCAGCTCGCGCGCCATGCCATCGGGGTACAGGCGCGTGACGTGGAGCTTTCCAATCGCGTCTTCTCGCCGGTAGCCGCAGATGCTCTCCGCGGCCTTGTTGAAGAGAATGACGTTGCCCTTCATGTCGGCGGCGATGATGGCGTCGACCGATGAATCGATGAGGCGCTCGAGGAAGTCGCTCGTCTGCTGGAGCTCGTCGGCCATCTGCCGCTGCAGCGTGACGTCGCGCATCGTCAGAATCGCCACGCCTTCGCCCGCATCGCCCTTGAGCGCGCCCGCCGACACCGAGAGCGTCAACTTGCGGCCATTGCCGGTGCGCGCGTGGAGGTCGATGTCGTTGCGCGTCTGCCCGCGGGAGACCGCGAACAACACGTCGAGCAGCAGCGCTTCGTCGCTCGGGTTGGTCAGCGCGTTGATGTGTTTGCCGAGCGCGTCTTGAATCGTGACGTCGAGCAGCGCCTGCCCCGCGGGGTTGAGCGAGAGCACGCACGCCTTCGAATCGAGAATCGCGACGCCATCAGACAGATGGTCGAAGTACGAGGCGTAGCGCTTCATCTCCAGCACGCGCTCCTCGGCGGCGATGCGCGCTGACTTCTCTTTCTCGCGCTGACCGCGAATGCGCTCGAGCTGCCGCACGTTGCGGAAGGCGACGGCCGTGGCCGAGGCGACGGTGGTGAGGAATTCGATTTCGCGCGGGTTGAACGGCCCGTCGCTCAGGCGGCGCAGCAACAGAATGCCCTGCACCTGCCCGCGCACCACCAGCGGGAGCGCCGCGAGGTTGCGGATGCCGCGCGCCGCGACGGTCGCCTTCACGTCTTCGAGCAACGGGTGCGATGGCGCGTCTTCGACGATGACCGGCTTGCCGGTGCGCATCGCTTCACGCACTTCGGGGTACCGCGAGAGATCGATGCGGAGGTTCTTCACCGCCGCGTCGTCGCTCGCCGCGATGATGGTGCCTTCGCCCTTCTCACCGTCGACCACGACCAGCGCCACACGGTCGATCTGCACCTCGGCGGCGAGCCGGCGCGTCACGTCGTGGAAGAGCTCGTCGAACTCGGTCGCTTCGGCGTAACGCGCGGTGAGCTCCAGCAGCACCTGCAGGTCGCGCTGACGCAGATGCGCTTCCTTCAACGTCGTCAGCCGCGCGCGCAGATGAAACAGGCGCGGCAACAATTCGGCCTGGAGCGAGCCCGGCGCGACGACCTCGAGCACCAGCGAGTCCAACGTCGGGAGCGGAGGCCCGATGCCCAGAATCGCGACGCGCGGCGAGACCATGCGCAACGTCGCGCGCGCGGCTTCGGCGCCGACCGCGGAAAGGTCGACGATGGCGACGTCGAGCTCCGGGCTGGCGGTAAAGGTGACGGGGACGTTGACGGACTCGAGCAACGCCGAGACCTGTGCCTTGAGCGGACTGTCGTCAGGCAGAAATGCGACGGTCCGGAGGACCCGGGGGACCCCATGCGCCGGCGAGACTTGAGAAGGCTCAGACACCGGCGCCGAGTGTATACCTTTCGCGCATGAACAAGAGCCCAACGAGGGGTGACTCCGTCGAGGAGCTGATCGAGGCCCGCATCGCCGAGCTGAACGACTGGCGAGGCAAAATGCTCGCGAGGCTGCGCGCCATCATCACCGGCGCGGGTACAGGCATCGTCGAGGAATGGAAGTGGAACACCCCGGTGTGGACGCACCACGGCATCATCTGCACCGGTGAGACCTACAAGAAGGCGGTGAAGCTGACCTTCGCGAAGGGCGCGACGTTGAAAGACCCGAAGAAGCTCTTCAATTCGAGCCTCGAGGGCGCGACCCGCAGGGCCATCGACTTTCACGAAGATTCGAAGATCGACGCGGCCGCGCTGAAGGCGCTGGTGCGTGAAGCGATGAAGTTGAACGCGTCGAAGGAATAGTCATTCGAAGCGCAGCGCGACGATGGGGTCGAGCCGGCTCGCTTTGAGCGCCGGGTACATGCCGAACCCGACGCCGACCAGCGCGCTGAACACCGGCGCGATGATCAGCACATCGATGCGGATCAGGGACGGCCACTGCATGTACGCCGAGAGGCCCATCGCCGTGCCCACGCCCGCGGCCATGCCGATGAGCCCGCCGAGCAACGAGAGCGTCAGCGCTTCCACGAGAAACTGCGAGAGCACCTGACCCGGCGTCGCGCCGATCGCCATGCGGATGCCGATCTCGCGCGTTCGCTCCGTCACGCTCACCAGCATGATGTTCATGATGCCGATGCCGCCGACGAGCAGCGAAACGGCGGCGACAGCGGCGAGCAACAACGCGAACGTGTCGGCGTTGGCCTGCTGCGCGTTGGCGACGTCGGCGAGGTTGCGCACGCTGAAGTCATCGTCGGCGCCGTCTCGAATGCGATGACGGTCGCGCAGCAGCGTCGTCACCTGCGAAATCGCGGCGGGCACGTTGACGGCCTTGATGAGAATCGTGCCGGGCAGCGTGCGACCGAGCGCGGGCGCGAGCCGTTGCAGATACGTGGTCAACGGCACCAGCGCGGTGTCGTCATTGTCCTGCCCGTTGCCGCTCTGCCCCTTCTTCGAGAGCACGCCGATGACCTGAAACGGCACGCCCTTGATGCGCACCAACTGGCCCAACGAATCTTGCGGCGAACCAAAGAGCTTCTCGGCGACCGTCGCGCCCAGCACCACGACCTTCGTCGCCGACTCGACGTCTGAATCAGACAACTGCACGCCGTAGTCGACCGGCCATTCGCGAATGCGATGAAACGCGGCCGACGTGCCGTGCACCGACGTCGCCCAGTTCTGCTCTTCGCTCTGCAACTGCGCGCCGGTGCGCAGGTCAGCCGCGGCCGAATCGACCTGCGACAACTCGGTCTGCATCGCGCGCAAGTCGTCGCGCGTGAGCGTCGGCTGCGTACCGAACCCACCGCGCACGCCGCCCGCGCTGCTCGAACCCGACATCACGATGAGGATGTTGGCGCCCATCGAAGCGGTCGCCTGCTCGACGCGGCTGCGCGCGCCTTCGCCGATGGAGACCATGGTGATGACGGCTCCCACGCCGATGATGATGCCGAGCGCGGTGAGAAAACTGCGGAAGAGATTCCGCTGGAGCGCCTTGAGCGCGAGCCGGAGCGTCTGGAGCCAGTTCATGACTCGCCTCGCTGCTCGGGCGTCTGCTGCTTGTCGCTGACCAGCTTGCCGTCCTTCATCACGATGACCCGGCGCGCCCACGACGCGACGTCGGGTTCGTGCGTCACCATCACCACGGTGATTCCCTCCTGAGACAAGCCCGAGAGGATCTTCATCACTTCGACGGTGGTCTTCGAATCGAGCGCGCCGGTCGGTTCGTCAGCGAGCAGCAACGGCGGCCGATTCACCAGCGCGCGCGCGATCGCCACGCGCTGCTGCTGACCGCCCGAGAGTTGATTGGGCACGTGGTCGAGCCGCTCGCCGAGCCCGACCTTCTCGAGCGACTCCTTCGCGCGGCGATGACGTTCAGCCGACGACGTGATGCCCGCGTAGAGCAACGGCAGCTCCACGTTCTCGAGCGCGCTCGTGCGCGAGAGCAGATTGAAGTTCTGAAAGACGAACCCGAGCTTGCCGTTGCGGATGTGCGCGAGCTCCGCGCGGGTCTTCTTCGAGACCTCGTCACCGTCGAGCCGGTAGCTCCCGGAGTTCGGCGTGTCGAGACACCCGATGATGTTCATCATCGTGCTCTTGCCCGAACCCGATGAGCCCATGATGGCCACGAACTCGCCGCGTTCGACGCGAAGGTCGACGCCATCGAGCGCGCGCACCTGGTTGTCGCCGAGGCTGTACGTGCGGTGAACGTCGTCGAGTTCGATGAGCGCCATGACCGCCTCAGAACATGCGGCCCATGCCGGGAGGACCACCGCCGCCCATGCGCCCGCCCGCGGCCCCCGTCGCGCCGGTCTTGTCGGTGATGACGAGGTCGTTGATGTCGAGCCCGCTGACGACCTCGGTCGAAGTGCCGTCGGTGACGCCGGTGGTCACCGCGACGCGCTCGGGTTTTCCATCGCGCAACACCGTCACCATGCGCGTGCCTCGCGGAGGCGGCGCGACGCCGTCCATCTTCTGCGCGGGCTCCGCGAGGCGGAACCGCAGCGCCGCGTTGGGGATCTTGAGCACGTCATCGGCCTCCGCCGTCACGAACGTCACGTTGGCCGTCATGCCGGGGCGCAGCAGCAGTTCAGGGTTCTCGACGTCGATGACCGCGTCGTAGGTGACGACGTTCGAGACCACCGTCGCCGCGTAGCGAATCTGGCGAACGGTGCCGACGAAGCGCTTGTTGGGGAAGGCGTCGACCGTAAACCCGGCCTCGAGCCCTTCCTTCAACTTGCCGACGTCGGCCTCCGCGACGCTGGTGTCGACCTGCATGCGCTTCAGGTCCTGCGCGATGGTGAACAGCACCGGAGCCGTCATCGAGGCCTGCACCGTCTGACCGACGTCGACCGAACGCGAGATGACGGTGCCATCGATCGGCGACTCCACCGTCGTGTACTGGAGGTTCAACTTCGCCTGCTTCAACGTCGCGCGCGCCTGCGCCAATGACGCGTTCGCCGATTCGATGCCCGCCACCGCGACCTCGTACGCCGACGTGGAGATGTCGAGGTCGGCCTGCGAGACGAACTCCTTCTTCGCGAGGTCCCTGGTGCGGTTCAAATCGCGCTCGGCCTGCTTCGCGGTCGCCTTCGCCTTGTCGACGTTGGCCACCGCCGCGCGCTCGTTCGCCGAGGCCTGCTCGATGTTCGCGAGGATCAGTTGCGGGTCGAGCTTCGCCAGCACCTGACCCTTCTTCACCTGCGAATTGAAGTCGGCGTCGAGCTCCACGATGCGGCCCGACACCTGGGTGCCGACCTGCACGGTGACCAGCGCCGACAACGTGCCGCTCGCCGTGACGCGCGCGACGATGTTGCCGCGCGTGACCGGGCTGGTGACGTAGTCCGCCTGCGTTTTTTTCCCGCCGCAGCCGGCCAGCACCACGACCCCGATGATCAACGCGCGCTTCATGAAAGCCTCCACGGTCAGCCGAACACCGCTACCGCTCATTGGTTAAGAAATCGCAGCAAAATCAACGACGACGGAACCGCGAGAAGAACGCGTTGGGCTGAAAGTACGTGTTCTGTTCGAAGTACGTGTGCACCTCGTTGGTGTTGAACGACGACTGGTAGCGCCGCGTGCAGGTGCCCCGGTTGTCGCACGAGGTCTGGTCGAAGCCCGACTCGCTCCCGTTGCGCCACTGCTCTTCGCGCACCACGTGCGTGTCCTGCTGAAAGTCCTGCGCGTGCGCGAAACCGGCGGTGCACATCATCACGGCGAGGGTTCTGAAGAGGTTCGTGGTCATGCAGCTTTGGACGGCGCTTCCAGTCAGGGCTTCTGGCGTCGAATTCTTCTTCACAAAGCTCGACGCCCCGCCCGGAAGACATTCCGGAGCGGGGCGTCGTGAGACTTCATTCTGCTGTTTTCTTCAGCGGTGACCGTGATGCCCGCCGCCGCCGACTCCATTCGCCCCGTGGAAGTTGCCGGGGCCAGGGCCACTGCGAGCCCAGTTGCCGCCGCCGTAATTGCCGCCCCGGTAGCCGCCACCGTAGTGACCGCCGTAGTTGCCGCCACGGTAACCGCCGCCGTAGCCGTAGCCACCGCCGTACCCAAGCGCAATACGAGGAATACAAGAAGTGGTCCTCGGTGGCCATGC
>JBEHYH010000127.1:0-13682 GCA_048498275.1 Myxococcota bacterium | reverse complement strand
AAGCATGCTCAGCTTGTAGAGATTGCCGTCACGCGCCTGCCCGCGCCGGCCGTGACGCCGGCGCCCGAACCCGCGAAGACCACCGCCTCCACCGACGGCGGCTACGACGACAGCAACACGCGCATCGTCGCTCGCAAGGAGGAATACGAGCCGGGCACCGAGCCGCACAGCCCGTCGACGGTCGGCATGTCGTGGGACGCGAAGGAAGCCGATCGCGTCATCGTCGGCTCCACGGGCATCGGCACCGTCTGGGTGCCGTCGGCGCGGCTGGGCAAGGCCGGCGTGGTGCGCGTCAGCGTGCTGGGCGAGTACCTCGACATCAACAACTTCCCCGTGCTGAACGCCCGCGACATCCGCAGCGGCATCACCTTCGGAGCGAGCTTCCAGCCGTTCAAGTGGGGCGAGATCTTCATTTCCTACGCGGCGACCGCGAACAGCAACAACCGCACCTCGCCCAACCTGATTTCCGCGCTCGGCGACCTGCAGTTCGGTGTGAAGCTGTCGAATGAATGGGCGCCCGGGTTCCACGCCGGTGTCGATCTCCGCCTGCTGACGTTCTCGGGGGTCGGCAATCAGGGCGTCGACCACTTCGCGGTGGGCTTCAAGCCGACGCTTTTGCTGACCTACGACTTCCGCGCGGCGACGAAGTTCCTGCCGCTGCTGCTGACCGCGGGCTTCGGAGCGACCATCGACAGCACCGGCGGCCTCGTCTCGAACCAGACGCTCAACGCGTCTGAAGAGTTCGCGCTCAACACCAACAAGTACCAGCGCCTCAACGTGATGGCGTCGGCCGAAATCCCGCTCCCGATCATCACGCCGTTCGTCGAATGGCAGATCGCGCCCATCGTCGGCCTGAAGGGCACCGAGCTGACCGGCCCCGACGGCAAGTACATCAGCGCGGGCAGCGCGATTCGGCACACCATCGGCGCCGGCCTCAAGCTGACGCCCATCAAGGACTTCACGCTCATCAGCGGCTTCAACTTCGGCCTCGCGAAGTCGGTCGGGCTCGGCGTGCCGGCCACGCCTCCGTGGAACTTCTTCGTCGGCGGCAGCTTCGCGATCGACCCGTTCCAGCGCGGGGAGACCAAGGTCGTCGAGACCATCCGCGAGCGCAACGTGGAGGTCGCGAAGGCGGCTCCGGCGCTGCGCCTCGAGGGCCTCGTGACCGACGCGCAGACCAAGGCGCCGCTCTCGGGCGTCGTGGTGTCGATCGCCGGCAACAAGCCCACCGCGACCGACGAAACCGGCGCGTACGAATCGCTGCCCGTGAAGGGCGACAAGGTGAAGTTGAGCGTCTCGCGCGACGGCTACAAGACCATCGAGCAGGAAATCGCCGTCAACGCCGAGGGCCCGACGAAGGCCGACGTGGCGCTCGAGCCCGACGTGAAGAAGGCGAAGTTCGAAGTCTCGACGACCTCGAACAAGAAGCCGGTGAAGGCCGCGATCACGTTCACCGGCCTGCAGGAAGCGCACGGCGAGACGCCCGGCGCCAACGCGCCCGCGGAGTTCGAGCTGCCCGCCGGCCAGTACACCATCACCGCGATCGCCGAGGGCTACCTCGCGCAGACCCGCGAGGTGCAGGTCTCACCCGCCGGCAAGATGGTCGTCACCTTCGAGCTGGTGCCAGTGCCGAAGAAGGTGCTCGTCATCTTCAAGGGCGACAAGATCGAGATCCTCCAGCAGGTGCACTTCGCGACCGGCAAGTCGACGATCCTCCCCGACTCCCACGGGCTGCTCGCGCAGGTGGTCGACGCCATCGTGAAGAACAACGTCAAGCGCGTGCGCATCGACGGCCACACCGACAACCGCGGCAACAAGGCGGCGAACCAGACCCTGTCTGAAGATCGCGCCCGCGCGGTGAAGGACTACCTCGTCGCACAGGGCCTCGACCCGTCGCGCCTCGAGTCGGCGGGCTATGGTGACTCGCAACCGGTCGCTCCGAACCTCACGGCGCGGGGCCGCGAACTCAATCGCCGGGTTGAGTTCATCGTCACGGAGAAGTGAAGCATGACTCGACAGATCCTCGTGGTGCTGGCGCTGGTGGCGGGAGCTTCGTTTCTCGCCAGCTGTGACGACGAAGGCGGCGGCAGCAAGACGCCCGCGCCTCCGCAGGCCTTCATCACCATCGATGAGTCATCGTTCATCCGCCCCGTGAGTCAGGGCGTCACCGGGCGCATGAACGCCAGCGGCTGCAAGAAGATCGTCGGCCTCGAGGTGTGGGACGGCACGACCTTCTTGAAGCAATACGGCAACCCCGACGGCGGCACCACGGTGCCCGTCGACTTCAAGCTCGACGAAGGGCTCTTCACCGATCTCTACAAGGAGCGCGGCATCGCCCTCCAGCTCTCGTTGCGCACCAAGGTCACGTGCGACGACGGCCGCAGCAACTTCTCGCAGTCGGTGGGCACGAACTTCTTCCCCGTCGTGTCACGGAAGCCGTCGCCGGTGGCGGGTGAATTCACCGTGCCCGAGAACTTCGTCGGCGAAGGCACCGGTGGTGATCACGTGAACTTCCTCGGGTGCACCGGGAACGGCGCAGGGGGCTCGCAGCTCACGCGCGTCGACGGCACGACGTTCGAGGTGCTGGCGAGCAACACCAACATGCCCGCCGGCTGCGAGTGCACCGCCAACACGTACATCTCGCCGCGCAACACGCACACCGACACGCGGTGGCTGCTGAACCCCGGTTCGTGCGTGATGCTCATCGACAACAACAGCCTGCAACGCATCAAATACAGCACGGGCCCGTACACGCGAATCGGCGTGTCGCCTGACGATGACTCGGCGGCCATCTGGGTCGACGACTCGACCCATCACAACGTGGCGTTCATCTGGCCTGAAGCCGGGAGCACGAATGATTGGGTCGCACAGGCCGGCGGCTTCATGATCTCGACGCCGGTCATCACCACCGACGCAGTGTGGACCGCGCATTTCGTGCAGAACCTCGGCAGCGCCAACGGCAACATCATTCTCGCGAAGTGGGGGAAGACCGGCGCGAGCAAGGGCACCAGCTTGAACCGCGACGTGAGCGATCCCGACTCGTTCGGTCACATCGTGCACACGCTCACCTACGACAACATCGCGGTCGACACGACGATCGTGCCCGAAGGCGCCTTCTATTCAGACGGCACGAACTTCATGTTCCCCGTGTGGACCTCGACGGCCAGCGGAGTGGCGACGCACATCAGCAACTGCTCGACGGGCCCGCTCGGTCAATGCACCTTCCCCGCCGGTGGAGGGTTGCCCGGCGTGTTCCAGTACATCATCCCCTTCTCCGGCAACGCGATCGTCGCCGCGCTCTCGGCGAAGGCCGTCTACTTCCTCAACGGCACCACGCCCAACTACACGCCGCTGAACAACAACCCGTTGATTCCAACTCCGGGCAACGTCGTCGCGGGCGTGCAGTGGGCGACCAACGGTCAGTTCTACGTGGCGACGAGACCCGCCTCGCAGCCGCAGCCGAACGAGCTCATCGGCATCGACACGCCGCAGGCGGGCGAGCTGTGGCGCATGAACTGGGGCGGAGGCACCAACACCTTCGACGGCGTCAACCTCACCGTCGCAGGCAACGACGCGCCGCCGTCAGACACGAGCTTGTTCGTCTGGGTGCGCCTCGGGCCTGACCTCGTGAAGCTGCAGAGCCCGTCGTGGTATCGCGGCCGCCGCGGCCCGACGCCTTAAACCCGTCGCGCGACGAGCAGCGCCTCGAGGTTGCCCGCGGGCCCGTGAATCGGGGAGTCGATGACGCCGACTTCCACCAGGCCCTGCGCTTTGACGAACGCGCGAATGTCGTCGATGGCGTGCTGCCGGGCGCCCGGGTCACGCACCACGCCGCCCTTGTCGAGCAACGCCGGGCCGACCTCGAACTGCGGCTTCACCAGCGCGATGAGGAGTCCGTTTCGCTCCAGCTTCGTCAGCACCGCGGGCAGCACCAGCTTGAGCGAGATGAAGCTGACGTCGATGACGATGACGCGAACGTGCTCGGGCAGATCTTCGTCGGTGAGATGCCGCGCGTTGACCCGTTCGCGGCTGATGACGCGCGGGTCTTTGCGCAGCTTCTCGTGGAGCTGGCCGTAGCCGACGTCGATGGCGTGCACCTTCACGGCGCCCTCCTGCAGCAGGCAATCGGTGAAGCCGCCGGTCGACGCGCCGATGTCGGCGCAGATGGCGCCCTTCACGTCGAGCTTGAACGCGTCGATGGCGCCCTTGAGCTTGAGCCCCCCGCGCGAGACGTACGGCAGCACCTCGCCCTTGAGCCGGAGCTCCGCGTCTTGAGGCACGCGCGTGCCCGCCTTGTCGACGCGTTGATCATTCACCACCACCTGCCCCGCGAGGATGAGCGCCTGCGCGCGGGTTCGCGATTCGGCCAACCCGCGCTCGACGAGGAGGAGGTCGAGGCGCTCCTTCTTCGTGGGCATCAGTTCTTGCGGCCGACCGAGTAGCGGGCGAGCGCGGCGAGCGGCCCATCGGCGCCTTCGATGAACTGCGCGGCCTTGATGGCGCGCTCCACCAGCTCATCGGCCATCTGGCGGGCGCGCTCGAGCCCCACCACCGCCGGGTACGTGAAGCGGCCCGCGGCGGCGTCGGCGCCCGTCGGTTTGCCCATCGCCTCGACGCTCGCGGTGACATCGAGGATGTCGTCGGCGATCTGAAACGCCGTGCCCACCGCGTCTCCGTATTCGCTCGCGGCGGCCAGCTTCGTGTCATCGGCGCCACCGGCGATCGCGCCCATGCGGCACGAGGCCTTGATCAACGCGCCCGTCTTCAGGCTGTGGAGCCGCTGGAGGTAGCTGAGTTCAGCGGGGCGATCTTCGGCGACGTCCAACACCTGGCCACCGACCATGCCCGCCGCGCCAGACGCGAACGCGAGCTCGGCGGTGAGCCGGCCACGGAGCGCGAGCTCCGGGCCGTTGGTCAGCACTTCGAACGCGGCGGTCAGCAGGGCGTCGCCGGCGAGAATCGCCATCGCTTCGCCATAGACCTTGTGGTTCGTCGGCCGGCCGCGGCGGAGATCGTCATCGTCCATCGCAGGGAGATCGTCGTGGATGAGTGAGTAGGTGTGAATCGCTTCGAGCGCGGCCGCAGCGTCATCGGCGACCGTGCCGGTGAGCGACGAACCCGACACCGCGTCGGCGAACGCGAGGCACAACACCGGGCGCAGACGCTTGCCGCCATCGAGCCACGAGTAGCGCATCGCCTCGGCGATCTTCGCGGGCGAACGGCCGGCGATGAACTGCATGCGCGCTTCCAACAACGCCTCCACGCGGCGCTGCTGCGGGGGCAACCATTCTTCAAAAGAGAAAGCCATATTCAGAAGGGGACGTCGTCTTCGAGGTCAGGAGGGGGAACGGCCTTGCGCGGCGCGGCCACGGGTTTCGGCGCAGGAGCCGCTTCGACCGGCACCGCCTTGAGCGGCGTGGTCTTGCCGTCTTCGGAGAGCAGTTGCTCGATGCGCTTCTCCGCGTCACTGAGAATGCTCTCCGCCTGCTTCACCAGCCCGATGCCGGCCTCGAACTTCTCCAGCGAGTCCTCGAGCGGCAACTCACCGCCCTCGAGCTCTTCGACCAACTGCTGGAGCCGCGCGACGACCTCACCGTACTGGCCCTGTTTCTTGTCCTTCGCCATGCGAGGTGCCCCTTACTCCTTCTTCTTCACGGCCTGCACGCGCAGTTCTCCGTGTTGCAGCCGAAGGGTGAATTGTTCGCCCGGGCTGACATCCGTCGGGGTTCTCAACACGTGCTGGTCGTCACGCCGCGCGAGCGCGTACCCGCGGGACAGCACCGCGAGCGGGCTCAGCGCGTTCAACTTCGCGACGAGCTCCTTCTGGTTTTCACGGTGCGCCGCCACCCGCCGGTGAATCGCGGTGTCGAGACGCTTCGAGAGCGCCGCGAGCTCGCCGTGCTCGCGCTTCACGGTGAGCCGCGGGTTCTGCCGCTCGAGGCGGACACGCAGTGAAGCGAGCGTCTGACGGCTGTCGCGCAGTGACCGTTCGAGCTCGCGGCGCAGTGATTGGTGCAGCCCGGCGACGATCGCGCGGCGCGCGTGCAGTTGCGTCTGCGGTTGCAGCTTCTGGAGCCGCTCGCGCAGATCGCTCAACGCGATCCGCCGCGCGGTCAGCACGCGGCGCGGGTCGCCGAGCTCGCACTTGAGATGCCGCAGCTCCGAGCGCTCGTGCAGCACCACCTTGTCGATGGCCTTCTCGAGCCGCAGCTTGAGCGTCGAAACGCGGTTCTCGAGCTCAGACAGCACCGGCGCGACGAGCTCCGCCGCGGCCGTCGGCGTCGGTGCGCGAACATCGGCGACGAGATCGCAGAGCGTGGTGTCGATCTCATGCCCGACGGCGCACACCACCGGCACCGGGCACGCCCAGATGGCGCGCGCGACGGGCTCTTCGTTGAACGTCCACAGATCGTCGACGCTGCCGCCGCCGCGGGTGACGACGATCACGTCGACGTCGGCGTTCGACAGCCACTTGATGGCGCGGCGGAGCTCGAACGACGCGCCCTCACCCTGCACGCGCGCGTCGGCGACCAGCACCGAGAGCCGTGGGTGCCGCCGATGCAGCGTCTTGAGAAAGTCCTGCAGCGCCGCGCCGCTGACGCTGGTGACGACGCCGACCCGTCGCGGCAACGGAGGCAACGCACGCACCGGCCGTGAACGCTGCTCGCCGATGAGCCCCTCTTTGCGGAACTTCTCCTTCAACTGCTCGAAGGCGAGCGCGCGCGCGCCGACGCCCTCGGGCTCCATGCGATTGACGATGAGCGAATAGCGCCCCGACGGCTCGTACACGTCGATGGAGCCTTCGATGATCAGCGCCATGCCCTCCTTGAGCGCGAAGCGGAAGCGCCGCGCCGTCGAGGCCCACAGCTTCACGTCGATCGACGCGCGCGCGTCTTTGAGCGCGAAATAGAAATGCCCGCTCGCGTTGGCGCCGCGGAAGTTCGAGACCTCACCGCGCACCAGCACGCGCGCGAAGGCGGGCTCCAGCGTGTCCTTGACCTGCGCGGTGAGCTCCGACACCGACAACACGCGCGGGGCCGGCGCGGGTCTTCGCCACGCGGGGGTCGGGTCATTCGCGCGCGACGAATCAGACGACGACGCTCGGAGGGGCTCGTCTGCGCGCGGAGTTCCGCCTGAAGCGCCTCGCCACGCCGGAGCGGCCTGGTTCACCGGCGACGACGAAGCTCGTGCCTCGTCACCCGCAGCCGGCACGCGCCGCCACGCAGGTGCCGAGGCGCCCGACGGAGCTGCGGCGGGAGACTCCGCAGGCGACTTGCGCGATGGCTCACCGGGCGCTTTCGGCGCACGCGGCTCGCGCTTCACCGGCTCAGGAGCCGGAAGCCCGAAGAGGTCGCCCTGCTTCGACCCGCTCATTGCCGCTGCAGTTCACCCAGCCAGCGCGCCGCCTTCTGATGATCTTCATCGTCAGCAGGCGTCATGCTCTCGACTTCCTTGAAGAGCTTGATGGCTTCGTCGGGGCTGTTGTCTTTGAGCTGGTAGCCGCGCAGGTACACGTCGTGTGCCTGCTTGCGGGCGTCGCTGATGATCGACTGCGCTCCGGCGTGATTCGGGTCGGCCTGCACCACCTTGCGCGCCAGCTCGATGGCGCGAGTCCAGTTGCCCGTGGTCTTCGCCTGACTCGCCTTCACGAACAGCTTCGAGACCAACTGCGTGCGCACGGGCTTCGAAAGGTCGCTCGACGAACCGCCCGCGATCTTCTTGTCGAGCTCGAACAGCGCGATGAGCTCATTCTCGTTCAGATCTTCGAGGCGCTTCGACTTCGCCTCGAAGTCCTTGATCTGCCCTTCCAACTGGCGGCACTGCGCGAACTTGTTGGCACAGGCCTGCGCGAGCGAGAGCGCTCCCGACGCGTCGCCGTTCTTGAAGCGCTGCGAGACCTCGGTCCACGGCGTGTCGGGGGCCACCGGCGCCGCGGTCGGGTTCTGGATGCGGAAGATGGCGGCCTCCGCGAGCTTCTTGAATTCCGGCGCTTCGCGATCATCAGGCCGCGCGACCAGCACGTCTTCGCAGATCGCCTTGAGCTGCTGCATCTTGGCGAGGTCGCCTTGCGAGGCCATCAGCAATCGCGCCTCCGACATCTTCTCGGTCGCCTTCACGTCGAGCGCCGCGCGCTCCTGCGTCAGCTTTTCTTCGAGCGGGCGCGAGCTGGTCTTCACCTTCGCCAGCGCGGTGAAGGCGGTGGCGAGCTCGCCTTTGGAAACGGCCTCATGCGCGTCGAACAACAGCTTCTGGTTCGGCACCTCGGCGGCGGCGCTCTTGAGGTACGTCTCGACGCGCGGGGCCTGGTACTCGGGGTCGAGCTCCTGGAGTTCCTGCAGGCGCGCCTGGCCTTCGACCCACTTGCCCTGGCCGATGAGGAGCTTCGCGTCCTGGAACAGCGTCGCGCGCTCCTTTTCGATCTCGGCGTCCTGCTGGTGCTGAATCGCGTCTTTCTCGGCCTTCTTCTTCTGGATGGCCTTGAAGCCGACGGCGAGCGAGAGCAGCAGTACCATCACGCCGCCGAGCCCCAGCATCAGCTTGCGCTTTCTCGCCGCAGCGGCCGCCGGGTCTTCCGAAGCGCGGCCCGTACGCACCGGGCGCCCGCGTGAGGGCCGCTCCGCGCCGGTACGCGCCGTTCTCACCGGAGCGCGCCGAGAGGGCGCCTCTGCCTCCGCCGCGGCGGCGGGGGCGCCACCGGGGCCTGAATAGACGAGCTCCGTGTCGCCGATGACGATCACGTCGCCGTCATTGAGCGGTGTTTCGTCGGCGAGCGCTTCGCCGTTGAGCGTCGTGCCGTTGCCGGAGCCGAGGTCGCTCACCGCCCAACCGCTGTCGGTCTTTCGAACCAACGCGTGTTTGCGGCTCACCGACGTGTCGGGGATGGCGACCGGGTTGTCCGCCGAACGGCCGATGACGAGCTCGTCACCATTGAGCGGGAATTCCTGACCCGAGGCCGGGCCCGCTTGCGCGGTCAGCTTGGCGGCGGCTCGCGCGGGAGCGCTCCGAGGGCGCGCGGCGGCGCTCCCGGAAGTCGGCCGGCGGGGAACGGGTTTACCAGTCGACGGAGGCATCGCTCACCCGCCCCCTGCCGCGTTTCCGTACATGAACGCGAACACGATGGGCCCGAAGAGCACCATGAACACCGTGGGGAAGATGCACGCGATCAGCGGGAAGAGCATCTTCACCGGCGCTTCGTTCGCGAGCTTTTCCGCGCGCTGCGTGCGTTCGATGCGCAGCTGCGTCGACTGAATGCGGAGCACCTTGCCGAGCGAGGTGCCCATGCGGTCGGCCTGGATGAGCGCGGTGACGAACTGGCTCAACGCCGGCAGGTCGACACGGGCGATCATCGACTTGAGCGCCTCTTCACGTGTCTTGCCCATCTTCAACTGCTTGAGCACCAGCGCCAGCTCTTCACGCAGCGGGCCGTGCTTGCCCTTCTCGACCACCTTCGCGAGCGCGGCGGTGAAGTCGAGACCGGCCTCGACCGACAGCGTCAACAGGTCGAGGTTGAACGGGAGCGCGCGCGAGATCTGCAGGTGGCGTTTGCTGACCTGATCGTTCACCCAGATCATCGGGTAGAACAGACCGATCAACGCGACGACACCCGACCATGCGAGGCTGAAGCCGAACGCGTTCATCGCCAGCAGGCCGAAGATCAGGCCGACGAAGAAGCCGATCTCCTGCAACGCCATGATGTCTTCTGGTTTGTACGACGACGGCTCTCCCGCCTTCACCAGGCTGCGCCGCATCCGGTCTTCGTAGCCCGGCCACATGAAGCGCCGGTTCATCACGCCCAGCTTGCGGATGACGACCGAGCTGGCCCCCTGCATGCCGCCCGCAGACTCGTCGCGCACTTCGATGAGAAACGGCGCCACGGCGTTCGAGACGCCGAGCCCCGCCAGGCCGGCGGCGCCCGCGAAGAGCAGCACCGCCAGGACCATCAACACTGTCACCCAGAGTTCAGACATCGCGCGTACCTTTCAGATGTCGATGTTGGTGATCCGGCGAATGATGAGCACGCCCATGATCTCCATGAGCATGATCACGAACACCAGGATGTACCCGAAGATGTGATCGAGCATCGGCTGCATCAGGTCGGGGCGCATGTAGTTGAGCACCACGCCGAGGATGAGCGGCATCGCGGCCACCACCCAGCCCTGCAACTTGCCCTGCGCGGTCAGCGCGTCGATCTTGCCTTCCAGGCGGAAGCGTTCGCGGATCGTCGTCGAGAGCGTCTCGTACATCTCGGCCATGTTGCCGCCGAGCTGACGCGAGATGTTGGTGGCGGTCGACACCAGCTCGAGGTCGTCGCTGCCCACGCGCTTGCTCATGTTGTTGAGCGCCTCTTCGATCGGCACGCCGAGCTTCGCTTCCTTCACGAAGAGACCGAATTCCTGCTGGAGCGGCGGCAGCGCGTCTTTCGATACCTGCTCGATCGATTGCTGGAAGGTGAGACCGGCCTTGAACGCGTTGGCCATGGCCTGCAGCGCGTCGACCAGTTGCGTGTTGAACTTCTGGATACGCTTCTTGCGGTAGTGCTTCACCATGATCATCGGCAGGAAGAAGCCGAAGATGAACGCGCCGATGGCCACCAGCGGGTTGATGAGGAAGTACGAGAACCCGCCCAGCAGAATCATCGACGAGATGTTCAGCACCAGCATCTGCCGCGGGTCGATGAAGAGGAACATGTCGCTCAAGTCGTTCATCGACTTGACGATGTAGCGCTCCTGGTACTGCTCATAGGCCTTGCCCAGCACGCTCATGACCACGAGCGAGAGGAAGAAGGTGCCTCCTCCGAGGAGCAGGCCGGCAATGGCTGCGAACATGCTGTTTTGCCTCCTGACTTATTCGGGCGCCGGGCCGCCGCGCGCGTCGGTGGCGGCGTTCCCGCGGATGACCTGAATCGTTTCCATGCGCTTGCGCTGCAGCACCTTGGTGCGCTCGCCCGACAGCAGCGTGTTGATGGTGGCGCGGCCGCGATCTTCCATGGTGTCGATGTCTTCTTCGTTGCGCAGCGAGAGCGTCAGCGCGCCGAGCTCCTGGCTCAGAATCAGCATCTCCGCCTCCTCGGGGATCACGAGGACCGACACGTTGTTGTAGCCGCGGTCGCCTTCGCCCAGCAGGTTCACGTTGGTGGTGCCGGTGATCTTGCCGGTGGCGAGGATGATCACGTTCTGCAGCAGCGTGACGGCGACCTGCTCGTTGGTGTTCGGGTCTTTGAAGGTGCCGATGATGTCGACGTGGTCGTTGGGGCGCACCCAGCCGCCGACCGCCGCGATGGTGCCGGCGCCGATGGTGATCGCGCGGGCCTTCTTCTGCACCTTGGTCGACAGGCGCTCGGCGGCCTTGCTGGTCTCGAACTGGCTCCAGAGCAGCGGGTCACCGGCCTGCAGGGCCACCATCACCTTCTGGTTGGCGATGTAGCTGGCCGAGTCGGGCTTCACGACCGACGAGGTCACGAACTGCTCCGGAATCGAGCGCTGGCTGATCATCTCCATGGTGACGACCGTGCCTTCGGAGATGTCGACGTTGGCGACGAGCACCGGCACCGTGTTCCAGCCCTTGCGCACATCAGCGCGCTGCTTCTGGATGGCGGAGAACGACACGCCGAAGCCGACGACGAAAAGAATGATGGCGACGATGAGAGGGGTTTTTCCCTTGAGCATGCGTGCGAAGTCTCCGGCAGGTCCGTCAAACGGCCGCGAGGGCCAAAAAACAAAGTGAAAGCAAGGTGATGCTAGCAGGCCCGGCACCAGAACTGTCAACGAGTTGGTGCGCGCTCAGAACGGCAGGCTCAGCGAGTACAAATACGTGTCGTAGTGCACCTGGTACGCGGCGAGGAACAGCTCGATGACGCTCATCGGCTGGCCGTTCATCGCCTGCCCGGGGATGATGCGCACCGCCGACATCAGCACCAACGCCACGACCAGCACCCAGTTGAGCATCGAGTACTCGACCATCGCCTGGCCGCGCGGTGAACGCTGAGTGCGCTTCATGGGTTCGGAGTGTGCCACAGCGTGAAGCGCCATCGTGACGGGCCATCGCATCCGTCACCTGGCCGCGTCACTGCGCGCTTTCGCTCGCCGCCGGCACGCTGGTCGACTTCTTCTTCGAAGCCGCCGGAGCCGCGCGGTACTGCTGTGACGCCCCGCGACGCTGCGTGATGATCTGCGCGGACGAAGAGCTCGGGAACTCGCGCAGCAACGCATCGCACCAACCGTCGGCCGCGTCGAACTGGCCGAGCGCCTCGTAACCGTTGCAGAGGTGCGTCAGCGCTTCGAGACGCGCCCCGTTCGGAAGACCGCCCTGCCCAATCGCCTGCGCCGCGAACGACACCTCCGCCTGACGATCACCCTTCTGCGCGGCGGCCTTCGCCTGTTCGAGCAGCGAAGCGACGGTCGCGCCACGTTGACGTTCGGCCAGCTTCGCATCGCTGTCGGCGCCGACACGGTCAAGCGTCGGAGCGGCTTCATCTTCGGCCGAACTCAGGCTGCCCTCGGCATACCCACCGCCGAGCGACATGCTCTTGGTGGCCTTCTTCGACTCCGGCCTGGGCGAGGGCTTCGCTTCGGTCTTCGGCGCTTCCTTCGGCACGGTGGTCACGTCGGGCGTCGGGTCATTCTTGGCGACGATGGGCTCCGGAGCCTTGCGCGCTTCTTCTTCGTCACGCTTGTTCAGCGCATCCTTCTCGCGGGTCTCCTGGGCACGCACGGCGGCGCCGGAGTTGCTCCAGTTGTTCGACGTCGAGCCACCCGAGAGACCGTACAGGCCATCGGCGACGTTCTTGTCGGCGGGAGGCGTCGCGGCCGGAGGAGGCGGAGCCGGCATCTTCGAAGGCTCTTCCTTCGTCTGAAGCTTGGCCTTCATGGGCGCGAAGTCGTCGTTGTTCATGCGCCCGCCGCCCTTGGTGCCGGCGACTTCACGGCGCGTGATCGACTGCATGCCGCCCCTGTTGGTGTCGCCCGTACCGAGGCCACCCGTACCGCGTTTCCCGAGCGTGCCGATGGAATCGAACTCGTTCGCCTCGCCACCACGAGGCCCTGCACCGGGCGTGTTCACCTCGGCGAGCTGTTTCTGTTCGACCAGCGCGTTGCCGAGATCACCCTGCTTCGCCTGAAGCGGCGCGGGCGTCGGCACGGCAGCGACCGGCGCAGGCGCTTCTTCTTTCTTCCCTTCTTCCTTCGCGATCTTGCGCTCGTCGCGGCGCGAGTAGTCGCTCGCCGTCTTGTCGCTCGCCGCAGCCGCGGGGCTGAGGTCGACCTCTTTGTTCGCCTGCGTCGCGACCACGCCGACGGTCACCATCGTCGCCACCAGCACCAGCGGCGTGAGGTACTTCTTCCAGAACGGTACGGGCTTGCCGGCCTCCGCGTTCCGCTTCGCGGCAGATTCCGCGAACGCGAGCAACGATTCGAGACCGGCATCAGGCGCGCTCTCCGCGGGGAGCTGCGACATCGTCGCGCGCACCGAGCGGATTTCGTCGAGCGCCTGCGTGCACCGCGCGCACCCGCGCACATGCGCCTCGACGGCGCTCGCCTCGTGCGTGGGAAGTTCGCCGTAAGCGAACTCGAGGAGCTTGTCCTCGTACTGGTGCACCGCGGTCTTCATGACGTTGACGCCACTCCTTCTTCCATCAATTCGCCATCGACACCCAACTCACCCAACCGCTTGCGCAGGCCCTCGAG
>JBEHYH010000126.1:0-13691 GCA_048498275.1 Myxococcota bacterium | reverse complement strand
CCGACGTGCGCGATCTGGACCAGTGGCTGTCTGACTATTCGGCGTGCGACTTCCGCTACCTCGCGAACTTCTATCGGACCGGCGAGAAGCCGCCGTTCAAGACGTTCTGGCGTGAAGCATCGCCACTGCTCGAGCCGAAGCCGATTCCTCCGTTCAACCCGACGAAGTGGGTTTCGCGGTGGGAAGGCATCGTCGTCTGATCACCGCGAGAAGGTACTGACCGGTTTCTCGAAGACGGCCGTCTGCGCTTTCGTGTCGGCGGTGAAGCCGGCCGCGTTCAGCTCGAAGCCGCGCAGCTTCACGTTCACGCCGGCGTCGCTCCACATCTGACCTGAATGCAGATTGCCGCGCGCTTCGGGCGTCGTGAAACGCAGGCCATCGCGCATCACCGTCAAGCCCGCGTCGCGCGCGATGAACTCGCCGTTCAACGCACCCTCGCGAAAGAGCTCGAGCGAATCGGCGGTGGTGACGACGCTCAAGCCGCCGTCGCTCCAGGAATTGATGGTGACGTGTTTCAGCTCGAGATCCGCGCGCTGCGGCCCGGGCGCCGGCTCCGGAGGAACCGTGCAGGCACTCAACAAGATGAACATCGGCCACGCGCGCACGGGGAAGACCTTATCGCCGACGCTTGCGGATGCTGCGACTCACGATGCGCACGTCCGGGTTCTGTTCGCCGACGGTGGTCTTCAGCTTCTTCACGATGCGATCGAAGTCGGCGAAGTCGCGCGCATCGAAGGGAGCGGCAACGCGCTCGACGAGCTTCTGATTCGCGGCGTTGATCCGCTCCGCGAGCGCGTGGCCTTTGCTGCCGAGGTCGACGACGAACGCGCGCGCGTCTTCTTTGCTGCGCGTGCGTTTGAGCTCACCTCGCTGCAGCAGACTGCGCAGCGCGCGGCCGAGGAGCGCGGGGTCTGTCTCCGTCGCGCGCGCGAGCGCCGCCTGAGAGACACCGGGGTTTTTCGACACGTAGCGCAGCACCTTCATCTGCGTGTCTCCGAGCGGGAACTCGGCGTACGCCGATGCCGTCGCAAGCCGGAGTGAACGTTTGAACGCCGCGACGTTCTCCAGAAACGCCTGAACCTGAGGTGAAAGGGCCATCGCTTGATGGACCTAGTCCACGAACCGACCGCTCGTCATCTTGACTTTCATAGACCCATCCACCATTTAAATGGACGCATCCACCATCAGGAGCTTTCCATGAGCGACACACCGCACCGTTGGTTTCACGATCTCTCGTATTTCTGGGGCGGGGCGTTCCTCGCGAACACGCTGCCGCACCTCATCGCGGGCGTTCAGGGTTCGCCATTTCAGTCGCCGTTCGCAAGCCCGCCGGGAGTTGGACTGTCTTCAGCGACGACCAACGTCGCGTGGGGTCTGCTCAATCTCGTCATCGCGTATCTGCTGCTGGCGCGCGTCGGGCGCTTCGACCTTCGCCGCTGGCGTCACGTGCTGGTGTTCTTCGCGGGGTTCGCGTTCTTCGCGTTCTTCACCGCGCATCACTTCGCGCCGTTTCACGGCGGCAATCCCGTCGGGTGACCACTGGTGTCGAACTGCGCGGCGGCGCTAAGCAGTTCACCGATATGTGGCGGACGGGAATCATCATCGGCGGGCTTCTGTGTTTTTCCTGTGAGCGAATCAACCTGCTCCCTTCGAAGGGCATGCCGATGTGGCGCATCGGTGCAGAGACGCCCACGGGTGAACTGACGAAGACGATCGACCTCGGTCGAGTCGCGCTCGGGAGTTCGTCGACGCTCTGCGCGGCACTCGTCAACGTGGGTACCGGGCGAATGGTCCTCAGCGCTCAGGCAGGAACCACGCCGCCCTTCACGTGGGCCGGTGTTGATTCACTCGAGCTCACACCTGCTGATTCGCACGACTTCTGCGTGACGTTCGCGCCGACTGAACGCGGCGATGCGACGACGCGGCTGACGGTTCACATCGAAGGCGGTGACGACCCGGTCAACGCGGCGCTCGTCATCAACGGCACGGGGTTCGAAGCGGGTTGCATGGTCGATGCCGCGGAAGAGCTCGATTTCGGAGTTCTGCTCCCCAACGAGTACGTGATTCGAAAGTTCCGGGTCTCGAACATCGGCGACGTCGCGTGCCGCGTTCAGAGCGCGCAACTCGAGAGCGGCTCGTTCTTCATCGAGCACGCGCCCGAGACGGCGTTCGACGTTCTCGATTCGGTCGTCTTGAGCGTCAAGGCGCTCGGCAACAACACGCCGGGTGATGCGTCGGCGACGCTGACGCTCCAACTCGCGGGCGACACCGGGCACGTCGAGAACAAGACCATCGCGTTGCGCTCCATCACCGGGCCTGACTGCTTTCTCGTCGCGCCGGCTCCTCTCGATTTCGGCGCCGTTCCCGAGAACTGCGCGGCGACGAAGACAGTCACTGTCTTCAACATCTGTTCGCCGTCGCTGGTGGTGAGCGGCATCGCGAGTCAGGCGGGTACGGTCGACGCGCTCGATGCCGGCACGCCGTACACCGTCGGCTGGAGCGAATCGGGCGATACAGAAGAAGGCATCTGGCGAGTACCGTTGCAGCTGGCCGCGAACTTGTCGGGCTCTGTCGAAGACGTTCTGCGCGTTGAACTCCCGTACGGCCCGCGCTTCGTTGAGCTGAGCGCCGACATCGCATCACGCGGCTCGGAACGCTTCGTTCAGCAGCCGCCCGCTGCGGATGTGCTTCTGAGCTATGCGCCACATGACCCCGGCGGCATGACCCGAAAGCGCGAGAACCTTGCGCGGGCCGCCGCCGAATTCTCAGACGCACTCGCACGCGACGGCGTCGACTTCAGATTTGCCGGCGTTCGTGGATATTGGAACGTGCGCCGTCTTGAGTTCGATGGCGGCGACGACTTCGGCCCGTGGCAGAGCGGCGAACTCACGTCGCTCGACGGAGGAGCCTGGATCGCATCATCACCGTTCTCGGCTGAAACGGTCCTCGCGGTATTCGCTGATATCGACGTTGAAGCCGGTGTCTACGCAGCTCCTGGACCGGAGCACGCGGAAATGGCGTTGAGAGCGCTGACACCACCGCTCAGCTCGAACCCTGATTCACGATTTCTGCGCAGCGAGAGCCTGTTGGCGCTCATCACCGGAACCTACGACCTCGACAGCTCAACCCGCTGGCCAGCGCCTGCCGACTACGGCAACGCGATTGCGACGCCAGACAACCCGTTCGATACGCCACTGACCGCTGAGTACTACGTCGAACGGCTCAAGCGCGCAGACGGGCACGTTCATTCTTTGACCATCAACTTTCTCGGCACCACGCAGCCGGCCCTCTTCTCATCTGCGCGTCGATTCGCAGAGGCGTCAGGCGGCGTCGCCGTCGCGCTGAGCTTCGATGGTGGCGTCGGCGAACAACTCGCCGATTCAGTTCTCTCTCACCTGCGCACGTATTCGCTGCGCGGCACGCCGGCGTCGGCGATGTCGATTCAGGTCTCGGTCGATGGAACGCCGCTGGCGCCAGAGCACTGGTCGTACTCGGCCACCGACAACGCCATCACGCTCGACGTTCGACCGGCTGTCGGCGCGGTCATCGACGTTTCCTACGACCTCGCTCCGTGCATTCATTGATGCGTGAAGCGCAGTGTCCGCATTCTCATCGCCTTGTTGGTGGTGCTGCCGCTCGCAGCGCTGTCCGTGTACTCGCTGCAGGCGCGGGCACTGAGCCAGCGGCTCTCGGCTGAGGCACAGCAACTCGACGCGCGCCGCTTTGAGATTCCCGGCAACGGCGAAGGCAATCTCATCGAGTGTCTCGCGCTCGCGTCTGACATCGGGCCAGATCTCTCGTTCACGCTCCCGATGCGCGGAGATGTCGTTCGTCGCGCGATGACCAACGCTCCGGAGTTCGCGCAAGACGCCGCTGCACGTGAAGAAGCCAGGCGCTCCGACCCGTGGCTCGACGACACGTTGCACTGCGCGTCGCTGCGCACCATCGCTCCGGCGTCGGGCACCGGCGTCTTCCCCGACCTCTTGAATCGCCGCCGGCAGACGCTGCCCCGCGCGATGGATTCGCTCGCGTCGCTGGTGCCGGTGGCGATGCGCGAACGGCTGCTCACCGGCCGCGCTGACGAGGCGCTCGCGCAATGCGCCGACACCTTGACGCTCACCACCGCGTGGTTCCGCCTCGAAGGGCTTGAATCGGAGCTCGCGACGCTCGGGCCGTCGAACACCGTGATGCCGGTGTGCCGCGAAGCATTTCTCGCCGCGACTCCCGAAGCACGGCAGCGATTCACCACGCGCATTCAGGCGCTGATCGCGCTCGCTCCCGATTTCTCCGAGGTGATGCGCATCGAGCGCGTGCAACTCAGCCTTCGTCACTACGGAGGCTGGATCGCGCCCGACATCGCCGCCACGTTCCCCGAGCAGGCGCGCCTCGCCATCGACAAACAGCACACCGACCGCTGGGCGCGCGGCTTCGCGCCGACGCTCGCGCTTCGTCAGTATTGGAAACAGTTCGACCGCGGCATGCGCGAGCTTGAAATCGTCAGCGCGCTCGCGGCGCCGCAACGCGAACGTGAAATCGAACGCGTGCAGAAGCAGCTCGAAGCGCCGTTTCTCTGGCGATTCCTCGCCGCGGCTCCGGTCGACCTGAAGTACCAGCTCTATTCGCCGTACGGTGACCGGCTCCGCGACGACCTGCGCGGCCTCATCGTCGAGCCCTGAGCTCGCGAAACTGCACGTCAGCGAGACCGGTCGAGCCCACATCGTGAGCCAGACACGACGCGTGGTGTTGCGAGGCGCCATGCGCCGCTCACAGATGCGCCGTGAACGCCGGCGGGTTCCACCACGCGTTGTCGCGGCCGTTGCACAGCCGCTGCGGGCCTTCGACGAGCGCGGCCGGTTCCACGTCGTCGAGCGCCGTCACCCGCACCGACACGAAGTCGCCGCCCATCGCCTCGAGGCTGCCCGCGCCGTGCGTCATCACGCCGCAGGTACGACAGAAATACTGCGTCACGGTGGGGTTCTTGCCCGAGTACGCGGTCAGCGCTTCGCCGCCGCTCAGCAACTTGAAGTCAGCGGGTTTGATCATCGCGCTCCAATTGCGCGCCTTGAGGCAATACGTGCAGTTGCACTTCGACGTACCGGCCTTCAAATCGACGCGCGCCTCGAACTTCACGGCACCGCAGTGACAGCTTCCATGCAGGGTTTGAGTGGTCATGCGAACAACATGCGCCCACCCGGTGACAGGGAATGTCAGCAGGCGATGTGTGACATCGCAGAAACGCACCTGACACCTCGGCCGAGGCGAAAAGCGGCGCGCGAATGGCAGCGGGCTAGTATCTGCGCCCGCCATGTCTCGACGTATTCCGCTGCTTGATCTGTCTCACTATTCGAAGGGCACCCCGCAGGAAAAAGACGCGTTCGTGAAAGCGTGGGGTGACGGGCTCAAGGAGTTCGGTTTCGTTTCCATCATCAACCACGGTGTCGACGCGGAGCTCATCGCGCGCACCTACGCCGACGCCGCGCGGCTCTTCGAACTGCAGCAGGACGTGAAGGCGAAATACGAAGTGCCCAACGGCGGCGGCCAGCGCGGCTACACCTCGTTCGGCAAGGAACACGCGAAGAACCGCAAGGTCGGCGACCTGAAGGAGTTCTGGCACGTCGGCAACGACACCTACGGCGGCAACGTGTGGCCGGGCGAATTGTCGACGTTCAAGGCGAACACGCTGGGTCTGTTCTCGGCGCTCGAAGTCGCGGCCGGAGTGATGCTCCGTGCGCTCGCCGACTACTTCAAGCTGCCGCAGGAAACGTTCGCCGGCATGGCGACGAACGGAAATTCGATTCTCCGCATCATCCACTACCCGCCGCTGAAGGACATGTTCATCCCCGGTGGGGTGCGCGCGGCGGAGCACGAAGACATCAACCTCATCACGCTGCTGTGTGAGTCGACCGCATCGGGCCTCGAGATTTTTACGCGCCAGAAAGAGTGGCTCGCAGTCGATGCGCTCAAGGGTCAAATCGTCGTCGACTCCGGCGACATGCTCTCGCGCATGACCAACGAGGTCATTCCCTCGACGACTCACCGCGTGGTGAACCCGCCCGACAATCGCGACGACGTCGAGCGCTACTCGATGCCTTTCTTCGTGCACCCGCGCCCCGAATGCTCGCTGGCCATCACCGACGCGTTCGTGACGCCGGAGAACCCGAAGCGCTACCCCGACATCACCGCTGACGGCTTCCTGCAGCAGCGCCTGCGCGAAATCGGCCTCATCAAGTGAGTCGCGTCAGGTTCGCGGTCTCCGAAACGACGGGCGAGCCATGAGTGTGAACCCACAAGAAGCGAAGCGCGTGCTGGCGCTGAGCGATGAAGCGCTCCTCGGCGAGTGTGAAGAGGAGTTCTTCGTCGCGTCGGGCCCCGGCGGGCAGCATCGGAACAAGACCGAGACCGGCGTGCGGCTGACGCACAAACCGACCGGCATGACGGTGACCGCCACCGAGCGCCGCAGTCAGTTGCAGAATCGCGGCGCGGCGCTGGAGCGGCTCAAGGCGATGTTCGTGAAGTACTCGTACGTGCAGCCTAGGCGCGTCGCGACGAAGCCGAGCAAGGGCAGCAAGCGCCGCCGGCTGGAGTCGAAGAAGCGCACGTCGGAAATCAAGGCATCGCGACGCGGCGATTGGTGACGTACATCGAAAGCCCATGGCTCTGAGCCTGTTCGTCATTCTCAGCGTGCTGTTGATTGTGGCGGTCTACACGCTCGCTCCGAAGCTGAGTGTGTCTGCGCCGTTGGCGTTGGTTGCGTTCGGAGTCGCGATCTCGCTCGCGCGCGTCGCGCCGCATTTTGAAATCGAACCTGAATGGATTCTCGCGGGCGTGCTGCCGATGCTGCTCTACGCGGCTTCGATTTCGATGCCCGCGATGGATTTCCGCCGCGACTTCCGCGCCATCAGCGGGCTGTCGGTGACGCTGGTGGTCTGGTCGGCGCTCGCGCTCGGTTGGTTTTTCTCGGTGATGATCCCCGGTATCGGTTTCGCGGGCGGTGTCGCGCTCGGAGCGATTGTCAGCCCCACGGATGCTGTCGCGACGTCGATCGTGAAGCAGTTGCGCGTGGCGCCGCGCGCGGTGGCGGTGCTCGATGGCGAGAGTCTGCTCAACGACGCGTCGGCGCTGGTGCTGCTGCGCTCGGCGATCGCGGCCATCGCGACCACGGTGAGTCTGTTGAACGTCGCGTGGACGTTCCTGCTCTCGGTGGTCATCGCGACGGCCATCGGAGTCGGGGTCGGTCTGCTCGCGTTGCGCGTGCGCCGGCGCATGCCGAACGCGACGGCGAATACGTTGCTGTCGTTCGTGATTCCGTACGTCGCGTATGTGCCGTCGGAACACCTCGGCGCGTCGGGGCTGGTCGCGGTCGTCGCCGTCGGCATCACGATGGGCAACGCGTCGCCGAAGTATCTGTCGCCTTCGCTGCGCCACAACGACGAGCAGAACTGGCACACGGTCGAACTGCTGCTCGAAGGCGCGCTCTTCTTCTTGATGGGTCTGCAATTGGTGCCGCTGCTTGATCACGTCGACGCGGGCGAGAGCAGCATCGGCCAGGCCGCGATGCTCGCGGGCGTCGCGTTCTTGATCATGGTCGTGGTGCGAACGATCTGGGTCGTGCTGATGCTCCAGTCGCAGCGCAGCCAGTTGAAGAAGTGGGAAGCGGCGCGCCCGCGCTTCGAGGCGATGAAGAACGAGCTCGCGACTGCGGGCGACTCTCAGGAGATCCGTCTCAATCGCACGCGTGCACAGCGCGCGCTCGCCGACATCGCGTTCATGATGCAGCAGCCGCTGAATCGGAAGCATGGCGTGCTGCTGGTCTGGGCCGGCATGCGTGGAGCCGTCACCGTCGCCGCCGCGCAGACGTTGCCCGCCGACATGCCGCATCGCTCGTTTCTCGTGCTGGTCGCGTTCCTCGTCGCGACGATGTCGCTCATCGTGCAGGGGAGCACGCTGCCGTGGCTGGTGCGGAAGCTTGCGTTCCCGGCTCCTGACCCGGAGCTCGAGCGGCTCGAGACGGAGACGATTCGCACCGCGCTCGAACAGGCCGCCGTCACGTTGCTCGACGCGGGGAATCTCACGCGCGCTGATGGCGAGCGTTTCGATGTCGAGATCGTCGCGCGCGTTCGCAAGCAGACGCTCGCCGAAGTGAACGACGAGAACCGCGAGCAGATGAAAGATGTTCTGGAGCTGGTGCGGCACGTGCTCGCCGCGCAGCGCACGCAGCTGTTTCAGATTCGAACGGAAGGCACGTGCAGCTCAGAAGGTCTGAAGAGCGCGCTCGCGAAGATCGATGCCGTCGAGATGAGCCTCGCGCGACGCAGCGAGCACTGACAGTCGCATGAGCACAGCGCAGAAACGACCGCGATGAAGCGCACGAACGGAGCCAAATGGGAAGTTACAACCTGATTGGCTGGCGGCTGCAGTGCCCTCGCTGCGGGCACATCGGCGAGATCGAGATCGAAGCAAAAGTCGGACAATTGAACTTCCTTCGATATCGACTCGGGGATGAGGTGCAGTGGGCTCCTGGGGAAAGCGTCAAACGCGGCGCACGCCCGAAGAATGGCAATTTGGATGGCGAGGGCTACGCGGAATGCACTTTGTGTCGACGCGACTACTTTCTCGTGATCGAGATTCGAAACGACCGGATTGCAGCGGTGCGAGTCGACTCGTCACGCCCCGGATTCGTCACCTAGCCAACCAATAGACACCACCAGCGTAGCTGTGAGACGCGCTCTTGAATGCCTTCAGCGGCGTCACTTATCGAGCATGTTCGCTCTTTTATTTCGAGATTGGGATTGGTCTTCAGGCCATCTTTGAACTTCTTGATGCGTTCCATCGCTCTCGTTCAACTCAGCTTCTTCAGCAGCAGCTCGTTGATCAGCTTCGGGTTGCCTTTGCCCTTCATCGACTTCATCACCTGGCCGACGAAAAAGCCGAGCACCTGCACTTTGCCCGCGCGGTAGGCGGCGACGTTGTCGGGGCTCGCGGCGAGCGCGGCATCGACCGCAGCTTCAATCGCTCCCGTGTCGGAGACCTGCGCGAGACCCTTCTTCGCGATGACATCAGCAGGTTCAGCACCCGTCGCGAACATCTCGCCGAACACTTCCTTGCCTGCGTTGAGCGAAATCGTTCCGCCGTCGATCGCGGCCATCAGCGCGCCGAACTGCGCCGGAGTGAACTTCACCGGACCCGGCGTTTCTTTCAGCGCGCGCGCGACTTCACCGATGAACCAGTTCGCGACCTTCTTCGGTTCTGACTTCGATGCCGCGAGGCACGCTTCGAACAGCTCTGCGAATGAACGCTCTGCGGTCAGCACGCCTGCGTCGTATTCAGTGAGCTTCAGCTCCTCGACGTACCGAGCGCGTTTCGCATCGGGCAGCTCCGGCAATTCCGTGCGAGCGCGCGCGATGTCGGCTTCCGTCACTAGCAACGGCGGCAAATCCGGCTCGGGGAAATAGCGATAGTCCTGCGCGTCTTCCTTGCTGCGCATCGAGCGCGTCTCATTGCGCGCCACATCGTAGAGCCGCGTTTCCTGCTCGACGGCCTCACCGCGCTCGATGAGCTCGACCTGCCGCGCGACCTCGACGCCGATCGCCAGCTTGATGTTTGTAAAAGAATTGAGGTTCTTCAGTTCACATCTTGTACCGAACTGCAGCGCGCCCTTTCGCATCACCGACACGTTGGCGTCGCAGCGAAAACTGCCTTCTTCGAGGTTCCCGTCGTTCACGCCGACGTACACGAGAATCTCCCGCAGCTTCTTGAGGTACTCGATGGTGTCGTCAGCGCTGCGCAGGTCGGGCTCGCTCACGATCTCCAACAGCGGAGTGCCCGCTCTGTTCAGATCAACCAGCGTCAGACCATCGACCGCGTCATGTACCGATTTGCCGGCGTCTTCTTCGATGTGAATGCGGCGAATACGCACGCCCATCACCTCGCCCCACTCGCAGATGGGAAACTCCCACTGGGTGATCTGATAGCCCTTGGGGCTGTCTGGGTAGAAGTAGTGCTTCCGGCTCCACTCGCTGCGCAGATTGACGCGGCAGTTGAGCGCGAGGCCCGCGCGCATCGCGAGCTCGACGACGCGCTCATTCAACACCGGCAACGCTCCGGGAAAACCCAGACACACCGGAGTCGTGTGCGAGTTCGGCGCATCAGCGAACGACGTGCCCGCCGTCGAGAACAGCTTCGAATTGGTCAGCAACTGCGCGTGCACTTCGCAGCCGATGACGACCTGAAAGTCTTCGATGCTCACAGCGAAGGCCTCCAGTTCTTCAGGTCGCGCGAATCTTCGATGACCTTCGCCGCGCGAAGAATCGTCGCTTCATCGAACGGGCGCCCGATGAGCTGCGCGCCGATGGGCAGGCCGCCCGACGATTTCCCCGCAGGCACCGAGAGCCCCGGCATGCCCGCGAGGCTGCACGGCAGCGTCAGCACATCCATCAGGTACATCTGCAGTGGGTCGGCGGATTTCTCGCCGAGCTTCCACGCGCAGACCGGCGACGTCGCGCTCAGCACCACGTCGACCTCAGAATAGACATTCTCGAAATCACGGCGGATGAGCGTGCGCACCTGCTGCGCCTTCACGTAGTACGCGTCGTGGTACCCGGCGGAGAGCGCGAACGTGCCCAACATGATTCGCCGCTTCACTTCTGGCCCGAAACCTTCAGCGCGCGAACGCTCATACAGCTCACGCAACTGCTTCACGTCTTTCGCGCGATGGCCGTAGCGAACACCGTCGTAGCGCGCGAGGTTCGACGACGCTTCAGCGGGCGCAATCACGTAATACGCGGCGAGCGCGTACTTCGTGTGCGGTAGCGAGACTTCGCGAACGGTCGCGCCGGCGTGCTCGAGCGCTTTCGCCGCATCACGAATGGCCGCTGAAACTTCCGGGTCCATCCCCTCGACGAAATACTCGCGCGGCAGACCGACGCGGAGGCCCTTCACACCTCCGTCAGTTCTATACAAAGGCACCGGCACGGCTGACGACGTTGAATCCTGTACATCGCGGCCTGAGATGATCTGCAGCAGCGCCGCGGCGTCATCGACGGTGCGCGCGAGCGGGCCGACTTGATCCAGCGAGCTGGCGAACGCGACGACTCCGCTGCGAGAGACGCGGCCCCACGTGGGTTTGATGCCGACCAGATTGCAGAACGCCGCGGGCTGACGAATCGAACCGCCGGTGTCGCTCCCGAGCGCGCCGGTGACGAAGCCCGCCGCGACCGCCGCCGCCGAGCCACCGGAGCTGCCACCCGGCGTGCGTTCCAAATCGTACGGGTTGTGCGTCTTCTGAAACGCCGACGATTCCGTCGAACTGCCCATCGCAAACTCGTCGAGGTTCGTCTTGCCGATGATGACGGCGCCAGCGGCTCTCAAACGAGACACCACCGTCGCGTCTTGTACAGGAATGAAACCTTCGAGAATGCGACTGCCCGCGGTGGTCTCGAGGCCGCGCGTGAGAATGTTGTCTTTGACCGCGACCGGCACACCATCGAGCGGGCTCAACTTCACGGCGCGCGCATCAGACTCAGCCGCCGCCTTCAGCGCGCCTTCTTCATCGACGCGCAGAAACGCACCGACGCTCGAGTCACCAAGGCGAATGCGAGCCAGCGCCGCCTTCGTCTCTTCCACCGCGCTCATTCGATGACCTTCGGTATCGCGAAGCTCCCGTCGTGCTTCTGCGGAGCATTCGACAGCGCCTGTTCGACCGTCAGCTCGCCCGTCGCTTCATCGGCGCGCGTCGCGGCGGCGGCTACCTGCCCGAATACCGTCGGAGGCACTCCGGTGCAGTCGAGCGCGGCGAGTTGCTCCACCGCGTCCAACACCTGCGAGAGCTGCTCACCGAAGCGCGCCTCTTCTTCGGCCGTGAGCGCGAGCCGCGCCAGCTTCGCCACGTGCTTCACCTGCTCGGCGGCGAGTTTCATTTCTTCAGACGCTCGATGCCGTTGCGTGCAACCGCTGCCTCCGGGCCTTCGGGCAGCACTTCGAGGTACTTCTCGTAATACTGAATGGCCTTCTCGTTGTTGCCGGTGCCGCGCTGCGCTTCGGCCATGCCCATGATGGCGGGGCCGTAGCGGCCGTTGAGCTTGAGCGCTTCGGAGAACTGCTCGATCGCGCCCGTCGGGTTCGCCATGTCGAGCAACGCGAGGCCCTTGCCGGCGAGCGGTTCAGCGCGCTCGGGCCGCAGCTCGTTCGCTTTGTCGTAGTAGTCGAGCGCCTGCGCGGCCTTGTCGCGGTTGCGCAGACGATCGGCGGTCTTGAGGAAGTAGTCGTAGGTCTTCGGTTCCTGCACGCCGGCGTCGGGCACGCCCGCGTCGACCACCGGAGCACCGGCATCGACCTCGACACCCGCATCGACCTCGGCGTCGCCGGCATCAGCGAGACCCGCGTCGACTTCACCGGCATCGACGGCTTCAGCGACCCCCGCGTCGATCACCGGCTCTGGAACCGGCGTGGGCGGAATCATCGTCTTCGCGCGCAGCTCCGCTTCGAGGCGCGCCACGTCTTCACGCTGCTGCGGCTCGTAGACACCGAAGTAGTACCCGATGCCGCCGCCGACCAGCAGGCCGACGAAGATGAGCGCAACCCACTTGCCGCTCCCGCCGCGCTTCACGTTCTGCAGTTCGCCCGGCGTCAGCGCGCTCGGAGAAGAGCGCGGCACCGCACCGAACTCCGCGCCCTTGAGCGTGTCGGTGATGGTCTTCTGACCGAAGCTCAGGTCTTTGTTCGTCTCGCGCGTCTTGACCGGCATCACCTCGGTCGGCACCACCTGCTCCGGAGCGGGCGTCGCGAAATTTCCGCCCTTCCACGTGTCCGTAATCTTCGGGGCTGCAGCCGAGGGTGGAACCGAGGGCGGCGGCGGCGGAGGTGGTTGCTGCTGTGGCGGAGGGGGCGGGGCTGCGGCCTGACGAGCCGCGGCTTCAGCGAGCGCGCGGCCTTTGCTCGCGTCGTCGTAGATCTGAAAGAAGCTGCCGAGCTCGGGGATGTCGCCCAGGCGCTTCCACGTCTCGCCGGTGAGCGAGATCTCGTCTTCGCGGTGCACCTTGCCCTCGATGATCCACTTCTGGAGCATCGTCAGGTCGCGGCACGGAAAGCTCCCGCGCGGGGTCTTGATCTTCCATTCGCGGCTGGGCGGAGGCGGCGGCAGCGTCGCCACGGGCGGCGATTCACCCGGCCCCGCGGGCAGCGTCACCACCAGCGACTTCTTCTTCACGCGGAAGACGTGGCCGCAGGTAGCGCACTTGACCGTCACACCATCTTCGGTGACGCGCGAATCATCGAGCTCGTACTCGGTCTGACACTTGGGACAACCGACATCCATGGCCGCGCGACCGTAGTTCACCCCGAGCCCGAGCGTCGGTTTTTGCGAAAGGAAAGAGCGGAGGGCCCGCGTGCCGGTTCATGAGCGCGAATCGCTGCGGCAACGTGCCGCATCGCTCCCTCGGGGCCCACGTGCGAATTGGCCGCGCATGAAACTTCGGCTCCTTCCGCTCCTCGCGCTGACTGGCTGCGCACCTGAACCCAGCGCGTTCTCCCTTCAGTTCGCTGCGTTGGCTGACGGCGCGCGCGTCGGGTGCGCTGATCAGCTCGGCGGCTTCGGCACCAACGGCGACATTGGATGTTTGAGAATCACTTGCTTCGATAAAATTAGCAGGAAATCCAAGTTTATGTAATTCTAAATCAATTCCCAAACTTATAAG
>JBEHYH010000125.1:0-13845 GCA_048498275.1 Myxococcota bacterium | reverse complement strand
CGCCGCCGTAATTGCCGCCCCGGTAGCCGCCACCGTAGTGACCGCCGTAGTTGCCGCCACGGTAACCGCCGCCGTAGCCGTAGCCACCGCCGTACCCATAACCGACGCCGTAGCGGGGGAAGGGGTTCACGACCACGCGAACCGGAGGAGCGACCACGCGCACCGCCGGCATCGGCACCCACACCCAGCGCTGAACCGTCGCGTAGTAACCGGGGCTCTGCACCATCTGGTAGCTGCCGGCGGTGCAGCCCTGGCCGTTGTTGTCGTAGCCGTAGGGGTACCCGTCAGGGCACACACCGGGCACCCACTGCTGCTGCTGGCCACCGGCGACCCACTCCTGAACGTTCTGCAGTTGGTAGCTGCCCGAGCTGTAGGTCATGCCCACGGGCGGGTACGCCGGCCGCACCGAGAAATAGGGCTGCGCGCTCGCGACCCCGGCGCTCAACGCCACCGCCAGACTGAGACCAAGGAGTGTGGTTTTCATGATGTGCAGTCGACATTCAGCACACCGAAAAATTCAACCGCGGGTAGGGTTCGCCGCCCATGGCCTACCGGAGAGATGACGTCAAAGCGCCCCGCGTTTCCGGTCTCGCGCTGAAGGCGTTTGTGAGTGCGCTGGAAAGCCGGGCGGCGCCGGTGTTGCTCGACAAGCTCACGAAGGACAGCGGCATCGATCGGTGGCGTGCGACACCGGTTCCGGGAGACGCACCTCCGCTGCAATTGCCGCTGCCCCACCCGCCCGCGCCTCCGGTGATTCCGTCAGCCGTCGAGCAGGCGAAGAGCGCCCTCTCGCCGCCGGCTTCGCGTGAAACCGTGAGCGCCTTCGTGAAGGCCTACGCCGACGGCGCCGACCCGGTCGCCATCATTCGCCGCGTGCACCAGAACATCGAGCGGCTCGACGGGCGTGATGAGCGCCTGGGTCTGTTCATTTCGCGCAAACCCGAGGAGGTGCTCGCGGCGGCTGAAGCGTCGTCGAAGCGTCACCGCGCGGGCCAGCCGTTGAGCGTGTTGGACGGCGTGCCCGTGGTGCTCAAGGACGAGGTCGATCTCGCGGGCTACGTGACGACGCTCGGCACGCGCTTCCGCACGTCGGTCGCGACCGCTGACTCGACCGTCGCCGCGCGCTTGAAGGCCGCCGGAGCCATCATTCTCGGCAAGGCCAACATGAATGAGATCGGCATCAACCCGATCGGCCTCAACCCGTGGCACGGCGCGGCGCGCAACCCGTGGAACCGGCATCACATCACCGGCGGCAGCTCGTCGGCGTCGGGTGCGGTGGTGGCGGCCGGCATCTCGCCGTTGAGCATCGGCGCTGACGGCGGCGGGAGCATCCGCATCCCCGCGGCGTTGTGCGGCATCGTCGGTTTGAAAGCGACGTGGGGCCGCATTCCTGAAACCGGAGTGCCTCCGCTGTGCTGGCACGTCGGTCACGTCGGGCCGATGGGTTTGACCGTCGATGACGTCGCCGCGATGTACGCGCTGCTCGCGGGCGCTGATTCGCACGACGTCGTTTCGAAGATGCAGCCGTTGCCGCATCTCGACGGGCTCGCCAACGCGTCGCTCGCGGGCATTCGTCTCGGCGTGTGCCGCGCGTGGTTCGATGACGCCGCGCCCGAGGTCGTCGCGAAGTCGAAGGCCGCGCTCGATTCACTGCTGCGCGCCGGAGCCACCATCGTCGAGATCGATGGCCCCGATCTGAACACCGTGCTGTGGACGCACTCGACCATCATCTTGAGCGAGATGGCGCAGGCGATGCGCGAGCAGATCACCCTCGACTCCACGCGCTTCGGGCTCGATTCGCGCACCAACCTCGCCATCGGTCAGCACTTCCGCGCGACCGACTATGTGCACGCGCTCCGTCACCGCCACGCGATGACGCGCGATTGGATTCAACTGATGACCGGCTGCGACACGATCGTCACGCCGACGACCGCGATTACCGCGCCTCCGATTCCCGAAGGCACGTTGCCTGACGGTGAATCGAACCTGCCGGTGGTCGACGCGTTGATGCGCTTCATCCGCGTCGCGAACCTCAACGGCTTCCCCGCGCTGACGGTGCCCGCCGGCTTCGACCGGAACGGTCTGCCCGTCGGCGTGCATCTCATGGGCCGGCCTTACGAAGAAGCACTGCTGCTGCGGCTTGGCCGCGTGATTGAGCGCGAAGTTGAAGTCCGCATTCCCGCGGAACACGCGCGTGCGTTGTCTTGATTGGAGCGAATGAAAAATGGCACGGCTGATCCTGAGAGACCTCACCACCAACGAAGAATACGAGGTGCCTCCTGAAGGCATTCTCATCGGGCGCGTCGGGGGCGACGCCGACATTCAAGTCGATGGCGACAACACCATTTCGCGCAAGCAGGCGCGCGTGCTGGTGCAGAACGGCGCGTGGGTGCTCGACACGATCTACGTGCCCAAGGGCTCGGCTCCGGTGAAGCCGCAGAAGCTGTCTGAAGGTTCGACCTTCACCATCGGCCAGGCCGCTGAATTCGAAGTGGTCGAAATCGAGCAGCCCGCGGGCGCTCCCGCGAAGAAGCCGAACCCGCCGCCGGCGAACGCGAAGACGCAGGCCGCGTCGGGCGGCCCCAAGCGCACGCAGTCGATCGCGGAGCAGGACGGCGGTGGCGGTGAAGAAGAAGCGGCGGCCGGCGGCATCGGCGCGCTCTTCGTCGGCGTGCCCAAGGGCCTCGCCTACTACATGGTCAACGTGCCGAAGATGCTCTTCAACCCGATGGGCACGGTGCGCACCACCATCGAGGAGCTGCCCAACGAGCCGCTCGGCCGCACCGGCCTCATCGGGTATTCGCTGCCCGCGCTGCTCGCGACCGCGCTGCTCGGGAGCTGGGCCGTCGGCATCGCCGCGCTCATCGGCCCCGGCCACGTGTTCTCGATCATGGCGTTCCTGCCAATCGGCGGCGTCATCGGAGCGGTGATCGGCGCCGTGGTGACCGGCTTCGTGTACCACCCGGTGCTCGAGTGGATCATCAACAAGCTCAAGGGCGAATCGGACGCACGCTCGCGTTCGAACTACTTCCTGCAGACGATGACGCTGAGCATTCTGCTCGCGGTGCCGAATGCGCTCGGCGTGATTCTCGCGTCACTCCCGGTGCCCTTCATTCGTCTGCTGGGCCCGCTGCTCTCGGTCGCCGCGTCGCTGGTGAGCATCTACGTCACCATCAAGTGGTTCGAGTTCTTCAAGGTCGTGAAGTGGGTGAAGACGGTGCTGATGGTGCTCGGTGCGCTGTCGGTGCTCTTCGCCGCGCTCGGGCTCGTGACCGGTACCATCGCCGAGATTCGCGCGTTCGGTTCGGGCAGCTCCGGCAAAGTCGCGGTCGCTGACACGCCTGACGCACCTGCGGACGACGCGCCGTCGGGCGACGATGAAGATGACGACAAGAAGATGAAGCCGCTGGTGCCGCCGAAGAAGCCGGTGGTGAAGAACGACGCCGACGCGAAGCCGGTGCCCGACAAGGGCTCCGATGAGCCGCCGGAGAAGACCGAGCCGGTCGCGAAAAACGACCCGAAGCCGGAGAAGAACACGCCTCTCCCGGTGGAGAAGCCCGAGAAGAACACGCCGCCGCCTCCCGTGGAGGACAACAGCATCGCCGCGTCGGGCGACTATGCGCAGTTCGCGCGGCACCGTGACGCGGTGGAGAAGACGTTCGAGAACAACCCGGTGCTGCTGCAGAAGAACAAGGACCTGCAGAAGCTCTACGGCGAGTACCTCGACACCGCGTACGACCTCGACAAGCAGTACGCGAAGGAGATCTCCAAGAACCCCGAGCGCCGCCGTCTGTACGACCGCCTCAAGGAAGCGGAGCTGTCACAGAAGACCGGCAAGACCATCGAGCAGATCAGCTCGAAGCTCGGCATCCGCTGAAAAAGAAATAACCGGGTGAAACGAGGTGAAGGGCGCGATGCCCCTCACCTCTTTTCATTTCTGCGTGCGACGGTCGGGCAGATACCCGTTCTGGCGCAGCCAACCATCGGTTTGAAAACGCGGCTTGTCCTGCGGGCGCCACGCGTTCTGCGCGACGACCTCGGCCCAGATGGAGCTGTCGTTGGTCTGACGGCGTTCAGAGTTCTCTTCAGTGCGCTTCGGTTCCATGGGTGCTCCTCGCGGGTTGATTCAGGCTGCTACAGCCGTGATCCAACCCGTGATCAGCGCCTCGTCAAAAAACTCACCGGCGCACGTCGACGTTCAATCCCACGCACACCTCGTCGAGCCAGCCTGCGAAGTCATCCCCCGACGTCACCGCGCGCGTCTCGAGGCTGCGGCGGACGTCGTGAATGTTGTCGATGGAAAACGTGCGTAACGGCCCGACAACCCCAAACTCTCATTCGCGTTCGTAGCGCTCGACCGCTTCGCGCGATGCGGCAACAGCAACACCGAAGGGCCGTCTGCAGGCCCGCTGACGCGGCACCGTCGGAGCGAGCGAGAGTCCGTTCGAACCGATACCCGAAGGTCTGACCGAAGCGCGTGTCGACGAGCGGCTCCTCCGACGGCACTGGCCAATACGACGTGAGGTAGCGTTATAGGGTTCGCCATCAAGATGTTTCGGCGGTGGGCGGTGATGTCTCTTGATGCCTACATCGAGCAAAGCGGTCGAGCGCTCCCGAATGCGAATGAGTTCGGCTTCGACGCATGAGGCCGCCGAAACCCCGCTTCGACACCGAGTGTGGCAACGAGTGGATTCTCGAAGCCCCGCGAGTCAGCGCTACGGCAGCGTCAGAGGCTTTCGACCGCCCGCCACCGTGGCAGTCACGATGTCGAACAGCGACTCGCCGGGATGCGTCTCGTCGAAGCGCCGCATGATGTCTTCTTGGGGGATTAACTCATAGTCGAGGACAACCATGAAATCGTCCTCATCCACGGTCTTCGTCAACGCGAGGCACTCATCACAAAGGAAGAATGGATGGTCCGCGTGGAAGACGAGGTGAACGCCGGAGAACCAACCTCCGGCTTTGAAAGCACTGACGAAGTGCAGACAACACGCCCACCCATTGCGCAGCTTCCCGTCGCGATCTTCGAACACAGTCATGGCAGAGGTATCCCGCAAAGGTTGTACATGTTCTCCCGCGCGCCGGAATTCGACGGAATCTCCTTCGCGCCATCAGCCCGAGGCACGTCGACCACGCCGCGGTCTTCCATCGAGATCGGAGTCGGGAGGTCGTGCGCGAGAATCGCGAGCTTCTTCCCGGACGGGTGCCCTTCAGCGACCTGACCGGCACACGACACGATCATTCAGGCGCGACGAAGAACACGATCGCTTCGCGAAGCATCCCCGGCAAATCGTCACCGTCTTTGCGGAACACGCGCTTGCCGAGACGGCCGCCGGACAAGAGCACTGTGTAGACGTTCTTCGAGCGTTCACCGTCGACCTTCACGAGCGCCGTCGAACACACGCGCCCGATGGCATCGAACGCCGCCAGCAACTCCGCGGCGTCATTCCACACGCGCCGCGGAGCCTCGATGTCAACACCGAGGCTCGACAACTTCCGCAGCAGTTCTTCGTCAGCCATCGCTTCACGGGCGGACGTCGTTGCACGACAAACCATCTGACGGCGCGCAGTTCTGACCGATGAGACACCCGCCCGCGCTCGCGTAGTCGACACAATGAATCGCGCGGCAGTCGTCGTCATTCACGCACAGCCGCTGGCTCACGGTGCAATGCCCGCCGCTGCACGAGTCTTGAGCGCAGTCGTTGTCGACGAGACAGCTGCAGAAGCCTTCTTGATCACCTTCATCGATCGAACACGCCGGAGCGCACGAGCCGGTCTCAAACCCGGGCTGGATGACGCACGAGCCTCCGCGCGGGCAACCGGCATCAGGCCCACAGGGCACCGACGGATTCACGGGGCACGTCGGGTTGGCGCGCGTGCACGCCCATTGCGAGAGCACCACGATGACGTCCTGACATGCGTACCCGCGTGGGCAGCTCTGGCCTGAACTGCAGTCGGCTCCGCAGTACTGATTGCCAGGGTGACGCGTATCGATGAGGCAGAAGTTGGGCCCGTTGCCGCACACCGACGTGCCGCCGCCGAACGTGCAGTTGTCGCAGTACGGCCGGTTGTCGGGGTCGTAATCGGAGAAGCACATCGCGTACGTGCCGGAGTCCGGCTCGGCGGCGCATGATTGACCGAACTTGCAGAAGGTCTGATCAGCGCAGAAGAGCGAATCGCACACGCCGACGGAGCACCGCGCGAGTTCTTCGGCCGTCGTGCCACTGCACGTGCACGCCGCGTTGCCGCACCGGCAGCTCGAACCCGGGCAGTCTCCGTTCGTGTGACAGCCATCGACGCAGGTCGACGTCGTCAGGTTGCAGACCTTGCCGAGATCGCACTGCAGATCAGACGAGCAACGCCCGAGCGGAATGCACTGCCCGCTCGCGGTGTCGCAGTACGTGGTGCTGTCGTTGCAATCGAGGTTCGTCTGGCAGCCCGCGCGGTCCTGACAGAAGCCGAGCCCGTTGCAGAACTGCGAGCCGGGGCACGCGACGTCGGTGCGGCAGTAACAGACGCCGGTCTGCGTTTCGCAGCGGTACGCCGACGCGGGCGCGCCGCAGTCTTTGTCTTCCTGACAGCCGCTCGCGTTGCCGAGCTTCTGGTTCTTGCAGCCCGCGAACGCGACGAGCGCGAACAGCGCCACCCACTTCAGAGAATTCATGGCGTGAACTGACCACCCACAGAAATGGTGAAGCTGCTCCACGTGAGCCCAGACAGTTCGTCGTAGGTCCATTGGTTGTACGCAAAGCGCGGAGAGCGGCTGCTGTAGATGACCGTCATCAGCGAGTTGCCGGTCTCCTCACGCAGCAGCTTGTCGACGGCGACCTGCGGCAGCGTCACGTGATTCTCGGTGCCGGGCAGCACGAGGCTCCACACGGTGATGTTGCCCAGCGGCGTCTGACGGAGAATCTCGACGTTGAAGAGGTCGGGCAGCGGGCCGGGGTCTGACTGCCAACTGATGGTGCCGGTAAACGTGCCGTTGGGCTGCACGATGCGCGGCCCGGGGAGCATGGGACCGATGGTCGCGCCTTGCGTGAGGTCGCCCGGCTGCCGGCGGAAGTAATAGCTCGCCGGGTAGTACGTGCTCGGGTCGGTCGACACGTTCATGAAGATGAAGTTGCTGCCGTCGAGCCGCGGGAAGTTGGGGAAGCCGAAGGTCGGGCTGGTCGACGTGATGAGTGACTGAAACGCAGATTCCTGCGCGGTGTTGAAGTTGTTCGGGTTGGGCACGTAGCCCTCCGCGCCGAGCTCGAGGAACGCGTACGCGTTGTTCGGGCACGCGCCGGTGCTGCAGTTCAACGGCGAGTCGATGGTGATGGGCACCGTCATGTCCAACGCGGTGTCGATGATGACGGTCTGATCTGTCGCCGGGTTGTCAGCCGACGCGGTGATGCCGCGCTTGATGCCCATCGACACCGGCGTGAACGTGCCGCCCACCGAGTTGACGATGCCGAGAATCGCGTAGACCGCGCGCAGACCGGCGCCGGTGAAGACGCGGTACTCGCCGCCCTCCGCGGTGGCTTTCCAGATCTCCTGCGTGTGCCGCGGGCCGGAGCTCAGCGGCGCGGTCGCGAACAGTGAAGTCGGCGCGACGAACACGCGCGCCTCGAGCGATTCGGTCGGCTGCAACGGGCGCGGCGATTTGAAGCCCACCACGGTGCCGGTGATCATCGACGCGGGAGTCCCCTGCCCTCCGCCGCCGCTGCCCGGTTCGCCGCCGCCGGTGCGCGAGAGGAACACGGTGAGGTTTTCCGCGTTCACGTTGGTGACGGAGGCCGACTGCCAGAAGTCCTTGAACACGGTGACCAGCTCCGCCTTCACCAGCGTGTCGTCGCTGAAGGTGATCTGCCCGCGGTAGTCGGTCACGCCCTGGAAAGGCGTCGACGGGTCGGTGCCGATCATCACCGTCGCCCCGGGGATCGGCGCCGAGTAATCGCTCTGATCCTGCGAGAGCACGGTGATGTTGAGCGTGCCGACCATCGGACCGCCCGACAGACCGCCGGAGACGCTGCGCGGATCGAAGTACGCGAAGCCGCCGGTCAGCGTGTCGAACTCCGCGCCGCGTTCGACGCGAACATCGACCACGCCTGCGTTTGCCTTCGGAGTGCGGCAGGTGACGGTGTGGCTGTCGATGAACTTGAAGTCGCGCGCGACGTTGACGCCGAACTTCACGCGCGTACCCTCGCCGAAACCGCTGCCCAGCACGGTGACGAGCGTATTGCCGGCGATGGCTCCGCGATCAGGCTGCACGCGACCGATGGAGAGCGGTTCGAGGAACGTGAAGCCGTCGTTCAACACCGCGTCGTTCTCGATGTCGGCCGAGTCGACGATATGAATCGCGCTCGCTGCGCCACCGCTGCCGGCAGGCGTGGTCAACGCGAGGTTGGTCTCGGAGTTCACCGTGACGCCCGTCGCCGCGAGCGCGCCGATGTTCAACGTCACCGCGGGAGGAATCGCCGAGCCGCTCAACGCGACCGCCGTGCCACCCGATGAGGGACCCGAGTTCGGCGTCGCGGCCGTCAACTGCACGCGCCACGTCGCCGCGTTGGTCAACGTCGCGCTCTGCGTGCCGCTCACTGAGACGTTCGAGATGCGCGCGGCCGCTCCTCGCGAAGGCACGGTCACCTGCAGCGTCGAGAAGCTCGAAGCGCCGGTGGTCGCGCTGACGCCGCCGATGGAGACGTCGAGGCCCGCGGTGTCGAGCGCCTGGCCGGTGAGCGTCACCACGTCACCTTCCTTGATGAGACGCGGTGAGATCGCGAACACCGCGAACGAACCGCTCGCGTCGAAGAACGTGAAGCCGTTGTGCGTGGTCCACGTGCCGTTCGGAGTCGCGACCGTCACATCGACCGCACCGGCCGTGCTCGCCGGCGTCGTCACCGTCAACGAGCCGTCACTGTTCACCACGAGCCCGGTCGCAGGCGTCGAACCGAAGCGCACCTCCGTCGCGCCGGTGAAACCGCTGCCGGCCAACGTCACCGTCGTCGCGCCCGCGATGGTGCCGGTCACCGGAGCGATCGCCGTGACGCGCAGCTCGCTCTGGTAGCTGTACGCGCGGCGCTGATTCGACGAGCCGTTCTTGTTGTAGACGACGAGATCCACCGGGCCCGCGGCGACACCACGCGGCGCGACCGCCTTCAACTGCGTCGCCGAAACGAAGGTGATGACCGGGCTCGAATACGTACCGAACAACACCTGCGTGTCTTCGGTGAAGCCGGTGCCGGTGATGGTGACTTCATTGCCTCCGGCGAGCGGGCCCGAAGCCGGCGTGAACGAGGTGACCGAGAGCTCATCGAAGTACGTGAAGCAGTTGTTGCAGTTGATGCCGCCGTTCGTGTTCTGGAGCGAAACCGACACGTTGCCCGCGGTGCCCGGAGGCGTGCGCATCTCGATGGTCGCGTCGTCGATGATCTGCAGGTCCTGCACCTGATTGCCGCCGATTTTCAGCGTGGTGAGCGGCTTCGCCTGTGAGCCCGACGACGCCACGCCACGCAGGAAACCGCTGCCTTCGATCATCACTGTCGTGCCGCCCGCAGACGCTCCGCGCGGAGGCAACAGCCGATTGATGCGCAGCTCGATCGGCCCCGCGTCGGGTTCACCGGCATCAGGCGTGACCTGACCCGCGTCGGTGCCGGCGTCGAACTCGACCGACGCGTCTTCACCACCGCCACCCGTGCCGCCTCCGGCTCCGCCGCCCGTGCCCGAGTTGCCGCCCTTTCGCGGGCACGCCGAGAGCACCACCATCGACGAGAGAAGAATCGCGATTCCGAGTCTCATTGGAACTCCAGCGACAGCGTGTACGAGTTGGCGATGCGGTCGGTGTCACCCACCACGCGCACGACGACAGACGCGCCGCCGAGCAGCGACGTCGGCGCGGTGATGATCGGCTCCGCGTCGTCGGTGCAGATGAGCTGCGTGACGCCGTCGGTCTTGAACAGACACAACCGCAGCAGGCCCGAGCCAGCCGTGTAGTGAAGGAGCGAGATCTTCACCGACGACTTGCCGCCCGGCACCGTGCCGCGGAACCAGTCTTGGTCCTGCGGGCACACGCGGCCGTCGGCTTCGTTGGAGCTGTTGAGCAACGTCGCCTGCGCGAACGAATCATTCGGTTCGAACGAATCGTCGTCACACGGCGTGCCGCGCGACTTGAGCACGTTGAGGCCGTACAACTGGTAGTTGTCGCTGCTGCTGACCACCACGAAGTACGTCGCCGGGGCCGGCGCGACGTAGCTGGTGAGCAGGTGCCCGTTCGCCACCGTGCGCAGCGACGCGTCTTTGATCAACGTCGAGAAGTTGTTCTCAGCGAACGAATCGGCGTCGAGGTTGATGCCGAGCTGATCTCCGCGCGCCAAGGCAATCGAGTACCAATCGACGTCGCCGGTGCAGAGCGTGAGGTTGCGGTACGGGCCTGCGCTCACCCCGAACGCGTGCGCGTCATCGTTGTTCGGCTCGTACGCATCAGGCTGACAATCGCGCGGCTGGCACCGGCCTGAGGCGACATCGCAGCGCTGATTCGCGGCGCAGTTGTCGTCGCTCCGGCACGAAGGCGCCTTGGCGAGACACGCGCCGGTCTGCACCAGACACACCAGCGGCACCTGACAATCACGGTCGGTGTAGCAACGCGTGCCCGCTGAACAATTGCCCGCTGCGTCGCAGGTGAGCCCCGGGCCACAGTCGGCGTTCTCTCCGCACTGCACACAGAGCTCACCGACACACCGCGTGGAGGCGGGGCACACCGCGCTCTGCGTCTCGACGGTGCACTTCGGCTGGCACGCGCGCGAACCCACGTTGCACGCTTCGTTCGCCGAGCAATCGAAGTCAGTCGAACAGCCGAGATCTTCTTCACACACCAGCGTGGTCTGATTGCAGCGGTTGCCGTCGGGGCAGTCTTCGTTCTGGCCCGACGGGCACAGCGACACGTCGGCGCGCGCCAGACACAGGCCCTGCTTGCACCAGTACCCGAGCTGGCAGTCGTCGTTGCTCGCGCACTGATTGCCCCAACCATCGCGCAACGCGCACAACCGCGAATCGGGGTCGCACACTTCCTTCACGCTGCACTGCCCCGAGGTGCTGCACTGCGCACAGTACTGATCAGCCGTGCACACCATGCCCGCGTCGCATTGGTCGCGCGTCGAGCATTCGGGTTCACGGCCTCCGTCTTCGCCGGAGTTCGAGCGAGGGCACGCCGCGAACGCCAGCGCGAACACAACCACCGCGTACTTCATGGCAGCACCGTCACGTTCCCGGTGGGCCAGTCGATGTCGAACGCCTTCCAGATCTCCTGCTCGGTGGTCAGCGTGCGTGACGCTTCGGCCTTGAGCACGCCGAATTGGTACACGCGAATGGTCACGGTGCTCGCGGGAGTCGGCGAGGCCAGCGTGTTCTGGAAATACGCGTGCACGCGGTACGTGCCGTTGACCGGGTTCACGTAGCCGAACACCTCGGGGCCGTAGCCGGTGAGCGCGTCGCGCTCGAGCTCCGGGTCGTCGGTCGCGTCGCCGGTCAGCCCCCAGTCGGGCGTGCGGTTCTGGTAGTAGCAATCGTCGGGCGCGATGAAGAGCGCGGAGTGGTTGTTGCGCACCACGTGCAAGTCGATGTCGGTGCCGGCGTTGTCCCAGAACATCTCGACCAACAATTTCTGTGCAGGCGTCGCCACCACCGTCGCGCGCGCGGGCTGACATGACTTCGCGCCCGTCGCGTCCGTCACGTCGAGCTGCACCTCGTATTGCCCGGGCACCGAGGGGTCCAACGTCATCGAGGCGGTCGGTTGATCGACCGGAGAAATCACCGTGTTCGACGACAGCGGCTTGCTGCGCATCGTCCACAGATACGTGAGCGGCGTGTCACCGTCGGCGTCGGTCGAGCCGGCGCCATCGAGCGTGATCTGCTGCCCCGGTGCTCCGTTCGCCAGCGGCGCAATCGTCGCCACCGGCGCCTTGTTCACCGTCGCCGTGATGGGGATCAGCACCTCTCGCCGATCTGGATCCGTCGTCTCCAGTCGAATCGTGCCCGTGAGCGTTCCCGAGCTGCCAGCCGGAGCCGCGGCGCGCACCGTCACCTGAATCTCACCGGGCAAGCCCGAATCAGGGTCGGTCGTCGCGACTGTCGCCGGCGTGCGCGTGCTGCCGACGAACGAGAACGCATCGGAACCGCCATCGACGAAGGCGATGCTGTTGATCACCAGATCAGCGGTGCCCGTGCTCTTCACGGAGAAGAGCAGCACCGACGAACCGCATTCGGCGATGCGGCCGAAGTCGAGCATCTCCGGGTCGACCACCACCGCGGCGCGCGTGCTGCCGATGCCCTTGAGCGAAATCTCGAGGTGCGGGTGGTCTTCGTCGTCTGAATCGAACGAGAGCGTGTTCTCGTACGCCTGCTCCGCCTGCGGCACGAACTTCACGACGAGCTTGTCGACATCGCCGCCTTCGATCGACGCGGGCGCCGACACGATGGTGAAGATGCCGTCGTCGGTCGCGAGCGACACGTTCGACACCGTCAACTTCGCGCGGCCGACGCTCTGCAGCTCGACCTCGATGGTCTTCTCGTTCAACACCGGCAACGTGCCGAAATCGATGACGTCACCGGGAGGCTGGAGCTGCGGCCTCACCTTCTGCACCCCTTCACGCGGGCACGCGCTCAGCATCAACAACCCCAGCCACAGCGCGCGCCTCATTTCGGACCCTTCCCAAACTCGTAGTACTGGAGCTCGATGAGTGCCGCGAGGCCCGGCACCGATTCACCCTGGAAGTAGACGAGGTTGCCGCCCTCCTCATACGTCCACCCGTCGGGAGCGCCCTGTTTCGGCGTGCACACCACGTTCATCGAGTCAGCCGGGTTGCCGTCACACGCGGTGCGGTCGACCGACTGGCACACCGAGGTCCAATCGCTCGAGATGTTGCACGGGTACTTGATGCGCACCTCGAGCGTCTGGAGGTTGGGCTTTTCCTGCAGCAGGAACTTGCGCTTGAGCCCCACGGCGTTGTTCGCGAGTTTTTTCAGCGTGGTGGAGAAGTTCTCGTCGCAGATGGAGCCCACTTCGCCGCCGGTGAGGTTCGAGAGGTCCTGATAGCGCTGGCCCGGGGTCGCTCCGCACGCGTTGTTCGGCACGTCACCCATGATGGCCGCGGTGGTCACCATGCCGTCGTTGCCCACGCCCTTCACGGTCTCGAAGTAGCGGTAGAAGAAGCGCACGTCTTCCGACGAGCGGTCTTCTTCGTCAGACACGAAGATCAGGTACAGGTACGCGTCGCGCCGGAGGAACGGGAAGTCGAGGTTCGTCTCGCAGTTCGCTTCGCACTGCGCGCGGCCGTTGTTGCCGCAGCCGCTCTTGCACTCGGTGACCTGCTGGGCGTTGCGCGTCTTCTGGCCATCGAGCGCGAGGCGCGCGGCGTCCATACCCACCTCGTACGGGCTGCCGCTGATGCCGACCTTGATGTTGTTGGCGAAGGCGTTGATGGCCGACGGCGTGCTGTTCGAGATGATCGGCGGCGAACCGACGAAGGCTCCCGCCTGCGTGAAGATGTCGGTGGTGGTGACGGCGATGCGGTAGTCGATGGAGTTGCGGGTGAACTCCGTCATGAACGCCTGGAAGTTGGTGGCGAGGTTGTTCTGGCGCGCCGCCATCGAGCCGGAGTTGTCGACCACCCACAGCACGTCGATCTTCGACGCGGCCTGCTGCGAGTAGGTATCGATGCGCACATCGGGCGGGAGCGTCTGGACCAGTTGCTGCTTCTGGCAGTCGCACCCCGCGATGGAAGCGAGGACAAAGATGGGAAAATACGAGCGCACGCTGCGGGTGGGTATAGCAAGGTGCGCACCGTTCGACGCATGGCGGTAAGCCCG
>JBEHYH010000124.1:0-13857 GCA_048498275.1 Myxococcota bacterium | reverse complement strand
GCAGTCTTTGTCTTCACGACAGCCGCCTGACGTCAGCCGCGTGTCCTTGCACGCGCAGACCAACAGCAGCAGCAGGCCCAGCGAGGCGCGCATGGGCCTTACAGCGCGCCTCCGTCGGGGACGATGCCCGCGTCTTCCCCGAGCACCTCGCCCATCGAGGGAGCGATGTCCTGCTCCGGCGTGAAGTCGAGCGCCTCGAGCGACACGTTGCCGGGCAGCCGCATGCTCATCACCGAGAGCGCCTGACGGTCGGCCGACTCGAGGAGCTGTTCAGACACCGAGCCCGCGTTGATCTTCTGGCTCGAGAAGAAGAGGTACACGCGCACCGGGCCTTCGTTGAGCGGTGTCTTGAACGCATGGCCGCCGATGGGCCGGTTCGCGGCGCACTCGAAGCTCTGGTTGGTGTGAGACATCGTCAGCAGGCGCGTGAGGCCGGAGCGGTTGACGGTGTACGCGAGGCAGTACGGCTGCTGCCCCTCGGCGGGAAGAATCTCGAAGGTGGTGCCGCCGGTGCGATTCAAACTCGCGCGGCGAGCCGGGGCCTCCGCGGGTTTCGAGCACGCGGCAGACAACATCAACGCGATGGTCAGGGCTCCGGAGCGCACGCGCGGAAGATGTCAGTTTTCGCGAACCAAGTCAGCGTGGCCGGCGGTACACGATGATCTGCGGCGTCTCGTCGAGGTACAGCCCGTAGACCGGCTTCGTGGTGCCGAACGCCTGCCACGTGAGGAACTCGTGCTCGCGGAATTCCTGATGGTACTGGTACGCGACGAAGTCGGCCTGTTCCGGCCCGCCGACCGGCACGATGTCGGTGCGGAGCATGCCGTTGCGCTGAAGGTCGCGGATCTGCCCGCCGTGATTCTCGTGGAAGTAGATGCGCGCGCCCGGCCACGCGTTCTGGTTCAGCCACGGCAGCACGCCCGACAGATTGTTCGCCCAGTACTGCCGCTGCATGCCGAGCGACGCCGCGCCCGGGAGCCCGCCCGCGAGCTCACCATACGCGCTGGTGCCGTATTCGTAGATGCGCGCGGTCGCGATGAACGCCGGCACGCAGAGCATCACGCTCAAGGCGACGAGCGTGCGCTGCCCGGTGAGGAACTTGAGCTTCGGTGACAGCCACTCGAACAGCGACTTCGCGCCGCGCTCGACCGAGCCGCCCGCGAGCAGCGCCAGGAACGGCATCGAGGGGAACCAGTGCTTCACGCCTCCGAAGTGCGGCACCTGCGGGTGGCTGATGAGCAGGATCGACGCGAGCCCGTTCGCCGCCATCAGCAATTCGAACATCGTCACCTTGCGCTGCCAGACGCGCACGCCGACCCAGATGAGCCCCGCGGTCATCGGCACCACGAACGTCGCGGGCACCGTGAGCGCGGTCTTCACGAACACGTACAGGAGCGGGAAGGGCGGCCCGCGCATCAGGTCACCCAGGTAGAACCACGCGTAGTGGTTGTGGGTGAGGTGGAAGTTCAAATACCAGGCGGTGCGATCGACCGGGTGGTGCCAGAGGTACGGCCAGTGCAGGTAGAAGACGATGGGCCCGAGGATCGCCATCGCGACGAGCGGTGCGATGGTTCGAAACGCGCCCTCATGAATCGCGCGCAGCTTCCACGTGAGGTACGCGCCGATGGCGCAGGCGATGACGTAGACCGCGAGCTGCGGGCTCTGCACCGCGAAGGTGTCGAGGAACTTCTGCGGCCCGAGTGACGCGACCAGCACCGCGTAGAGCACGGCCGCGAACACGAAGACGCCGTTGATGCCGAAGAAGTACGCGCGCGCCCGCGCGTCGTCTTTCGTGAGCTGCCAGCCGCGCCACAAGATGAACGGCACCAGCGTGACGGGGATGAAGTAGCCGTTGTGCTTCGCCGCGAGCGCGAGACCCCACGCGAGGCCCGCGTACAACCACCAGCGAGGCCGCGTGAGCGCTTCGACGAAGCAGTACACCGTGAGCACCCACATCGTGGCGATGGGCACGTCGAAGCACGCGAGGTGCGATTGGAAGAACTGCCGCGGCACGAGCAGGAAGGAAATGGCCGCGAAGATCGACGCGCCCTGCCCGAAGAGTTTTCGCGAGAGCAGGTAGATGAGCGGCAGCAACCACGCCGCGAAGATGAACGCCGGCACGCGGAACGCCGCCGACGGCCGTAGCAGCCCCAGCTTCTCGTGGAGCACCACGTACGAAATTCCGTACAGGTTCTTCATGAGCGCCGGGTGCTCATGGTTGAAGTCGAAGGCCTGCGTGGTCGACGCGTCGGTGACGGCCTGCGACGGGCTCGTCAGCAGCAGTTGAAACCAGTGCCCGTGTGATTCAGCGGCGTGGAAGTAGACGCTCTCGTCACGGCCGTAACCGATGTCTTTCTCGGTCAGCAGCAGCACGAAGAACGCGGCGAAGAACAGGCCCCAGACGATGCGCTTCTCGGTCACGGCGCACCTCCGGCCACGCGCAGCACGACACAAACGACGCGGTCGTTCGGTTTGTCGCTTTGTACAGAAATACGAATGTGTGAACCGGCCTGCACCGCGCCGCCTTCGAGGCGATGCATCAGCTCGTTGCGCGGCTCGAGCGTGAGCTGCGAAGCGTGGCCGTCGATGTCCAACACCACCGGTACTGGCGTGTCGATGCGCGGGCCATATTCCCAGGGGAAACCGGCCGACAGGCTCACGTTGCCGGCGCCGGGCGAGACGAATTCGACGACCTGTTTCGCGTTGCCGCCGGGGCCGTCCATCCGCACGCACTGATACGGAGCGAAATGCACGTCGTGCCATTCCTTCGCCACGGTCTTGCCATTGCCACAGCGGTGACCTCGGCCGTCCCATGTACAAGGCTGACGCTGCCCATCAGGGCCTTCCAGGTACACCTGCGCGGTCGCGAGCGAGTCGGCGGCTTCCATCACCGTTGGGCGGAACTTGCCGTTGGTGAACAACTGCAGCTTCAGATTGCCGAATGAACGCGCGCTCCCGACTTCGGTGCGCTGCGGGAGAAACACGTCTTCGAACGCGCCGATGCCCGCGCGCGGCAGGTGCGGCTCCGACAGCACCCAGATTCGCGGGTGACGCTCGAGCGGGTCGCGATCGCTGTCGAGGTAACCGACGACGGGCAGATCATCGGGCACGTAGATGCGCGCGCGCTCCGTCCACCACGGCGCGAGCAACACCACGTCGCCCGGCTGTTTCTCCGCAGAGAGCACCTGAGCGACGGCTTGATAGTCGGCCTCGGCGACGTGCGTGGTGGGCAACCAGAGCTGGAAGCCCAACGCCATGACCGCTGCCGCCAGTAGAATGAACCCTTCGACGCGATTCACGACTTGGTGTTTCGAATCTTCGCGTCGACGGTGTCGCGACAGAACGTGCAGAAGCTCGCTTCGCCTTCGACGTACGACGGAGTCCACTGCGGGTACATCGCGCAGCGCGGGTCGAGGCAGTGGTGCAGGCCATAGGTGTGCCCGACTTCCTGCATCGCGAAGCGCGCGAGCGTGTGCACGGTGTCGACCGACAGCCCCTTGATGTGCGTGGTCGTCACCACCGCGCGCTGCGCCGAATAGCGCGCGAGCCCGAAGGTCGGCGCTTCGCCTGACTGCAGCTTGCGCGGCGCGAGCTTGCGCGAGGTGAGGAACAGCACCTTGTCGTCGGCGAGCGCCGACACCTTGGGCAGCGTGTCGAGCAGCTTGTTGGCGTCGTACGGCTCCTGCTGGCCGTGCGGAGCCGTGACGGGGCCGCTGTGCTCAGCGCCTACGCCGAACGCCGTGTAGAGCGACTTGTTCAGCGCCTTGAGCAGCGCCGGGTCGAACTCGTCCAACGTGAAAAGTCGAATCATGGCTCTCTCACTTCACCTTGGGAGGACGGCCGCGCTTCTTCGGCACGGCGGGCTCAGCGACCTCGGGCTTCGGCTTCGGCGGGCGCCCACGCTTCTTCGGCACCACCGGCTCGGTCACTTCGGGTTTCGGCTTCGGCGGGCGGCCGCGCTTCTTGGGGCCGCCGAGCGCCAACGCGGTCGCGGCGGGCGCGGTGACCTCGACGTCAGACAACAGCGACTTCTTGCCTCGCGGCGACTTCGGCGCAGCGGCCGCGGCGGCAGGCTTCTTCTTCGGAGCCTCCTCGTCGCCTTCCTCGCCGCTCTCTTCCGAAGACTCTTCGCTGCTCTCTTCTTCCTGCGACTCCTCGCCGTCGATGCCGAGGAGATCGCCCTCGAGGCCCAGCTCGTCGCCGTCGCCCATGAGCGCCTGGAACTCTTCGATGCTGCGCTTGGGGCGCTCCTTGCCGGGAGGGAAGAGCAGGATGTCGAACGCGTCTTCGGCGTCGGCGGCGGGCACGCCCATCGCGGCGGCGAGCTCCTCGACGAAGAGGTGCCGCGCGTCGTTGTACTGCTCGCGCTCCTTGGGAGGCAGCGGGCGCAACTCAGAGAGCACCTGCAGACCCTTCACGACCTCGGCGAGCCCGATGAGGCCGCCTTCAGACAGTCGCGCGGTGTTGTCGCGGGCTCTCTTCTTCCAGTCGAGCGACGCCTTCTCGGAGTCACTCTTCAGGTAGTCGATGACCTTCTTCACATCGGCGGCCGACGAGACCCGGCGCACACCGTTCTTTTCCAGCTTCTCGCGCGGCACCTTCACCTTCGCGCCGGTCTCATTGATGATGAGACTCACGAAGGTCAGCTTCTGACCTGCGATTTCTTCGGTCTTGATCTCGGTGACCGTGCACAGGCCCTGGTTCGGATAAACCAGCCTGTCGCCAACGACGAGCGACGTGTCAGACATGGCGGCGGTTTCCACCATGTCGATCGCGTGATGTCACTTCTTCTGTGCGTTCAGCTTCACCAGCATCTCGTGGAGGCGGGCGTCGATGACGCTTTCCACCTGCTGGTCGGTGACCTGCGTGGTGTGCCCCGCGAGCGCCGCGCCAGCCGTGAGTCCCAGAACCGCCGTCATCGTCATCAGGAGAGTCTTCATGTGTTCCTCGTGTAGGTGAAGGTGCACACAAGGTACGCGTGATCATCCGATGATCAATTTTTCAGCTACAGCCCGCGACACTTCTGATCAGCGATGTTTCTTTTTTTGACTCGGCGCCGGCTGAAATTCGCGGAGCTCGAACACCAGGCGGCCTGATTCGGCGTCGGGCTTGTCGTCGAGGAGCGTGACGAAGAACGACTCCGCGCCGGTGAAGCGTGTCACTTCATTCAGCGGCGCGAGCGTGAGGCCGCTGGGCAGCCCGAGCACCACGCGGGAGATGGGAACGCCCCCTTCACGCGCGACCGCGAGCGGCGACCCCTGCCGCGGCGTCAGCTCGTAGGTCGCCTCCGGGTTCAACTTGTTCACGGTCACGCGGTTGGTTTCGGGGAAGTCGAACTTCACCGGCACGTTCTTCGTCGAAGACTTCTTGCTGCCTTCGATGGCGACGGTCACCGGGCGCGGCCTGGTCTCATCTTTCCCCGGAGCGCCGAGCAGCGCCGACGGCACATGGAACGCGAAGAGTCTGGTCGCGCTCTTGATCAACAGCGGCTCGGTGCCGAACACGCCGGGCTGCGCGCCGCCCTCGCTGACCACGTAGAAGGCCCAGCCCATCGGCTTGCCTTTGCCGCCCAACGTCACGCGATAGGTGTTCTTCGGCTCGAGCGGGAACGCGGTCGCGCCGGCCCGCGAGAGTTCGATGCGGTGCTTCGAAGCGTCGAGTTGAAAGTCCTTCAGCGGCCAGCTCACGAGGTCAGGCGCGGGCGGAGGCGGCGGCGGTTCGGCCGGCTTCTCTTCGACCTTCGGCTCGGGCGGAGGAGGCGGCGGGGGAATCAGCTTGAGCTGCGCGGTGACCACGAGGTTCTGACCGGCTTTGAGCGGCACGTCGTTGCGCCACGGCTCGTAGCCCTCGAGCGAGACCTCGAGGTGCACCGAGCGATCTCCCTGCAGCCCGCCGAGCGTCGCGGGCGTCTTCAGCACGTGCCCGTCGGCGACCACGATCGCGCCGTTGGGAATGCTCGCGATCTCCAACGACGACTCGCGCATGCGCTGCCACAACGTGACCGACCCGAACCCGACGGCCGCCGCCGACAACAACAACGCGAGCGCGCGCACCCAGGGAAAGCCCTGCGGCGGAGGCACCGGCGTCGGAATGGGGCTCTTCTCGTGACCGAAGCCCTGACGCGCGGCCTCTTCGAAGTTCACCATCTCCGTCGCCGCTTCTGACGTGTCGCTCTCACCTTCAGGCGGCGGAGGCGGGAGCGGCTCCTTCCACTTCGCGACGCGCTCCATGAAATCGCGCGGCAGTTGCACCGGGCGATCGTTCTTCACGAGCTCCGCTTCGAAGAGGAACTCGAGGAACATCGAGAGCTGCTGCTGCGTGAAGCCCGGCGAGTTCGCGGACAGAAAACGCGTGAGATCGATCTGAAACGCTTCGGCCGACTGGTAGCGCTGCGATTTCTCGGTCGCGAGCGCCTTGAGCACGATGCGCTCGAGCTCCGGAGGAATGCGCGGGTTCAACGCGCGCGGCTTCTGAAACTGCCCGCGGACGATCTTCGCGAGCACGTCCATCAAGCGGCCCTGAAACGGCAACTGCCCGCAGATGAGCTCGTAGAGCACGATGCCGGCCGCGAAGACGTCGGTGCGCGCGTCGAGCTCCTTCGCGCGCGCCTGCTCCGGCGAGAAATACGTGTACTTGCCCTTCACCGCGTTGGCGGCGGTCTCCTCGCTGCTGAGGTGCCGCGCCTTGGCGATGCCGAAGTCGACGATCTTCACCTGACCTTCGAAGCCCAGCAGCACGTTCTGCGGGCTCACGTCGCGATGCACGATGCGCAGCGGCCTGCCGTCTTCATCGAGCCGCGTGTGCGCGTAGTGCAGGCCCTTCAACAACTCCGCGACGATGAACGCCGCGATGTCGGGAGGCAGCACCGGCAACCCGAGCTCCTTCGCGCGCTTGACGACCTTGCTCAGCGGCTGGCCGTCGACGAGCTCCATCGCGAGGAAGTAGTCGCCGTCGATGGCGCCGAAGTCGAAGACCTGCGCGATGTTGCCGTGCGAGAGGCCCATCGCGATCTTCGCTTCGTTGGTGAACATGCCGATGAAGCCCTTGTTCTCGGCGTAGTGCGGGAGGATCCGCTTGATGACGACCTGTTTGCTGACGCCCTTCGCGGGTTCGTAGCGGGCGCGAAAAATCTCGGCCATTCCTCCGGCCGCGATGCGGTCGAGGAGCTCGTACTTGCCGAAGCGGGTGGTTTCTTCTGACGACACGGGAGGGCCGCGGAAAAGGCGCGGGGAAGGTAACATGGAGTGCGATGCGCTCCTTGTTGCTTGTTGCGGCGGTGTTGCTGATCTCGTGCAGTGAGAAAAAAGCGCCCGCGCCGCCGCCGCGAGAGAAACCGCAGCCGATCGAGCCGCTGCTGCAGGTCGTCTCCGACGCCGGCGATGAAGACGCGCTGTTTCATGTGGTGCCGTTCAAGCCGGCAGGGCCGGCGATTCCTCCCGGGCTGACGACGGTCGCGCTGCATGGCGAGAAATATGAGCTGCCGGCGGAAGGCGGCGTGCTGCTGGTGCCCGACGCCGACACCTACGTCGCGGAGGTCGCGCCGCTGCTCGAGAAGCTGGCCGATTCGAAGCGCGAGGTCTGGCTCAAACACCCCGACATCAACGCGGCGTTCAAGCTCACGCTCCGTGACGCGCCGCAGTTCCAGGCGTGGATCGATGAGCCCGTGCCCGGAAAAGTGCGCGTGATTCACCGGCAAGACGGGTTCGAGCTGACGACGAACCTGGGCAAGTTGATGGGCGGCGACCCGAACGGCCCGACGGTGCCGGTGCGCGGAGGCCAGATGGATCTCACGACGTTGCAGCGCGGGTTTTCGCGTGTGCAGGAGCGGTTCAAAGACGCGCCCGACGTGTGCTTCGTGCCGGCGTTCGGTCTTGAGCTCTCGCAAGTCGCGCGCGCGATCGCGGTGAACTACTTCACGCCCGAGAAGCCGTACTTCAAAGAGGTATGCCTCGTGTACCCGCGCCCAGCGAAGTGACTCAGCGGTAGCAATACGCGCCCGAGCAGATGTTGCACGCCGCGCCGTCTTGAACGCATTCCGCTCCGCCACCGCACCGGAGAATGACGTTGCACTTCTGGTTCTGGACGCACTCCGCGTCTGACTTGCAGCGCTGGTAGCAGAGGCCGTCGCCAGACTGCGTGTTCGAACCCCATTCCCCGTCGTGGTCGCTGTTCAGGTACCAACCCTCGGGGCACGTGCCGTCGGCGCCCGGTTTAAGCGGCGACTTGCAACTGCAGAGCATCAACACCGCGACCAACCCGCCGAGCATGCGCATGAGACGTGCTCACTCCCCGAACGCGACCTTCGCGATCCACGGTGGCGCGGGGAGGGCCTTGAGCGTCAGCACTTCGTCGATGAGCTTGATGGTCGCCGCGTTCAACGGGGTGAAGGCCACGCCCACGCGCGGCGGCAGCGTGTCTGATTCTCTCGTGCTCACCGCCCACACCACCTGCCCGGGCACATTCAACATGCCCGTCGTCAGCTTCATCGACAGTGAGAACGGGGTGCCCACGCCGATGTGATGCGGCAACGCGTCGGCGTCGATGTCGACCCCCACGCCGCCCGACGAGATGTCGCGCAGGCGGTAATTCGGAGCGCCCTGACGATTCTCGGTCGCGCGAACCGCGAGCGGAATTCGCGGCGACTTGCGGTGCTTGTCGTAGCGGGAGATCTCGAAGATGCGGCTGAGCACGGCATCGATGCCGGCGCGGTTCTGTGGCGGCTCGTAGCGGATGTGCAGCGCCCATTTACCGGCCTGGACCTCGGAGACCGTGAGCACCGTGCCGTGCACTTCCACGATCTCCTTCACGCCCGGTGATCGCAGCTCGAACACGAACTGTGTCCCCACCGGTAACGGCTTCTTGGCTTCGATGCGCACACCGCCGCGGCCGACGCTCTTGGTCAGCTCGCCCAGCAGGCTCTCCGGGGTTTTGTAGGCCACCTTCAGCCGCACCGGAGTCACAAGTGCCTCAAATCGTTCATTTTCTTGCCCCGACAGCCCCCGGAAGTACGCCCACCACGGTGTAGCACACAAGCTGTTTCCGAACCGTTGCGGTTTCTTGACCACCCCCCGAACCACCCCTATTTTTCGGGTCGAAGTGGGAGCCGGTGGGATCGAGTGGATCATTTTCCCTGAACGTGGTGGATCGCAGCGGACATGTTTCGAGGGGTGTACGAGCATCAGATCGACGCGAAGGGGCGCACGAGCTTCCCGGTGAAGCTCCGTGAGACCCTCGTCGGCAGCTATGACGATCGGTTGATCGTCACGACTGCGCTCGACGCCTGTCTGCATTGCTACCCGGTGCGCGAGTGGGAGCAGTTCGAAGCGGGGCTCGCGCGCCGCAACCCGATGGAGCCCGGCGTCAAAGCGCTGCTGCGGCTCTACGTGGCACCCGCGCAGGAAGTGCAGCTCGACAAGCTGGGGCGCGTGCTGATTCCACCTTCTCTGCGCGCGCATGCGTCGCTCGAGAAGGAGCTGGTGTGGGCGGGCATGGTGAAGGTGATCGAGCTCTGGTCGAAAGAGGGTTGGTCGAAGGCGCAGGAAAGCGCGCGCCAGGAAGCCGACTCCGCCGACGTGATGCGGGTGCTGACCGAACTTCGGCAGAACTGATTTTCGAAATCTTGAAGGAGATGAACGTGAGCGAATTGATGAACGAGGAGACGGTGAACGCGGTGCACGCCGCTACAGCCACATCGCGCGTCATGACGATGGTGCTCGAAGGCGAGCTCGATCGCGACGAGGCCGCCGACGTGTGCCGCATGCTCTCGCGTTACGCCGAAGCCGGGTTGAGCGAAGTGGTGGTCGACTTCGAGAACGTCACGCACTTCGACTACCGCGCGGTGAAGTTCCTGGTGAGCGAAGCGGAGACGCTGCGTTCGAAGGGCGGCGATCTCAAGCTCGCGGGGCTCTCGCCGTATCTCCACGCGATCTTCCGCAGCGCCGGCGCGCACGACGCGTTCGACTACTTCGCGCAGACCACCGACGCGGTTCGTTCTTTCGAGCGCGGCACGCTCATCTACGGGTGATGTGAGCGCCTTCGTTCACCAGACCGTCTTGCTGCGCGAGACGGTGGAGTTGCTCAAGCCCGCGGAGGGCCGGTTGATCATCGACGGGACACTCGGTGGAGGCGGTCACACGGAGGCGCTGCTGGAGCGCGGCGCCCGTGTGTTCGGCATCGACCGGGACCCGCGGGCGCTGGAGTCGGCGTCGGCGCGGCTCGCGCGGTTCGGTGATCGCTTCACGCCGGTGCGCGGTGAGTTCGGTGACGCGGCGTCACTCGTCGCCGGCCCGGTGGACGGGTTCGTGTTGGATCTCGGCGTTTCGTCGCCGCAGCTCGACGTCGCGGAGCGTGGTTTTTCGTTCGGCAAGAACGGCCCGCTCGACATGCGCATGAGCGACGAAGGTGAGACCGCCGCGGAGCTCATCGAGCGCCTGCCGGAGAACGAGCTCGCCGACGTCATCTATGAATATGGTGAAGAGCGCGCGTCGCGTTCGATCGCGCGCGAATTGAAGGCGCGCCTGCCGAAGACGACGTTCGAGGCGGTCGAAGCGGTGAAGGCCGGCATGCCGCGCAAGGCGTGGCCGAAGGACATCAACGTCGCGACGCGCACGTTTCAGGGGCTGCGCATCGCCGTGAACCGCGAGCTGGAGCAGTTGGATTCCGCGCTCGCCGCGATCCCTTCTCTGCTCAAGCCGGGCGGCGTCGCGGCGATCATCTCGTTTCACTCGCTCGAAGATCGAAGAGTGAAGCAGGCGTTCCGCGCGTTGTGCGGCGAGGCGCCCGATGAACTGCCGCGTGGCCTGCCGGTGATCGTGCAGCAGACGGCGAATTTCAAAGCGTTGTCGAAGAAAGCCATCACCGCTTCTGAAGAAGAGGCGAACGCAAACCCCAGAGCCCGCAGCGCGCGTCTGCGTGGCGTGGAGAAGCTGTCATGAGCGTCGTGTTGGAAGCCCGCAACAAGGGCGGAGTGTCGTTGTCGGTGATCATGCTCGAGATTCTCCCCGCGGCGCTGGCGGTGTTCCTGCTCGCCACCGTGGCCATCGTGCACGTCACCTCGCGCGTGATGGTGGTGAAGCTCGGCTACGAGCTCTCGAAGAAGGACCAGCAGGCGCAGGAGCTCCAGCGCGCGAACGACGCGCTGAAAGTGGAGATCGCGTCGCTGACCTCGCCCGCGAAGCTGGCGCCCGTCGCGCAGCAGAAGCTGGGCATGCAGGTTCCCTCCGTCGTGATCCCGGTGAAGTGAGATGCGCGATCTGAAGGCGATGCAGCCGATGGAGCCGCCCAGCAAGTGGATGCGCGTGCGCGTGATCCTCATGGGCGCGGTGTTCTTTGCATTGCTGTCGATCGCGTTCGGCCGCGCGCTGAACCTGCAGGTGCAGCAGAAGGACAAGCTCAAGGCCTTCGCTGAAGATCAATACGTGCGCGCGATGGAGATCCCCGCGCGGCGCGGCGACATCGTCGACCGCCGGGGTGCGCGGCTCGCCTCGAGCGTCGACGTCGATTCGGTGTGGGCCGACCCGTCGATGCTCGGCGACACGCGCGACGCGGCGAAGAAGCTCGCGAAGGTGCTCGGCGGAGATTGGAAGGAGATTCAGGAGCGGTTGGACAAAGGCCGGCGGTTTGCCTGGGTGAAGCGTCAGGTGACCGACGCCGAAGCCGCGAAGGTGAAGGCGTTGAACCTGCCCGGCATCGGCTTCGCGAAGGAGCCGCGCCGCTTCTACCCGCAGCGTGAGGTCGCCGCGCACGTCATCGGGTTCGTCGGCACCGACTCGCACGGCCTCGATGGGCTGGAGTCGAACTTCGAGGCGGATCTCTCGGGCGAGCGCATCAAGCGCGCGGGCTTTCGCGATGCGAAGGGCCGCAAGCTGCTGACCAACGGGCTGGAGAACCCCGAGGAGCGCGAGGGCGCGAGCCTCACGCTGACCATCGATTCGACCGTGCAGTACGTGGCCGAGCGCGCGCTGCAGAAGGCCGTGACCGAGCAGAAGGCGACCGCGGGCATGGCGGTGGTGCTCGACCCGAAGACCGGTGAGCTGCTCGCCGTCGCGAACTGGCCGCGCTTCAACCCGAACTCCCCGAAAGACGCGACGCCCGAAGCGCTGCGCGATCGCACCGTGACCGACCTGAACGAGCCCGGTTCGACGATGAAGAGCTTCGTCATCGCCTCTGCGCTCGACCAGAAGTTCATCAGCGAGTCGTCGGAGTTCGATTGCGAGAACGGCTCGTTCAAGATCGGCCGCAACGTGGTGCACGACACGCACCCGCACGGCATCTTGAACCCGCGCGGCATCCTGCAGGTCTCGTCGAACATCGGCGCGGCCAAGGTCGCGCAGAAGCTGGGCCGCGAGAAGCTGGTGGAGACCTTCAAGAACTTCGGCTTCGGCGATCGCTACGGCCTCGATCTGCCGGGCGAAGGCAAGGGCATGCTCCCGTACCCGCGCGCGGAGATCGCGCTCGCCACGCAGAGCTTCGGCCAGGGCCTCAACGCGACCACGCTGCAGATCGCCGCGGCCTACGGAGCGCTCGCCAACGGCGGCGTGCTGATGAAGCCGTACCTCGTCTCGAAGATGGTCGACGCCGATGGCGTGGTATTGCTCGAGAACAAGCCGACGCCGGTGCGCCGCGTGGTGAGCGAGCAGACCGCGAAGACCGTCGTGAGCTGGCTCGAATCGGTCGTCGAAAAGGGCGGCACGGGCACCAAGGCGCGCCTCGATGAGTACCGCGTGGCGGGCAAGACGGGCACCGCGCAAAAGGTCGACCCGGTCGCCGGCGGCTATTCCGACAAGCGGCTGTCGAGCTTCGTGGGCATGGTGCCGGCCGAAGACCCCCGCGCGGTGATTCTGGTGGTCATCGACGAGCCCGCGGTCGATCGCTACGGCGGTGACTGCGCGGCGCCCGCGTTCAAGGAGATTGCGCTGCAGGTCATGCCGCACCTCAACGCGCCCAAGTCGCGGGAGCTGCCGGTCGTGGTGTCGACTCCGGTCAAACCGTCAGCCGCGAAGTCTTCGGTTGTGGCGGCGATCGAAAAGATGGAACAGATGGACGCCGTCACCGAGGAAGTTCCAGCGGAAGGCTCGGTGCGGGTTCCTGACCTGGTCGGGCTCCCGGGCCGGGTGGCGGTGACGCAGTTGTTGACCGCGGCGCTGGAGCCGCACCTCGCGGGCAGTGGCCGCGTTGTTTCTCAAAAACCCGCCGCGGGAAGCCTGGTCGAGAAGGGCACCCGCATCTCCGTGGAGCTGGCAGGGCATTTGCCAACCACAGCACGTTGAAGGCCGCGTACGCGGTCAGGAAGACACGAGATGAAACTCACAGAGCTGCTCGCAGGTATTGGAACTGAGCCGGTCGCCTCGAAAGTGAAGGCCGACGTCACGGGCATCAGCTCCGATTCTCGCAGCGTGAAACCGGGTGACTTGTTCATCGCGGTGCCGGGCACCAAAGCCGACGGTGTGCAGTTCGCGCACGAGGCGGTGAAGAAGGGCGCCGTCGCGGTGCTGGCCGAGAAGACCATCAGCGGCCTGCAGGTGCCGGTGTTCACGGTGCCGTCGGTGCGCAAGGCGCTCGCGTTGGTCGCCGGCAATTTCTACGGCAACCCGGCGCGTGAATTGACGCTGCTCGGTGTCACCGGCACCAACGGCAAGACCACCACCGCCTGGCTCGTCGAGAGCATCTGTGCGGCGGGCATGAACAACGTGGGCCTCTTCGGCACCATCACCGTTCGCTACGCCGGCAAGACGCTGCCGGCGACGCACACCACGCCCGACCCCATCGAGCTGCACAAGACGTTGCGCGCGATGGTCGACGCGGGGGTCGACACGGTGGTGATGGAGGTCTCGAGCCACGCGCTCGCGCAAGATCGCG
>JBEHYH010000123.1:0-13876 GCA_048498275.1 Myxococcota bacterium | reverse complement strand
TCGCGCAGTTCTCCTTATATAAAGGTTCGCCCAGCTTTGCGGCTGCCATGGACCTGTTCAGCGAAGACAACCCGATGCCGTACAAGTTCTTCAAGGACGGCATCCGCCAGATCATCTTCCGCAACGGGTTTTCGCTCGAAGAGCTGACCACCTTCACCAACATCGCGTTGTCAGACCCTGATCGCGGCGCCGACGACATCAACGCGCAGCTCTGGCGCGCGCAGATGCCGAACTTCGAATACATCATGGTCGAAGGCTTCAAGGTCGACGAGATGTCCGAAGAAGAGGTGCAGGTCGAGGTCGACAAGGTGGTCGACTACCTCCAGCGCCGGCTGCGCACGAACTCCGACGACTACGTGCGCTTCGCGCGTCTGTCCGAAGAAGACCTCGAGATGCAGCTCAACGACGTCGAGCAGATGCGCGGCGTGGTGATCACCGGCGTCACCGCCACGCCCGACTTGAAGGCCCGGCTGCAGCGCGAGGTGCACGAAGAAGAGAACGCCCGCCTCTTCCCCAAGCTCATCAGCGCGGTGTTCCAGGTCGTCGAAGCCGGAGGCGCCGACGTCAGCGTGCTCTCGTCGATGTTCGCGCAGTTGCTCGACGCGATGCTGCTGCAGGAAGACTTCGCCATCATCAACCAGGTGGTGCTCAAGCTGCGCGCGATGGCGCAACGCGGAGGCAACGCGGCCGACCAGATCCTCAAGGACTTCACGCTGAAGATGGGTGAAGAGCAGCGCCTCAACCGCATCGGCGAGATCCTCAAGTACGCGAAGCTGAAGAACCCGCCGGAGGTGCTCAAGTACCTGAGCAGCCTCGCGGTCGACGCCGCCGAACCGTTGCTCAACACGCTCGAGGTCATTCAGCTCGCCGAGAACCGCGTGCTGCTGTGCGACGTGCTCGTCACCTTCGCCAAGAGCCGCCCCGACATCTTCGCCGACAAGCTCGCGCTGTCCGCCAGCCCGCAGATGCAGCGCGACATGGTCTACGTACTCGATCGTTCGAACCACCCCAAGAAGCTCGAGTTCTTCGCCCACGCGCTCAAGACCAGGAACCTCGCGCTCAAACTCGAGGTGATGTCGATCATCGCGCGCGGCCGCACCGGTGAAGCGCGCAAGATGATCACCTCGATGCTGAACGACGAGCACATGCAGGTGCGGCTGCAGGCCGCGCGCGTGCTGCCGGAATTCGATCGCGAGAAGGCGTACCTCGAGCTCACGCGCCTCGTGAAGGAGAAGTCGTTCGAAGACAAGAAGCCCGAGGAAAAAGAAGGCTTCTACGCGGCCATCGGCTCGACGGGCATGCCGGGCGCCGTGCAGTTGTTCCAATCGATCCTCGGGCAGAAAGGCGGCCTCTTCAACAAACAGAGGCTGGTCGCCGACAAGCTGCTCGCCATCGCCGGCCTCACCGGCGCGTGCACCATTCAGACGGCCAAACTCCTGCAGGACATCAGCGAAGACAAGTCACAGCCGCCGGAGGTGCTGACCCACGCGAAGATGTCGTTGATGCGCGTGCGCAAGCAGCTCTTCGGCAACGAAGCGGGGGCTCAGTAAGCCATGTCAGAAATCGCCGTCACGACCGCCGCTGGAGCCGACGACGTCAACCCCGACGCGTATGCCCGCGAGCACAACGAGAAGCTGCAGACCGCCGGCCGTTCGCTCATCTCCGCGCTCTACATGCTGGTGCGCTCGGTGAAGATGTACGACCCCGACAACCACGTCTTCGAGAAGCCGATCCTCCAGCTCCAGGAGGTGATGAACGGCATCATCGTCAAGGACGGCAAGCTCGAGCTGATGGGCGTGAAGCAGTCGTTCTACCTGAACGGCATGCTGGTCAAGGTCGACATGGCCGCGCTCGACAACGTGAAGCAGTTGCTCGACGAGATGCGCAGCAAGGACGTCGGCGGTCTCACGCTGCTGCGCTCGGTCACCGTCCCCGAGATCAAGAACTTCATCTGGATCTTCTCGAAAGAACAGAACGACCAGGCCGACGAAGACGGCGTCGAGGGCAAGAAGCTCGTCTCGATGAAGCTGGCGAAGTGGTCGAAGCTCAAGGACAAACTCGAGAACGAGAAAGACGAAACCGAAGCCAAGCTCGACCGCAAGAAGTACGCGCTCACCTGCTACGCGCGCGGCGTCTTCTTCGTGCGCAAGTACTTCGAGTCACTCCGCAAGGGGAAGCCGATCAACACCTCGAAGGTGCTGCGCGTGATTCAAGATCTCGTCGACATCTCGATCGATCACCGCACGCACTTCCTCGGCCTCACCACCACGCGCAACGACTCCGAATACCTCTCGTACCATTCGATGAACACGTCGCTGATGACCATCGTGTTCGGCACCGAGCTGGGCCTCACCAAGCCGCAGTTGCGTGACCTCGGGTACATCGCGCTCTTTCACGACGCGGGCATGGGCACCGTGCCTGACAACGTGCTGACCAAGCGTGGGGCGTTGAACGATGAAGAGCGCACGCTGGTCAACCGCGCGCCGCTGATCTCGATCCGCAACATCCTCCAGGAGCGTCAGATCAACCGCGCGACGCTGCTGCGGCTGGTCACCACCTTCGAGCACCGCGTCGACTTCGGCACCGCCGTGCGCGACGGCCAAGGCAACATCCAGATGATCATCCCCAAGGCGAACCTCGGGCTCTACGCGAAGCTGATCTCCATCGCGGCGACGTATGACGCGCTGACCTCGAAGCGCCCCTTCCGCGACGCGTACGGCCCGGAGGTCGCGCTGATGCTGATGTGGACGGAGATGCGCAACAAGTTCGACCCCGATCTCCTCAAGGTCTTCATGCGCGTGATGGCCATTCAGCCGATCAAGGTGCTCACCAAGCGCCAGCAGTCGCTCGCCATCGGCATGGCCTGAAAAGCAAAGCGGCGAGCCCTCTCGAGCCCGCCGCTCCTCTTCACGAACTTCGAAACCTCAGAGGTCGAACAGCACACCGAAACGGACGCCGGGGTAACCGACCTCCAGTTTCAGGCCGACCTTCTGCGAGAACATCCACTGCGCGCCGACGTGGAACGCGGGGCGCACCGGCCAGTACCCGTAGCCGTAGACGCCGCCGAACCAGATGTCGACCTCGAGGCCGAGGCTCGCGTACACCTGCAACTGCGGCAGCATGTAGAACTGCCAACGCGCGTTGACGGGCACCAGCAAGCTGAAGAGCGGCCCGTAGAAGTGGAAGACCGCGTCGACGCCGAAGTCGATACCGAACGAGTCGTTCAGCTTCGAGATGAAGCCGTTCTTCGCGATCGGAATGTAGAGGTTGGCGCCGGCGCCCGCCGACCAGCCGTAATAGCCGCCCCACGGCAGCGTGCCGTGAACGCTGAGCTGCATCGGGCGCTCGGTCTTTTCAGATTCATCGAGGAGCGCGTCCGTCTCCTTCAGCTTGTTGGCGAACGCCATCGATGAAGCTGAGAGCGCAACGACGAGCATCAGCCTGGTCATGAACTTCATGTGTGAACCCTCCCAAGTAAGAAAATTGCAGTGACGGAATAGAAGTACGGCAGGTGTGGCCACAAGGGAAAAACTTACTTCTCCAACGAAAGCGCCCGTTCTGCCTCGCGCCAATCGCGAGGAGGTGTTGCGGTAAACGACAGCGGCTTACCCGTACGCGGGTGTGCGAGCGCGAGCTTCCACGCATGGAGTGCCTGACGGCCGATCACTTCAGGCCGCTGTGAGGCTTTCGTGCCGTAGAGCGCGTCGGACAGCAGAGGGAAGCCGGCTTCAGCGAAGTGCACGCGGATCTGGTGCGTGCGGCCGGTCTCGAGATTCACTTCCACGCGCGCGGCGCGGGCGAAGCGCCTGGTGACCAGGAAGTGCGTCACCGCGCGTTTGCCGGCCCTGCCCCTGCCGGTGAACTTCATGCGCTGCGTGGGGTGCCGCGCGTGCAGCGTGTCGAACGTGCCTTCGTCATCGGGCTGACCGTGCACCAGCGCGAGGTAGGTCTTGGTGACGTCGCGTGACTTGAAGGCGTCTTGCAGCGCCCGCAGCGCAAGGTCGTTCTTGGCGATGACGAGGAGCCCCGAGGTGTCTTTGTCGAGGCGATGCACGATGCCCGGCCGCAGCTCGCCGCCGACGCCCGAGAGATCTTTCACGTGGTGCAGCAGCGCGTTCACCAGCGTGCCGCCCGAGTGACCCGCGCCCGGGTGGACGACCATGCCCGCGGCCTTGTCGACCACCAGCAGATCGCGGTCTTGAAAGATGACCGAGAGCGGCAGATCTTCAGCTCGAGGAATCGCGTCGACGGGCGGAGGGACGGTCACCGCGAACGCGTCGCCTTCACGCACGCGCAGCGACGCTTTCACGGGCGCGCCGCGCAACGACACGAGACCATCTTCGATGAGGGTTTGAAGCCTCGCGCGGCTCAGGTCAGGCAGGCGCGCGGCGAGAAACCGGTCGACGCGCAGCCCCGCGTCGATGGGCCCGGCGACGACGGAGTCAGTCACCAGATCTTCGACTTCACGTGCCCCTTGGGCTTGATGATCACGTCGACGATCGCGCGATCGAAGAAGTTGGTCTGCGTGAAGACCTCTTTGCTCACACGGCCCTTGAAGAGTTCACGCCCTTCCTCGATCTCATCCTTGAGCGTCTCGAACAGGTTGTCCTGCTCCAGGCCCTTGATGATTTTCTGCTCGTTGTAGAGCGAGATGTCTGACGCAATCGCGCGCGCCAACCGCATCGCCTTCGTCTTCTCTTCGTCGGTCATCAGGGGCAATTTCGTAGTGCTCCGGGCGGGCCGGGTCAACCTTTCGACCGGTTGGCGTCGACGAAGGTGAGGTAGCTGCGAGCCACACGCACACCGTCGAGGCCGAGCTCGCGGGCGAGGTTCATGAGAATGCCTCGCAGGTACACTCCGGCGGGGAGCTGCGCGTAGCGGTCGCCTTCGACGTTCTCGAGGTGGCGAACGCTGACGCGCATGCGGTCGGAGAGCTGCGCGAGCGTGATGCCGCGAGCCATGCGCACCTGGCGGAGGAGGTCGCCGTTGATCTCCACCCCTTCGGGGATCTCGTGGGGCGTCGGCCGCGGCTCGGGTTTGTATTCTTTCGCGCGGGTGATGGTGATCGCGCTCTCTTCGTTGATCGGCGCAAACGAGGGCACCTCGGGTTCAGGCGGCGCCACGACGGGGAGCGAAGGCGCCTCGATGGCGTTGACCGGCGGAGAGACCCGCGGCGCGGCGATGTCCTGCTTCTCCACCGGCGGAGAAACGCGCGGCGCAGGCGTCGTGATGGCCTGGCCCACGGGGGGCGACAGACGCGGCCCGGGTTCGGTCATGGCTTCGACCGGAGGCGACATTCTCGGCGCAGGCGCGCTCGGCGCTTCGACCGGTGGCGACATGCGCGGGGCCGGCGCGGTCACCGCGGGCTCGACGGGAGGCGACATCCGCGGCGCGGGCGCGGTGGGCGCTTCGACGGGCGGTGACATGCGCGGCGCCGGCACGCCGGGAACAGCCGCATCGACGAGGTGGGGAACCGGCGCCGTGACGCGCTCCGACGGCGGTGGCGCGGCGACGAGGGCAACAGGCTCGGCAGCCATCGGCGCCGTGATCGCCGGCGGTGCGCTCGCCCGCGGCTCGATCGTGAGCATCACCGGAGCGCTCGGCAACGGCAGCGACATCTGCGGCGCGGGCGTCTCCGGTTCAGGCGCAGGCGGCGGAGGACGCGGCGCTGACGGCGCGGCGACGACGTACGTGAACGATGCCGGCGCCTGCGGAGCCGGTGCGGGCGCGGAGGTGACGAAGGTGTAGTTGCTGCTCCAGACCGGCGTCTCGACGCGCGGAGGCGGCGGCGCGACAGGCTTCGGTTTCGGCGTCGCGCGCGGAGGCAGGCCGATCTTCGCGTCGTACGCATCGCGGCGATCGTCATCGCTCAGCACCTCGAACGCTTCCTTGAGGCGCTTCTGCAGCGACGCGGCCATCGACGGGTCGACCAGGCCGTACAGCGCGACCTGCTCGTCAGAATAGAGATTCGAGAGGCGGTCGAACGCGCTCTTCACGTCGGCGGCGTTGGCCGCGACGGAGATCTCGAGCACCTCGTAGTGCGTCTGCGTCTGAAACGACTTCACCGTTCCAATGCAATCAGGTTTTCCGCGACGCGCAACACGCCCGAAGCGGCACCGCTCTCGGGGAACGCGTCGAGGAGTGATTTACGCGCGCGCACCGCCTGCCAGACGGCGTCATCGTGAGAGACCGCGCCCAGGTAGCCCAATTCGAGACCGAAGAACTTCTTCCACGCGGCGGCGACGGTCGGCCCGACATCGAAGTCACCGCGGGTGCGCGCCTGATTCACGATGACGAGCGGCCGGAAACCACCGAGCGCCTGTTCGAGCCGCGAGGCCTTCACTGGGTCGTTCGCCCGCAGGGTCGCGACCACGTCCCACGGGGTGCGCGCGGGCTGACCATCGCGCGGTGACAGCGCCTGCCCGACGATCGTCGCGAAGTCATCTTCGGGCGCGAGCGCCTGCAGCCGGCGGAAAAACGCCGACTTGATGAAGCGGTACGCGTTCTCGATCGACGTCGGCTCCGGGAGCATCACCACGATGCCGGTGTCGGCCACGAGGAAGAAATCGAGCACGTTGTACGTAGTGCCCGCGCCGAGATCGAGCAGCACGTAGTCGACGTCGAGGTTGCGCAGATTGCGTAGCAGCTTGCTCTTCTGCTGATGACGCGGGTTCGCCGCTTCGAGCCCGTCCATCGCGCCAGACAACAACTGCAGGTTCGCGTGCGGCGTCTGCACCAGCAGCTCGTCGAGCGTCGCCACCCGGCGATCGATGAAGTCAGACAGCGAGCCCTTCGGCTGCGGCACGCCGAGGCACGTGTGGAGGTTCGCGCCGCCGAGATCGAGGTCGGCGAGCACCACCTTCGCGCCGCGCTTCGCCAACGCGATGCCGAGGTTCGCCGAGAGGAGCGACTTGCCGATGCCGCCCTTCCCTCCGCCGATCGCGATCACCCGGCGCGCGCGCGCTTTCTTCTGCGCGGGCATGCGCGGAGGTGAGACCGGCAACTCGATGACCTGTGCGGATTCGTTCATCACTCGTCTGACAGCTCGACGTTCCAATACGCCGCTTCGGCCAGATTGAGAAATGGTAACCACGCCCGATGCGCGCCTTTCATCGGCGTGCCGCGGAACAAGGGCGTCCACTTCGGGCGAAACGGTTCACGCAACAGCTTGAGGCCGGCCTGCGCGGGCGTACGGCCGCCTTTTCGCAAATTGCATTCGATGCACGAACACACGACGTTTTCCCACGACGTGCGCCCGCCCTGACTGCGCGGCACCACGTGATCGAGGTTCAGATCGGCGCGCTTCCGTTTTCTCCCGCAGTACTGGCAGGTGTCTTCGTCGCGCGCGTAGATGTTGAGTCGCGAGAAGCGCACGCGCACCTTCGGCAGCTTCTCGAACACCGCCAGCACCACCACCCGGGGGATTCGGAGTGCCCGTGACACTCCGTGAATCGAGTCTTCCTCGCTCGCCGCCGACAACGCCGCCCAGTCTTCGAAATCGTAGAGCCGGTATTGCTCGTCAATCGCGCGCGCGACGCCTTGATACAGCAGCGAGATCGCGCGTTTGACGTTGGTGACATGGACCGGCTGGTAGTGCCGGTTCAGCACCAGGACAGCGCTGTTCAACATCGAGAGTCTCCTTTCACAGCGAGTTCACGACGGGCTCGATCAATCGTAGCGCGCCAGAGGGCGGAGACGAAAAAGCCCTCCTGACGGGTTACCCCGAAAGGAGGGCCACTTTCGTGACGACGAAGCTTCGAGCGTGGGACGCCAGGGTTCTGTGTTGCGGGAACCAGCATCGAGCGCGTCACCAGGACGCCACTGTCTCCATCTCGTTGGTGTCTTGAACGGCGAAAACCGATCAAAATTCCAAATCAGTCTTCATCGAGGCTGCCGTGCCAGTAGGTCATGTCGCGCAGCCAGTTCTGCCAGCTGATCGGCATGCCCTTCTGCATCGTGAACGTGAAGCGCACGCCCTCGGGCAGACGAGCCGGCTTCACGGGAGCGACCTTCAACTTCATCTTCGCCTCCGCGGGCGTGCGGCCGCCCTTCTTCTGGTTGCACTTCACACACGCGATCACGATGTTTTCCCAGTTGGTGCCACCGCCGCGCGACTTCGGCTGCACGTGGTCGTACGTGGCCTCCGAGCGCGACAACTTCGTGTGGCAGTACTGGCACTCACCATGATCGCGGGCGAACACGTTCTCGCGGCTGAAGCGAACGACCGGCTTGCGGTGCTTCAACATCTTGAAGAAGCGCACCACCGACGGCATCTTCACTTCGAACGTCACGGAGCGGATCGTCTGGTCTTCGTACTCTTCGACGATCTCGACCTTGCCCAGGAAGAAGAGCGTGATCGCGCGCTGCCACGGCACGCGGGCGACGGGTTGCCAGACTGAGTTGAGAACGAGTGTTTCCATCGGTGTTCGCCTCCTTTCTTCAGGGCAGACCGACGAAACCATTCGAAATTTCTGACGTGAACTAACCGCTCTTCTTGGCGTTCTTCGCGGGTGGTGGCGGAGGAGGCACGACGATGTGCGCGAACTGCCCGGGCGCGTAGAGGAGCTTGTAGGTGTTGTAGCTGCGCAGCACACGCTTCACGTAGCCGCGCGTTTCCTGCAGCGGCACCTGTTCAACCCAGGCGGCGAGGTCGGTGTCGCCGTTGTCACGACGCCAGCGCGAGACCGCGCCCTCGCCCGCGTTGTACGAGGCGATCGCGAACGGCTTGATGCCCTTCTGCCGGATGATGAGGTCCGACAGGTACCGCGCGCCGAGTTGAATGTTGAGGTCGGGCTCGAGCAGCGCGGCCTGCGTCGGGCGCTTGAGCTTGAGCTGCATCGCCACGCCATGCGCGGTCGCCGGCATCAACTGGCACAACCCCAGCGCGCCCGCCCAGGAGAGCGCTTTCGGGTCCAACGCGCTCTCTTCACGCATCAACGCCTGGAGCAGATCGGGGTCGAGTTCATCAGCGGCCTGCGAATGCTCGACGATGAGATCGCGGAACGCGTTGGGGTATGCGATCTCCCAGAACGCGCGACGGTCGGCGGTGATCGGCCCGGACAGATCGCGGCGCAACCACAGCCGCGCCATGCCGTGCGCCGAACGCTCCTGCTGCGCCATCGACAACATCATCACCATCAAGCGCAGCGAATCAGACGACAACACCGAGCGATCGATGGAGAGGATCTCCGACGGCACCATTTCGCCGAAGCCCATGCGCAACAACTCGACGGCGCTCTGGAACTGCGGGTCTCCGGGGAGAACGCCCGCGTACATCGGGAAGGGATCTGCGGCGGCCGGCGCGGCGAGCACGGTGCTCGCGAGTCGTGCGGCCCGTTCGGCATCGAGCTCGGCCACGCGCTCACGCGAGACGAGCCCGTAGTACGTGGCGGGGTGTTCATTCGCGATCGACTCGTAGAGCGTCAGCGCGTCGGCGGTCTGCCCCTGCGCTTCGAGCAACCGCCCGCGCCAGTAGCGCGCACGTTCGAGCTCCGCGCTCTCATCTGCACGCGCCCAACGGCCCTCAATCTCCTGCAGGAACTCGAGCGCTTCTTCATTTCGACCTTCGGTGCGCGCGATCCAGAACAGCTTGAAGAGCGCCTCGGCGGTGAAGTCTCCGTCGGGGTACTTGTCGACGATGTCGATCAGACGCTCGACGGCTTCATCTCGCTGACCGCGCCGCCAATGCACATCAGCTGCGAAGAACAGCGAGTCATCAGCGAGCGGGCTGTCGGGGAACTCACGCGCCAGCGCTTCGTACGTGCCCGCGGCGAGCCCCTGCGCGGCGATCGTCTGGCTGAAGCCGAGCGTGAACAACGCCTTCGCGCGAAGCTCAGGGTCTTTGCATTTACGAACCAGCGCGAGCTCCGGGAGCGCCTTCGCGTGCTGACGCTGCTTCCGGTAGCCCTTGCCCAGCGCGAAATGCGCGCGGCAGACGAGCGCGTCGAACTCGTCCTTACACGCGTGCGTTTTGCATTCGGGCGGCGGCTTCGCGAGCGTGGCCATCAACGGCTCGAGAATCGCGATGCCCTGCACGTTGTGGTGCGCGTCGATGAGCGACTCGGAGCGCGCGATCATCACGTCGGCTGGGAGCGCGGTGAGGTCGCCGAGGCGCGCCTCGGCCTTCGTCGCTTCTTTCGAGATCGAGTGACGCGACCAGAGTTTGAGCAGCGCTTCGCGTTCGGCTTTTGAATCGCGCCTGGCTCCGGCGATGTCGGCGAGCTGCAGCAGCGCCTCAGCGCCGACATTGCGGCCCCACGGAGGCGACGGACGATCGACGTACTGGGCGATCGCGTCCTGCGCGGCCTTGAAATCACGCTTCCAACGCAGCGCGCGTGACATGCCCATGCGCGCATCGACCGAGAGCCGCGAGCTGGGGCTCACTTGAGAGAAGACGCGGATCGCAGAATCCCAATCCTTGAGCGCTTCGAAACCCCAGCCCGCATGCACGAGACAACGATCGCGCAGCGGTGTGTACGCGCTGGCGAGCGACTCGAATTCGCCCGCCGAAAATCGCCAGTCTGCGGAGCGATGCGCGGAGAGCGCGCGAAGAAACCGAATGGGCCCCGTCGCGGGCTGGCCTTCGAGCAGGGCGACCGCCTTCGAGAAGCTCCCCGCGTCGTACGCGGCCTTCGCTTCAGCGAGCTTCCCCTCGGCAAAATACGGAGCGAGCTCGGCGCGCTCGAGCTTCGGCCCACGATCGATCGGCACCGACGCCACCGCGGGCGACGGGAACGCCGGGTTCGCCACTCGCGCGAACGCAGGGTCGGCTTCTTCTTCGAGCTCCGGAGGCAAATCGTCGGGTGCCTGAGCCCAGGCATTGACGGCGACGACGACAAACACGGCTCCGGTGAATCTCACGAGCGCATCGTACACACCGAGCGCGCAGGTCAACTTTCCACCTGGCGAGGAGCCGCCACACGTTTCTCACCAACCAGATAGGTTCGAGAAAGCCACCATGGACGTCACCACGCAAAGCAGCCTGCTGGCCGCGATCGTCGGTCTCGCGCTCGGTATCGCCATGCTGCTCCGTGCACATCGGGCGCGCGTGCTGACGCGCTACGGCGCGCTGGCGATCTCGGTCGGCAGCTTTCACCTCGCGCGCTTTCTCGAACGGTTGTTTCCCTACGCCGATGGGAGCATCTCCGGGCGGGTGATGCTCGGCATCGCGATCGTGTCGGGCGCGATCCTGCCGACCACCGCGCTCTCGTTCTTCCTCGAGTTCCTCAACTTCAGCCCGCGCGCGGCGAGATACGGCCGGCGTGCTTCGTTGTTGTCGGTGCTCGCCGGGCTCGCGGTCGGGGCCACTCCGCTGGCCGACATTCAATGGGCGCGCATCGCGGTCTCGGTCTGGGTGATTCTGGCGCTGACGTTCTCGGTGTCGTTGATCATCGCGCGCATCCGCACCAGTGAGTCGCGCATCGAACGATTGCGGCTGTTGTACCTCGCGGTCGGCCTCGGCGCGGCGGTGCTCTTCAGCGGGCTCGACCTGATCGCGCGCTTCGGCGTGCCCTTCCCTCCGCTCGGGCCGATCGTCTCGACGCTCTACCTGTTCTTCCTCGCGCAGACGTTGCTGCGGCTGCGCCTGATGGACCTTCACGAGCTGCTCGGGAAGATCGCGTCGCAGGCGGTGCTCGCCGCGATTCTCGCGGTGGTGTTCGTGATTCTGACCTCGTGGGTCGAGAGCACGAGTCTCTTCATCTTCAACACCATCGTCGCGACGTTCGTGATGCTGATCCTGCTCGAGCCGCTCAACCGCTTCGTCGAGGCGCGCATCGTGCAGTTGTTCTTCCGTCAGCGCTTCGCGTTCCTCGAGTCGGGCCGGCAGTTGCTCCGGCGCACCGCGAACGTGATCGACGCGCCGGAGTTGGCCGCGTCGCTGCTCGATGGGCTCAATGAGACGCGCCGGGTGACGCACACGTCGATCTATCTGCTCGCTGAAGATCGTCCCGGTTTCCGGCTCCTCGACAGCCGGGGCCCGGTGCCGGCGCTCTTCATCGATCAAGGTACGGCGCGCGCGCTCGTGAGCCGCACCGAACGCGCGCAACTGCTGGAGACCGTCGAGCGTCGCATCACCGAACTGCGCGCGCAGCCGCTCGAAGCGCGTCGTTCGCGCGACGAGCTCCGCCGTCTGAACGACGTGCGCACCGCGATGGCGCAGATGAAGGCCGGCATCACGGTGCCGCTGATGGGCAACGATCGCGTGCTCGGCTTCATGAACCTGTGGGACGAGCGCGTCTCCGAGGCGTTCGCGTCAGACGAGATCGCGCTGATCCTCGAGATCGCCGCCAACGTGGCGACGGTGATCGAGAACTCCAAGCTCTACGACAAGATGCGTGAGCGCGATCGCCTCGCCGCGCTCGGTGAAATGGCCGCGGGTCTGGCACACGAGATCCGCAACCCGCTCGGAGCGATCAAGGGCGCGGCGCAGTTCCTCGACCCGCATCACCTGCCGAGTGAGGAAGGCGAATTCGTCGAGGTGATCGTCGAGGAAGTGAATCGCCTCAACGGCGTGGTGAGCGCGTTCCTCGACTACTCGCGGCCGCTCAAACAGAACTTCGGCCCGACCGACCTCGGCGAAGTCGTGAGCCGCACGCTCAAGCTGATCGTCAACGACGTGCCGAAGAACGTGACGATCAAGGAAGAGCTCGCAGAGAACATGCCGCGCGTCGATGGCGACGCGGAGCAGCTCAAGCAGGTGCTCATCAACCTCGTGCAGAACGCCGTGCAGGCGCTGGGGGAAAAGCCCGGCAACATCACGCTGCGCACCGCGCGCCCCGAGCGCTTCGGCGAGTTCCGCAACCCGGAGTTCGTCGAACTGCAGGTCGAAGACGACGGCCCCGGTATCCCCGCTGATCAGCAGCTCAACATCTTCGTGCCCTTCTTCACCACGAAGTCGAAGGGCACTGGCCTCGGCCTCGCGATCTGCCAGCGCATCGTGAAGAACCATGGTGGCACCATCTCGGTGCAGAGCCGTCAGGGCGAAGGCTCGACGTTCACCATCCGGCTCCCGGCGCTCAGTGAAGACGCGCCACCGATGGAAACGCCGCCGCTCGAAGGCACGCCGATGCCGGTGCCGCCTCCGCTCAAGCCGCCGAAGCGCGACCGGAAGAAGAAGACCGGCTGACGCGCTTGCCGCGCTTCGCGCGATCGCCCTCGTCGACCCACTGCCCGACGGCGTGCAGATTCGCGACGAGCAGAATCGAGACCCACGTGCGCAGCGGCGCCCAGTTCTTCGACACCGACAAGTCTGCCCGGCCGTAGGCGAGCTCGATGGCGCGCAGCACCCGCGGCTCCGCGTCGGGCACTTCGTCGACCATCCCCGCGCCGCGAACCAACATGTGATTCGCGGTCCATTCTCCGACGCCGTGAATCGTCTTCAACTGCACGAGCGCGATGTCTCGAGGCAGCGAACGGAGCCGATCGATGTGCAACTCGCCGGCCTCCGCCGCGCGCGCCGCCGCCTGAAGACGCCGCCATTTCTCCTCTGGAATTCCGTCGAACTTCGAACGCGACAAAATCGCGCGCGGCGGCGGCGCCAGGGCGTACCGGACACCATCGGCCTCGATGGTGCTGCCGAGCGCCTCCGCCATCTTCCGCCGGAGGTTCGCGGCTTGCGTCATCGAGATTCGTTGCGCGAGCAGCCCCCAGATCGCCGCCTCGTACGGCGACCCGCAGATCGGAGGACGAAACCCGGGCCGCTCCTGAAGCAGCCGTTCGATGACGGGATCTCGCGCGGCGATGTCGTTCAACGGCGTCGCATCGACATCGAGCGAGAAGATGCGCAACGCCTGATCTCTCGCCGCCGCATCGCGCGCCTCGAGCGTCACCAGGTTCCCCTTCTATTCCAACAGCACCACGCGCGGCTCGAACCCGT
>JBEHYH010000122.1:0-13882 GCA_048498275.1 Myxococcota bacterium | reverse complement strand
CGTCGCGGCGCTCGCCAAGAACAACCACATCTCGAACCCCAACAACATCTCGGTCGGCCAGAAGCTGGTCGTCTCGGGCAAGGCTGCGACGGGTTCCACGGGTTCCTCGTCCGGCAGCAAGGGCGGAGGCACGTACCGCGTCCGCGCCGGTGACACGCTGAGCTCCATCGCGTCGCGCTACGGCACCACGGCGTCGAAGCTGGCGTCGCTCAACCACATCTCGAACCCGAACCGCATCTCGGTCGGTCAGACCATCAAGTTGCCGGGCGGCTCGAGCAGCACCGGTGGCACCAGCGGCACGGGCTCGACCGGCAGCACCGGCGGCACGTCATCGGTGAAGGGCCAGAAGGTCGCCGACCTCGCGAAGTCGTTCCTCGGTCAGAACGCGTCATCGCTCAAGCGGAGCGGCAAGCTGCCGATGAACCCCAACGTTCCTTCCGACATCTGCTGCGCGAACTTCGTGTCGGCGGTGCTGCAGAAGGCCGGCGTCATCAACTTCCACACCGACCTGGTCAGCGGCTCGAACTCCGGCGTGCCGAACGCCATCGGCACGATGCTCAAGAAGCGCGGGTGGAAGGTCGTGCCCGCCTCGCAAGCCAAGCCCGGCGACGTGTGCATCCTCAACAACGGTCACCACGTAGAACTCGTGTCGAGCAACAAGAACGGGAAGATCACGCTCATCGGCTCGAACAACGTGAACTCCGACGGCACGCAGAAGATCAGCTACGGCAACCCCTACGGCGGCGCGTACTACCTGCAGCCGGCGTAAGCGGTTTCTGAGCCTCGGAAGTCGTGAAACGCCGCTTCTGCATCGCGCAGGAGCGGCGTTCGACTTTCAGCCGACCTGCAGCAGCGATTCAGGCGCGCCGAATTCGGTCCACGCGATCCACGCGGGGTCGGTGGGGCCGATGATCGACTGCGCGACTTCCCAGTTGCCGCCTTTGTCTTTCAGCAACACCGCGTAGCGATGCGAGACGAACCCCTCGCGCGCGCCTTCGGCGTACGAGGTCTGTGCGTAGTTGAACGGCTTGCCGTCGGCGCCTTTGAGATCGGCGACGACCAGCGCCCAGGGGCCTTCGGTCTTCACCGTGCTGACCTTGAGCTGCACCGTGCCGCCGAGTTCCTTTTCAGCGGGGCCACGAGCGATACCGACGAGGGCTTGTTCGAGCTGTGGAGTCATGGGCCGAAACATCTCGCTCTCGAACGCAAAACACCATCGCTGAAGCAGCGGAGTGCAGTGGTAGAAACGCCCGCGTGACGAGCGCCGTCGAGACTTTGCCTTCGCGCCTGCCGAGCTTCCCCGCGGGCGCGTTGCCGGCTCCCAGACAGAGCGTGCTCGCGGCGCGCGCTGAACTTTCTGCAGCAGTCGGTGGCCGCATCTCGACCGACGAGTTGGATCGGTTGAGCTACGCGCGCGACATGTGGCCACTGGCGCTGTTGTGGATTCGCCAGGGTCGCAGCCCGGCGCCTCCAGATGCCGTCGTGTGGCCGGGGAATGATGACGAAGTCGCGAAGGTGATTTCGATCGCGCGCAAGCATCGCTTCGCGGTGATTCCCTACGGCGCCGGTTCAGGCGTGTGCGGCGGAACGTGGGCGCTCGATGGTGGCGTGACGTTGGATCTGAAGCGCTTCGATCTGATTGGCGAAGTCGACGCGGAAACACGGAGTGTCGAAGTCGGCGCCGGCGTGATGGGCGAGACGTTGGAGCGCAGACTCAACGCGCGCGGTTGGACGCTCGGCCACTTTCCATCATCGATCGCGACCTCGACGGTCGGTGGCTGGCTCGCGGCGCGCAGCGCAGGGCAGTTCTCGAGCAAGTACGGAAAGATCGAAGACATGCTGCTGTCGGCGCGCGTGGTGCTTGGCACCGGCGAAAAGCTGACGTTGCCGGAGCGGCCGTTCAGCGGGCCTGACCTCGCGGCGTTGCTCGTCGGTTCGGAAGGCACGCTGTGCGCGTTCACCAGCGCGAAGCTGCGCGTGTTCCCATTGCCTGAAGGCCGCGCGTTTCACGGCTTCGAGTTCGCGTCGGTGGAGCAAGGGCTCGAAGCGATTCGACTCATCTTCCGCGATGGGCTCCGGCCAGCGGTGACGCGTCTGTATGACCCGTTCGACACCGCGTTCGTCGGCAAGCCGGGCGCGAAGAAGAGAGCGGTGACTCCGCCTTCGTTGCGCAGCGAGCTGCAGACGAAGTGGTTGCCTGAAGTTCTTCGGACGGTGACGCGGCAGACGTTGGGCCGGCCGGTGTTGATGAATCAGTTGCAGCGCGCGTTTCGAAAGAGCCGGTTGATTCTGATGTTCGAAGGCGACGCGGCGCGGGCTGAAGCCGAAGATCGTGGCGCGACGTCGATCTGTCGGCAGCTCGGCGCTTCAGACCTCGGTGATGCGCCGGGCCGTGCGTGGCTCAAGAAGCGGTACGACGTGAGCTACCGGATGTCGCGGCTCGTCGAGTCAGGCACGTTCGCCGACACCATGGAGATCGCCGCTCCGTGGGAATCGGTGCACAAGATCTACGAAGCGGTGCATCACGCGGCTTCGAAGTTCGCGTTCGTGCTCTGTCACTTCAGCCACGCGTACGCCGATGGGTGCTCGCTCTATTTCTCGTTCGTCGGTTCGGGCGATTCAGAGCGTGAAATGGAAGAGCGCTACCACTCGCTGTGGAACGCGGCGTTGAAGGCGGCGATCGGTGCGGGCGGCAACGTGAGTCATCACCACGGCGTCGGTGTCTTGAAAGCGCGCGCGCTGCAGGAAACGCTCGGTGAAGGCCGTGATGCGCTGCGTGCGTTGAAACAGTTGTTCGACCCTGACGGCGTCATGAACCCGGGAAAGCTGGGCCTGTGAATCGCTTTCATGAAATCGAGCCGGTGAAGGCGCAGTCGATGCTCGTGCGCGTCGGCGCGGGTGTCGTGCTGCGCGAACTCGACGCGCACGTGACTCCACACGGGTTGTCGTTGGGTCCGGTGACTCCGGGAGCGATGGCGCTGACGGTCGGCGAATTTCTTGAAGGCCCGTACGCGGGTTTGCATCCGATCCCCGGTGGGCGGTTGGAACCGATTTGCGCGTCGATGCGCGTCGAATTGCCCGATGGGCGAACGTTCGAAACGAACAATGCTCCGAGAAGTGCTGCGGGCCCCGATCTCGCCGGGCTCGTGCTCGGTGGACACGGAAAACTCGCGCAGGTGACGCACGCGACGATTCGCTGTGTGCCGTACCCGGAGCGCGACGTGCGTGTTGCCTCGTTCACGTTTGAGAATGGTGATGCGTTCGTCACCGCGATGCGGCGCGCATTGGCCGCGGGGTTCTGGCCCTGGCGTTGTCATCTCGAGGTGAGTGACCGAGTGCGCGCTGAAGTGAGATGGGCGGCGACGGTTGGCGGTGTGGAGCGTGATCGTGAACTGCTTCAGCGCGTGACTTCGCAGAGCGCCGCCCCTCACCCCGGCCCACTCCCCGCCGCCGAGGGCGTTGGTGAGGAGGTCGAGACGACGTGGAGTGCGGTTCGTGCCGCGTTGAATGCGAAGAAGGCGCTGCAGTTGTTCCGGCTCTCGCTCGGCACCGTCGTCGCGCGCGGCGACATCGAAGGTCTTCCGCTTCAAACGAAAACTGCGTGGCACCCGGTTGCCGCGCGCGTGTCTTCACTCTTTCGAGGTGCGCCATGAGCGCGATGACTCCGCATGCGCAGGCGTATCGGTATTGCTCGGCGTGCCCGAAGTTGTGCCGCTTCTCGTGCCCGGTTTCTGAAGCCACGCAGAACGAATCGCATTCGCCGTGGGGGAAGATGACGGCCGCGCACCTCGTGCAGATCGACGTTCGCGCGAATGACGAGAGCACCTCGAGGGCCGCGCACGCGTGCACCGGTTGCGGCAGATGCACGAGCTTCTGCAAACACGAGAACACCGTCGGCGATGCGCTGTTCGCAGCGCGTGAAGAATCGGTGCGCACCAACACGCAGCCCAAGGGCGCCGCGACCACGCTCGCGACGTTCACCGAATGGCACAACCCGTTCGGGCGCGAGCTCGCGTCGCTGGTCGACGACTTCCGCATCGATTCGCCGGTTCGTTTTCAACTCTTCCCCGGCTGCAGCACGCTCGTGAAGCGCAAGGAGCTCATCGAAGACACGATCAAGGTCTCCGAAGGGTTCGGCGTGCCGATGGGCGTCGCGCGCGTGTCATCGCGCTGCTGCGGCTACCCGCTCTACGCCGCCGGAGCGCATGACGAGTTCATCGAACACGCGCGCACGACGAAGAAGATGCTCGATGAAGTGCCAGAGCTCGCGGTGCTCGACGCCGGCTGCGCGTACACGCTCAAGGAGGTCTACCCGCGCGTCGGCGTGAAGCTCTCGACCAACGTGCGCACCGTCGTCGAAGTGCTCGAAGAAAACCTCCAACACGTCGCGAACAAACCGCCGCTCCAGGAGAGCGCCGGGTACCACGACGCGTGTCATCTCGGGCGTGGCCTCGGGCAGTACGAGCAGCCGCGCAACCTGCTGAAGCGCGCGCTCACCGAAGTGCTCGAAGCGCCGAGCAATCGCAAGGAAGGCGGCTGCTCCGGAGGCGGTGGATTGCTGCCGCGCACGATGACCGACGTTTCCGTCGAGGTCGCGCGCCGCCAGGCCATCGAAGTCGCGAGCGAAGAGGGCGCCATCGTCACCGCGTGCCCCACGAGCAAGCGCATGTTCGAACGCGCGGGCCGCCAGTCGTACGATCTCATGTCGATCCTTCGTCGTTGGTTGGAGAGCTGAATGAAGACCTTCTTCGTCGTGAACCCGAAGAGCGCCAACGGCAACACCGGCCGCCGCTGGGGCGAGCTCGCGGCCACCATCGGCCGCACGCTCTCCGACTTCGGCGTCGAGTTCACCAAAGGCGAGATGGACGCGATGCACATCGCTCAACGCGCCATCAAGAATGGCTACGAGTGCATCGTCGCGGTCGGCGGCGACGGCACCATCAACGAGGTCACCAACGGGTTCTTCGAAGACGGCAAGGCCATCAACCCCAACGCGGCGCTCGGGGTGCTGCCGCGCGGCACCGGCGGCGACTTCCGCAAGACCTTCGACTGGGATCTCAATTCTGAACAGGCCATCGCCCGGTTGAAGACGCCCGACACGCGACCGTTCGACGTCGGGCTGCTCGAGTTCCTCGGTCACGATGGCGAGACGAAGAAGCGCTACTTCGCGAACATCTGCAGCTTCGGTGTCTCGGGCCTCGTCGATCAGGAAGTGAATCGCACCTCGAAGATGTTCGGCGGCACGGTGTCGTTCATGGTCGGTTCGGTCAGGGCCCTCACTCAGTACGAAGACGCGCAGGTTCGCGTGTCGTTCGACGAGGGCGCGATGGAGACGCTCCCGGTCACCACGCTGTCGGTGTGTAACGGGCGCTTCTTCGGCGGCGGCATGAAGGTCGCTCCGGAGGCCGACGTGAGCGACGGGCTCTTCGACGTCACCGTGTGGAGCGGGTACACGCTCACCGACTTCGTGGTGCGCAGCAAAGGCATCTATTCAGGCGCGCACGTGAACTGGAAAGGCACGCGCACGCTCCGCGCGAAAACGGTCCGCGCCGAGAGCGACGAGAAGGTGCTCATCGACTGCGACGGAGAACAGCCGGGCACGTTGCCCGCGCGCTTCACGATTCTGCCCGGCGCGATTCGTCTGAAGGTTTAGTGAAGCAGTGACAGTACGGCCTGCACGACGGTGACCGCGGCCAGCGCGAAGAACGCCGTGGTCGCCGCGGTCATCGCCACCGGGTAGCGATCGAGCCCGCGCTGCGTCTCGCCGATCATGCGCTTCATGAACGTGCGGTGGCATTGCACGCGGCACTCACCGCGAATGATGCGCTGCAGCTCGTCCTGCATTTCCTGAACGGTCTGGTAGCGCTCCGAGGGCGCCTTCTTGAAACCGCGCACGAGGAACCAGTCGAGATCAGCCGGCACCTGATAGCGCGCGGGCTTGCCGTTCATCTTGTGCAGCGTCGGCGTCGTCGCCTGCACGCCGGCGATCACCTCCTGCAGGCCGCGGCGGCCCTCGAGGTAGTGATCGAGGTGCAGGAACTCGTGAAAGATCACGGTGAGCGCGTAGAGGTCGCTGCGCTCGTCGACTTCATTCTGCGCGCCGCGCGCCTGCTCCGGCGCCATGTAGAGCGGAGTGCCCATCACCGCGCCGACCTGGGTCTGCAGCACGGTGCGTTCACGCGTCTGCGTCATCGGGAGCTCGGGGTTCTCATTGCGCAGGCGCTTCGCGAGCCCCCAGTCCATCACCGTCACTTCTCCGTACGGCCCGACCATGATGTTCGCGGGCTTCAAGTCGCGGTGGATGAAGCCCTGCTGATGCGCGTAGGCCATCGCGTTGAGCACCGAGAGGAAGATCTGCACGCGCACCTCCATCGTGAAGCGCTGATGGGCCGCGTCTTCTCCGGCTTTGAGCCGCGAGATGATCGACTCCAGCGTCTCGCCGCGGAGGTGCTTCATCACGAAGTAGTACCGCCCCGACGAATCGACGCCGACGTCATGCACGGGGACGATGTTGGGGTGCTCGAGCTGCCCGACGGTGCGGATCTCTTCGGCGAAGCGCAGCACGCGGCCGAGGTCGCAGTTCTCGGGCAGACGTTTCAGCGCCACCTGCCGCGCGATGTCGTGATCCATCGCCAGCACCACTTCACCCATGCCGCCCTCACCGAGGAGGCCGAGCTCCTCGAAGCGCTGACGTTCCGACGGTTTCACTTTCGGAGTCGGACCTTCCCATTCGATCTGCGGCAGCACGGTCGACCGCATCGTCGAACCGCTGACGGTCACCTGTTGCGAGGTCGACGGAGAAACGTGCGTCTCGCCCGAGATCGAATCTTCGAAAGACGGGTCGCTCATGCGCGCATCGTAACGGCCTCGCTCGAGCCGACCGTTGAGAAACGTTGCGCGTAAAATGCTCTGACACGGCGGGCGAAATACCTGCACCTACATCGCGCCGAGAATCGGGCATGAAAGTCGCCGCGAAGCCCATTCCCCGTTGCCCTCCGCAGACCGTCGCGCTGCCCGCGAAGAACAAGGGTCCCGCGAAGTTGACGATCGCCACCAGCAATGACGACTTCACCGACAGGTTCTCCGACGTTCACAAGATCGACGCCGACGTGGTGCTGGTGCAGGAGGCGAAGAACACGCGCCTCCGCAACCAGCGCAAGGATGAGACGAAGTGGGGCGTTCACCAGGCGCAGCGTGACGACAAGGCCGGCGTCGGCGTGCTGTGGAAGAAGCGCAAGGCGCAGGCGATCGATCGCGGCATGGCGCTCGGCGTCGAACCGCACGGCGCGAAGATGCTCGCCCGGTGGATCTCGTACGTCGACATGAAGGTGAACGGCCAGAAGGTGCGCATGGTCTCGGTGCACCGCCCGCCGAAGCGTTACGACCGCCTGTGGGGTCAGTTCGATCGCAATCTCGCGAAGTTCGTGAAGTCGTCGAAGCTGCCCATCGTCGTCGGTATGGACGCCAATCAGGTGAACCCGCAGCGCATGGCGCGCGCGACGGGTTTGAAGTGGCACGCGCCTCCGAATTCGATCGACGGCTTCCTCGCGACGCCAGGCATCAAGTTCAGCGGCATGCACCGGTTACCCAATCGCCACAGCGATCATCACCCGGTCGTCGCGGACATCTCGATCCCGAAGCGGCTCTCGAAGTGACGTAAGTTGGGCGGGTGCTCCCCGCTCTCGTACTCGCGCTCGCGCTGAACGCAGGTGATGCATCAGACAAGACGCCCGGTCGTGTTCGCGACGGCATCTTGATCGGTGTGTCGGGCCTCGCGTCGGCCGCGGCGTACACCGCCGGCGCGTTTCTCACCGGAGACCAACCCGGCGGTCACGTGATGGCGATCATCGGCGGCATCTCCGCGCTGGGTCTGACCAGCGCGAGCATCGCGATGCTGGCGTTGTCTGGCCGGAAAGACCCGTGGAGCCTGCTGACCTACGCGCTCGTCACCGTCGGCGCGGGCCTCGTCGGTGCGGCCGTCGGCGGAGTCGCCGCGCATTTCGGTTCGGTGAACCCCGGCCCGGCGCGCACCGCGACGCACGGGGTGATCATCGGGCTCATCATCACCGAGACGACGCTGGCCGAACTGTCACGACTGGTGCGATGAGGCCGTCGTGGCACGCATTCCCGGTTTGAAGGTCATTCGTTCGCCCGTGCAGGGCTATGGCGTGATCACCACGCGCGCGCGGCGCAAGGGCTCGGTCATCTGCAACGTCGAAGGTGTGCTCTGGCGCGCCGGAGAGAAACGCGACGACACGTATTCGCTCATTCTCGAGCCCGGCGTGTTCTTCGACATGGTCGATCAGACGCGCTGGGTGAATCACTCGTGTGACCCGAACGTGGTCGTCGAAGCGGGAGTCTCGAAGCTCGGTAACGGCTGGGCGCAGCTGCAAGCGCTGCGCGATCTGAAGCCCGGCGAAGAACTGTTCTACGACTACGCGTTGCCGGAAGACTTGAAGGAGCGATGCAACTGCGGCGCGAGGCAGTGCCGCGGGTGGATCGTCGAGAAGCCTCAGCCGATGACCATGTCTTCGCGTTCGAGACGGCCCTCGGCGAAACGCTGAAGCGTAAAGCGCTCGAAGAGCTCGTCTGATTCACCCGTCGTCATCCACTTCGCCATTCGTTCCGCGACGGCGGGCGCCATCATGAACCCGTGGCCGACGAAGCCGCTCATCTGCAGCAGGTTCGCGATGCCCGGCGTCTTCCCCAGAATCGGTGAATTGTCGGGCGTCACGTCGTACGGCCCGGCCCACTGGCGCAGCACCTTCAAATGGCCCACGCGCGGCATGAGCTCGGTGATGGCCTGCGAGTAGCGCGTGAGGAACCGCGAAGTGGAGCCGAGGTTCATGCCGCCCGGTTCACGCGGGTCACCCATGCCGCCGACGATTTCGCCGCGCATCGACTGTGAGAAGTACACGCCTGAATCGAGCACCGAGACCAGCGGCCCGAGGAACGGCTTGAGCGGCTCGGTGCTGCAGATCTCGTGACGGTGCGGCTCGTTGGGGAGGTGCACTCCGGCGAGCTTCGCGATCTCAGGGCTCCACGCGCCGGCGGCGAGCACCACGGTTTCACACTCGATGTCACCGCGATCGGTGCGTACCTTCGTGATCTTCCCGTTCGATTGTTCGAAGCCCTGCACCTGCGTGAACGTCTCGACGGTGATGCCGCGCGCCTGCGCCTGCTGCGCGTAGCCCCACACGAACGCCCACGGGAAGATGACGGCGTCTTTCGGGTTCCACGCAGCGGCTTGAACGCCCTTGAGCTCCAGCTCCGGCACCACGTCGCGCGCGCCGTCGGCGGTGAGAATCTCAGTCGGCACGCCGAACTGATTGTGGAGCTTCGCGGTGCGCTCGAGGCGCCGCGCGATCTCGTCTGACTTCGCGAGGAACAGGTAGCCGCCCTGGCGGAACCAGACGTTGATGCCCATGTCGCGCGCGAAGCGCTTCATGAGCTCGATGCTGCGGCGGGCCAGCGTGATGAGCGTGGGCGTGCCCCATTGCGCGCGAATGCCTCCGCCGTTGCGGCCCGACGCGCCGGCGCAGAGGTAGCCGCGTTCGATGACCACCACGTCTTTCTCGCCGCGCTCGGCGAGATTCCACGCGAGCGCGAGCCCCATGATTCCGCCGCCGATGATGACCACCTTCGTCTTCTTCTTGATGGGCGCATCGGGTTTCAGCGCGGGGAAGAAGGGCGCCGTCTCGGGAGGAACTCCGCCGGCGGCCGCGTGCATCGGGTCGAACTTCGCGCTCGCCCAGAGGCTGAGTTCAGTGGGGAAGAGCGGAGGCCGCGGCGTGAACGGTTCGATCTGCGAAGGTTCGAGGCCGGTGTTCTTCTCGAGGAAGCGCGCGACGGAGTGCAGGCATTGCTTGCCCTGGCACATGCCCGTGCCGAAGCCGGTGAAGCGCTTCACCGATTCGATGTCGCGGTAGCCCTTTTCGATCGCGTGCTGCACTTCGCTCGCGGTGACGTATTCGAAGGGGCAGCGGAGTTGCTTGCTCACAGGTGCACTCCCCCTCTCCCGATTTCGGGAGAGGGTTGGGGTGAGGGCCTCAGGATTTTCGCGACGCGCTGGCCTTGCTCGGCTGCGGTCGCGGCGTCCACAGGCCCGCGAACTTCACCGGCGACAAAAATCCCGGGCACGTTCGTCTGCCCGTTTTCGTCGGCGGTCGGCACGAAGCAGCTCCACTTCGAATTCCACGAAATCTCGACGCCGCCGGCGCGCGCGAGCTCGAACGCCGGAGTCAGCGGGTCACACAGCGCGATGACGTCGCACGACGTCTTCTCGTTCTCGGTTTCGATCGACGTCACCCGACGAAGCCCGCGCACGCGCTTCACCGGCGCCTTCACTTCGAACGCTTCACCACCCTCGCGTTGAATGATCGCCACGAGTTCCGCCGCTTCAGGGCCGACGCACGCGATGCGTTTCCCGGGGAGAACTCCGTGTTGCTCGATGAGCTGCCTCACCGCGCGCCCCGAGATGACGCCGGGGAGATCATTGTTCGGGAACGTCGGCAATGAAGGGTGCCCACCATTCGCGAGGATCAGTGTGTTGAAGGAGATGAGTGTCAGCGCTTCGTCTTTGATCACCGTGAGGAACGGTTTGGTGTCGTCGCGGAAGAGCCCGACGACTTCGGCGCCGTAGCGGGTGCTGCCCTCTCCCGAAATCGGGCGAGTGGGAGTTGCTGAGTTTCGTTCGAGCAGTACGTGTTCAACGTCTCCGAGTGCTCTCGATGCCGCGAGCCCCGCGACACCGGCGCCGACGATCACGATGTCGTGTGATTCGTAGCGAGCCGGTTCACGCTTTGGCGCATCACGTTCCGGCAGTGTCCCCAGACCGGCGAGCTGCCGCGCGATCTTCTGCAGCACGACCTCCGCGATCGGCACACCCGCCAGAAACTCGTGATGGTTGAACCAGTCACGAAACACGAAGTCATTCGCCCGCAGCAGGTCGAGCCGCGCGTCGATCAGCGCGTTCTGCCGCTCGAGCCGCAGCCCTTCGCGCGCGGGCACCCGACACGTCGGCACATTCGGCACACCGTCGACACGCATCAGGCACTGCGCGCACGCTCCGGTGAAACAGAACGGGCCGCGCGGGCGGTGGTACTTCGGCGAACGGCTGAAAATGAACTGGTCCGCCGCGAGGAGCGAAGCCGCAACCGGCTCTCCGTCACGGGCCGGAAACGCCTCGCCATCGATCTCGATGGTCACGGGCGCTACCACTGGTTTGAGGCGGGGCATGACGCTTCGCGGGGTCTATGGCAAATCGCGGTCATGAGCCACGCCCGCGCGCCGCAGCCCAGCAATGAGCCGATCAAGCAGTACGCCCCTGGCAGTCCTGAAAAAGCCGAACTGAAGGCGGCGTTGAAAGCCGTCGCCTCGGACAACGTGGAAATTCCGCTCCTCATCGGCGGCAAGGAGGTCCGCACCGGCAACACGTTCGAGGTGCGGTCGCCGTTCGATCACCAGAAGGTGTTGGCGACCGTTCATTCCGCCGGGCCGGAGCACGTGACGCAGGCCATCGACGCCGCGCTCGAAGCGAAGAAGGCGTGGAGCGCGCTGCCGCTCGCCGAACGTTCCGCGGTGATGCTGAAGGCCGCCGAGCTCTTCGCCACCAGATACCGCGCGCGCATCAACGCGGTGACGATGTGGGGCCAGGGCAAGACCGCGTATCAGGCGGAGATCGACGCCGCGTGTGAGGGCATCGACTTCCTGCGGTTCAACGCGCACTTCGCGCAGCAGATCGTCGAGAACCAGCCGATTTCATCTGCGGGAGTGTGGAACCAGACCGACTACCGCCCGCTCGATGGCTTCGTGTTCGCGGTCGCGCCGTTCAACTTCACCGCCATCGCGCTCAACCTCTCGACCGCTCCGGCGCTGATGGGCAACGTGGTGCTCTTCAAGCCGTCTGAGACTGCATCGCTCTCGGCGTGGACCATCATGCAGGTGCTGCGCGAAGCGGGCCTGCCTGACGGCGTCATCAACTTCCTCCCGGGCGCGGGCAAGCCCATCGGCGACGCCGTGCTCGCGCATCGCGACTTCGGCGGTCTGCATTTCACGGGTTCGACTCCGACGTTCAATTCGATGTGGAAGACCATCGGCGACACGCTGCCGAAGTACCGCCAGTACCCGCGCATCGTCGGCGAGACCGGCGGCAAAGATTTCATCTTCGTGCACCCGAGCGCGGAGCAGGACCTCGAGGCCGTCGCCGTCGCCATCGCGCGCGGCGGGTACGAATATTCAGGTCAGAAGTGCAGCGCGTGCTCGCGCGTGTACGTGCCGAAGTCGCTCTGGCCGCGGCTCGAGAAGATCCTGGTGCCGATGATCGAAGGCCTGACCATGGGCCCGGCGACCGACTTCCGGAACTTCCTCTCGGCGGTCATCGACGAGCGCAGCTTCAACAAGTGCAGCTCGTACCTCGAGCTCGGTCGCGGCCCCGACGCGAAGATCCTCGCCGGTGGCAAGACCGACCGTGCGCAGGGCTGGTTCGTGTCGCCGACGCTGATTCAGGTGACCACACCGCGCCACCGCCTGATGACCGAGGAGATCTTCGGCCCTGTCGTCAGCCTCTACGTCTACGACGACGCGAAGCTCGACGAGACGCTGGTGGAGGTCGATCAGTCGGCGGCCTACGCGCTGACCGGTTCAATCTTCGCGCGCGACGCGCATTCGATCGTGAAGCTCTCCGCGGCGCTGCGCCACGCGGCGGGCAACTTCTACATCAACGACAAGTGCACCGGCGCCGTGGTCGGCCAGCAGCCCTTCGGCGGCTCGCGCGCGTCGGGCACCAACGACAAGGCCGGTTCGATGTGGAACCTCACCCGTTGGGTGAGCCCGCGCACCATTAAGGAAACTTTCGTACCGCCTACCTCAGTTGGCTATCCATTTATGGGAGCTGAATAGCTACTATTGCAATTGCAATGGCAACTACGGAGCCCCTCGTCTCGCTGGACCAGCTCAAGAAATCGATTCGCGGCGTCGGGCTGCGGAGCACCTCTCCGCGCATCTCGGTGCTGAAGCGGCTCTACGCGGCGACGCAGCCCGTTTCGCACGGCGAGCTCGTCGACACCCTCGCCGGCGAAGGCATGGACCGCACGACCGTGTACCGGAACCTCGTCGACCTCACCGACGCGGGTCTCGTGCGCCGCACCGACCTCGGCGATCACGTCTGGCGCTTCGAGCTCAATCGGGGCGACGGCGAGACCGTGCGTCACCCGCACTTCACCTGCACCGACTGTGGCGTGGTGACGTGCCTGCCCGACGTGAAGTTGCAGGTGAAGCCCGCGAAGGGCGTGCCGAAGTCGCTGTCGAAGCAACGCGTCGAGATCCAGTTGAGGGGGAAATGCGATGACTGCGTCTGAGCTGACCGCGGCACCGTCGTGCACCGTTCACGAAGCGCCGCCGGTACAGGCGAAGGGTGAGTCGCGCACGCGGCTGGTCGTCGGCATCACCGCGGTCATGATGGTCGCCGAGCTGATCGCGGGCTGGTGGTCGCATTCGCTCGCGCTGCTGGCCGACGGCTGGCACATGGGCACGCACGTCGGCGCGCTCGGCATCACCGCCATCGCGTACTGGTACGCGCGCACGCGGGCAGGGCAGACGCAGTTCGCGTTCGGCACCGGCAAGGTCTACGCACTCGCCGGCTTCACCTCGGCGGGGCTGTTGTTGATGGTGGCGATCGGCGTGCTCATCGAAGCGGTCGGCCGGTTCGTGACGCCGGAGCCCGTCGCGTTCAACGAAGCGTTCCCGGTGGCGGTGCTGGGGCTGGTCGTGAATCTCGTCTCGGCGTGGCTGCTCGGAGACACCGGGCACGATCACCATGATCATGATCACGGCCCGGGTGAACATCACCATCACGATCACAACCTGCGCGCGGCGTATCTGC
>JBEHYH010000121.1:0-13913 GCA_048498275.1 Myxococcota bacterium | reverse complement strand
CCGCGCGCCCCTTGCACTGCAGGCTCAGCATCAGCCTGTCGTGGCCGCCCGGGCACGCTCGGCGCGCCGTGGGGCTTCGACGGCATCGCCATGGCGCTCATCGGGCAAGGCCACCCACTCGGAGTGATGGTGACCTCGATGCTCTTCGGCGGTCTGCGCGCCGGCGGTACGCGCATGCAGTTGTTCGGGCTGCACAAGAGCTTCCCCGAGTTGATGCAGGGCCTCGCGCTGCTGCTCGTCGCCGGAAAACATGCGTGGGAAAAACTGCTCGCGCGGAGGCAACCGTGATGCGCACCCCTCACCATGAGGGCTTCGCGGTTTGCCCGCCGCCGCCAGGTCGCGTGGAAGCAATCGCTGTGGACTCGAGCGCTTCGCGCGCCTCCGCCGCGCATCGTGGACTCTCTCCTCGAGGGAATGAGACATGATCCTCGCCCTGCTCTCTTCGGTGCTCGATGCGGCGCCTCCGTTGGTCTTCGCGGCGATCGGCGCGGTGTTCTCGGAACGCGCGGGCGTGGTGAACGTCGGCGTCGAGGGCATGATGCGCGGTGGAGCGCTCGCTGCCGCCGCCGCCGCGTTGGTGATGCCGACTCCACTCGCGGTGCTGGTCGGCATGGCCGCCGGAGCGCTGCTCGCCGCGCTGCACGCGTGGCTCTCGATCCACTGGCGCGCTGATCAGGTCGTCTCGGGCATGGCCATCAACCTCGTCATGCTCGCGCTCGGCACCTTCGTGCTCGAAGCGGTCTTCAATTCACCGTCGTCGACGCCGTCGATTGCGCAACTGCCGTTGTGGTTCGGGCACTCGCCGCTCACGTGGCTCGCATTCGTGTTCCCGGTCGCGGCGCACTTCGCGGTCGCGCGCACGCCGTGGGGTCTGCGTCTGCGCGCCGCCGGTGACACACCGCAGGCTGTCGCGGCGATGGGCGTCAACGTGAACGCGCTCCGGTACGGCGCGGTGATGTTGTCGGGTGCGCTGGCCGGCCTCGGCGGAGCGGCGCTCAGCACCGCGACGTTGGACCGCTTCGAACATCACATGCCCTCGGGCCTCGGGTTCATGGCGGTCGCCGCGATGGTGTTCGGCCGGTGGACTCCGCTGGGCGCCGCAGGCGCCGCGCTCTTCTTCTCCTTCGGCAACGCGCTACGCATCTCGCTCGCGTCTTCGGCTCCGCAGATTCTCGAGTACGTGCCGCAGGGCGTGCTGCTCGCGCTGCCGTACGCGCTGACGCTGGTGGTGTTGTCGCTTCAAGGCGCGAAGAACGTCGCGCCCGCCGCGCTCGGTCAGCCGTACGACGCTGAAATCCGCTGAGGAACAGATGAGCGACGACGCGGAGATCGAACGCGCACTCGCCGAGGTCATCGCGAGACAGACCGCGCTCGAAACCGAACTCCAGCGGCGCCGCGCTCGAGAAGCGCTCGAAACCCACAGGCTCCGCGCCCGGGCCGACGCGCTCCACGCGCGCATCTCGGCGATGGAACGAGAACACGAAGCGCTCGAGGTCCTCGCCCTTCAGATGGAGCAAACGCGACGCGTGGTGCTCGGTTTCTCGCGCCGCGGCTGGCGCGTCGCGCAGCACCTGATCCGTGCGGCGCTGGTGGCCAGTTCGATGCTCGCGTTGCTGATGCTCGGCGGGCTCGAGCCGGTTTCGGGGTGGCTCACCTTCGCGCTCACCTTCGGCGGCGGCTTCATCGCGTGGCGCCTGGGCGACGCGGCTGATCATCTGGAGCTGCAATGAGCGCGCTCCGCACACGGCTCGAAACAGCACAGGCGCGCGTCAAGCAGCTCGAAGCCGAGCTCCGCGACTTCCCTGCGATCTCCACTGAACGGGTCGCGCTTCAGGCGCTGCTCACGGAGCTCGCCGCCACCAGGGCAGAAACCGAACACGCGCTCGCGCGCACGCAGTTGGAGCAGGAAGCGCTCCGCGTGAGGCTCAGCCATTCTCCGTGGTGGCGCTCGGCGTGGCTCATCCCCTTCGGCGTCGCGGGGCTCCTCTCGTCACTGTTCGCGGCCGTCTGGGCCATCGACCATCTCAACTGGGCCGGCCTCGCGTGGACCTTCGGCTGGGTCTTCGGGTTCGCGCCGCTGGTCATCAACCTGACCCGTTACGCGCGCGGCCGGTGGAAGCTCGCGCGCCGTCGTCAACTCGGCGGCGGCATGAAGACCGAGTAGCGAAGGTCTTCCACGCGCTTGAACGCTTCGGCGACTCCTTCTGCCAGCGGAGCCGCGCCATCGATGGCTTCACGCGCGCGGCGCAGCACGAGCTGATCATCTCCGCCGAGCGCGTCTCGAAGCGCGGCGATTCGCGCGAGCATCTCACGCACCTGCGCCTTCGCTTCCTCCAGTGAAATCTCCTTGCGCGTGAGCCGAGCACCCAACGCGCACACGAACGCGCGGCAGCCTCCGGGCCGCGCTTCGTAGATCGTGCAGCACTTCCCGTTCAGCTTTCCGCACGGCAGCCACATCACCGGCGCGCCGCGTTTTTCACCGACAGCAATGCCCAGCGTCACGAGCGCGTCACGTTCGGCTGGCGTCACCTTCACCTGGCGGAACAACGTGCCGTCGCAGCACAGACCGCAGTCGAGGCAGAGCTCGGAGAGAGACACGACAGTGCTCCTTCAAGACGCGATGCATTAGACAAGCTGAACTACCGGCCGCCATGAAAGCCTTTGGCTTTACAGCGCGACATCGAAATGCCAGCTAGCGGCCATGGCAACCATCGAAACGAAGCTGACGTCGAACAAGCGTCTTCTGGGGTGGGTTGAGGAGATGGCGACGCTGTGTGAACCCGACCAGGTCGTGTTCTGCGACGGCTCCGAAGACGAGCGAAAGCGCCTCACCGAATACGCGGTCAGCAAGGGCATCCTGATCCCCCTCAATCAGGAGAAACACCCGGGCAGCTACCTGCACCGCAGCAACCCCAACGACGTCGCGCGCGTCGAGCACCTCACGTTCATCTGCACGCCGAAGAAAGACGACGCGGGCCCGACGAACAATTGGATGGCGCCCGACGAGGCGTACACGAAGCTCAAAGGCCTGTTCAAAGGCTCGATGAAGGGCCGCACGATGTACGTGGTGCCCTACGTGATGGGCCCGCTCGGCTCGGAGCACTCGAAGATCGGCGTGGAGCTGACCGACTCCGTCTACGTGGTGCTCAACATGCAGATCATGACCCGCATGGGCAAAGCGGCGCTCGACATGCTGGGCGACAGCGATGCCTTCAACCGCGGCCTGCACTGCACCGGCGACGTGAACCCCGACCGCCGCTACATCTGCCACTTCCCCCAGGACAACGCGATCTGGAGCTTCGGCTCGGGCTACGGCGGCAACGCGCTGCTCGGCAAGAAGTGCCTCGCGCTGCGCATCGGCAGCTACCTCGGCAAGAACGAGGGCTGGCTCGCGGAGCACATGCTGATCCTCGGCGTGGAAGACCCCGACGGGAACAAGACCTACGTCGCGGCCGCGTTCCCCTCGGCGTGCGGCAAGACCAACTTCGCGATGATGATCCCTCCCCGCCGCTTCGACGGCTGGCGCGTGTACACGGTCGGTGACGACATCGCGTGGCTGCGCGTCGGTGACGACGGGCGCTTGTGGGCGGTGAACCCGGAGAACGGCTACTTCGGCGTCGCTCCCGGCACGAACTACAAGACCAACCCCAACGCGATGAAGAGCATCGCGAAGAACACCATCTTCACCAACGTGGCGGTCACCAAGAACGGCGAAGTCTGGTGGGAGGGGCTCGACGGCGAAGTGCCCGAGGAGCTCACCGACTGGAAGGGCCAGCCCTGGAAGAAGGGCAGCACCGAGAAGGCGGCGCACCCGAACTCGCGCTTCACGGCGCCGGCGTCGAACAACCCGATGCTCTCGAGCCACGTGAACGACCCGCGGGGCGTGCCCATCTCCGCCATCATCTTCGGCGGCCGCCGCAGCAACACGGTGCCGCTGGTGATGCAGAGCTTCAACTGGGGCCACGGCGTGTACCTCGGCTCGACGATGGCGTCGGAGACCACCGCCGCCGCGACCGGCGCGCAGGGCGTGGTGCGCCGCGACCCGATGGCGATGCTGCCGTTCGCTGGCTACAACGTGGCCGACTACTTCCAGCACTGGCTCAACATGCAGAAGCGGGTGCCCTACCCGCCGAAGATCTTCCTCGTGAACTGGTTCCGCAAGGGCAAGGACGGCAAGTTCTTGTGGCCGGGCTACGGCGACAACATGCGCGTGCTGAAGTGGATCCTCGACCGCGCGCACGGGAAGGTCGGCGCGCAGGAGACGCTGTTTGGTTGGGTGCCGAAGCAGGGGCACATCGACCTCTCGGGCCTCGACATCTCGGCCGACACGGTCGACGAGGCGACGCACATCGACGAGGGCGAGTGGAAGGCCGAGCTGGAAAATCAGGCGGAGTTCTACAAGCAGTTCGGCGACCGTCTGCCGAAGACGCTCGAACTGATCCGCCAGCAGTTGCTGTCGCGCATCAGCTGATCAGCGTCCGACTCGAGAATTGACGCGGTGGAGGGCACGAGTCCTCCGCCGCGTTTTTCTTTTGGCGTGGTGCAGTGGCCATGGGCGCGGCGTACTCGAAGCGTACGGGCCCTCGGCCTCGAGCGAACTCACGCAAGCTCGTTTCCTCGACGCGTGGCCGGTGCTGGTCTGCGGGGTCAGAGGTTCACGCGCCGATGGGCCTGCGCGAAGTGCGCTCCACGCTCGCACCCGACAACCGTGCCCCCAACCAGAGCGAGGCGAATTCGGAGCAACGCCGGCGACTCGCCTCAGGCCGAACGCGACCCAGAACCAGATCGTATGGGGTACATTGTGTGTCCCCCATGCGCCGTTCTCTCTTCTTCGCCGCGCTCCTCGCTTCGCTCGTCGCGTTCGCCGCCAACCCCAAAGCGTCCGCGCTCGCGAAGGAGTCGCAGCGGCTCTACGACGCGGGCAAATATCTCGAAGCCGCCGACATGCTCCGGCAGGCCTACGACGCCGAGCCGTCGGGCGTGTACCTGTACAACATCGGTCGCGCGTACGATCAGGGCGGCGAGCTCGAGACGGCCATCGAGTACTACCGCGAGTACGTCGGCATGCCGTCGGAGAGCACCGACCCCGACACGGTGAAGAAGGCCAACCTGCACATGGACCGCATCCGCACGCTGCTGGCGAAGAGCGCGGCGCAGAAGCAGGTGCAGGACGCTGAGAAACAGAAGCTCCAGAACGACGCGCAGCGCCTCGAGGCGGAGACCGAACGGCTGCGTCAGGAGCGCAAGGAAGCCGAGGCCCGCGACAAGGCCGCGCGTGAGAAGGCCGCCGGCGAGACCAACGTTCGAAAGATCGCCGCGCTCGCCGTGGGAGGCGCCGGCGTCGCCGCGCTCGCGACCTCGCTGGGCACCGGCATCGCCGCGGCGGTGAATCGCGGCAACTACGTCGGCGCGAAGACGCTGCAGGACAAGCGGCGTCTCCAGGGTGAGACCGTTCGCACCGCCGCCGCGTGTGACATCTCGTTGCTGGTGGGCATCGCCGCGGGCGTGACCGCCGTGATTCTGTACCCCAAGGGTGATCAACCGAAGCCGAGCGTCAACGTCGTCGTCGGGCCGACCGCGGGTGGCGCGTTCGCCGGCGTGGAGGGCCGCTTCTGATGCGCCGCGCACTCTTCCTCGCCGCCTCGTTGCTCGCCGCGTGCAGCTTCACCACCGCCGGCAACTTCAAGGAATGCGACACCGACAATGACTGCGGCAGCGGCGCGGTGTGCTCGTACGCCTACTGCCTCCCGTTGCCCGACGACTGCTCGCGCGTCGAAGTCGGCGCGAGCGACCACAGCCCGTACACGCAGAACAATCGCGTGCCGCTGGTCGCGCTGCTGCCGCTGCACGACGGCGACACGCTCGACGATTCTGAGCAGGCCGGGCTCAACGCCATCACCCTCGCCATCGGGCAGATCAACAACCTCGACGGCATCGGGCTGCAGCGCCGCTTCGGCCTCTATCTCTGCGACACCCGGCGCGACGACCCCACGCTCGCGAAGCAGTTGGAGTGGATGGTGCAGAACGTCGAGGTGCCCGCGGTGTTCACCTCCGGCAGCAGTCAGACCAAGACCGCCGCGTACAACCCCGCGCGCAGGGACGCCGGCACGTTGATCATGTCGGCGACCTCCACCGCCGCCGAGCTCAACTCGGCCTTCCTCACCACCGGCAACGTGTGGCGCGTGGCGCCCGACGACACGCTGCAGGCGAAGGTCATCTACGACCGGTACATCAAGACCGACTTCCCCTCGCACACGCTGCCCGACGGAGGTCAGGTCACCATCGCCATCGCGTACGAGAGCGGCTCCTACGGCGACGGCTTCGAGAACGCGGTGGAGAACCTGCTGCGCGACGGTGGCTACGAAACGCTGCCGCTCGGCTTCCTCGCGACCGACACCACGCTCAACGGCGCGCCGGGCAATCTCGCCGTGGCGCTCCCGCAGGCGACGGTGGTGGTCGCGCTGCCGAACAACGTCTCGCGGCTGGTGACGACCACGGCCAACTCGCTGGGCAGCAGCGGGCCGGCGCTCCAATGGTTCCCCACGCATCGCTGGTACCTGTCTGACGCCGCGAAGGACCCGTCGATCTCCAGGGGCACCACGGGCGCGCTCCTCAACGGCAGCCGCGGCACCGCGCCGTCACAGGGCAAGGGCAACCAGCAGGCGTACACGCTCTTCTCGACGAACTACCTGACGACCTTCGACACCAACCCCATCAACTACTCGTTCACCTCGCACAGCTACGACGCCGCGTGGTTGGTGATGCTGGCCGCCGCGTACGCATCGAACGGCGGAGGCGCCATCACCGGCCCGCGCATGGGCGAAGGCATGACGAAGATGCAGACCGCGACCTCCGTCACGCCGGTGACCCCGAACAACTGGACGTCACTGTCAGACTCGCTGGCGCGCGGCGACGGCATCAACCTCGACGGCGTGTCGGGCCCGCTGACCTTCAACCTCGACGCCGGCAGCCCGTCGTCTCGTTACGAGCTGTGGCACGTGGTCGCCGACGGCGGCATCGTCACCGACAGCGACGTCGACCCCTGAAAAATGTCTCCAGTGGAGACTTTTGAAGGCGGCCGTTAGAACCGGGGCATGGCCTCGCTCGACGCGCTGCTGACCGCTGAATCGAAAGGTGACGGTGTGTTCGTCACCACGCTGCCCGAGGGCTGGCATCAGGGCCGGCCGTTGTACGGCGGGCTCGTCACCGGGTTGATGACGCGACAGATGGAGCGCGTGGTGCCCGGCCGCCCGCTGCGTTCGCTCACCGCCGAATTGTTCGCGCCCGCGCTGCCCGGTGAGGCCACGTTGAAAGTCACGGTGCTGCGCGAAGGCAACGCGGTGACCACGGTGACGGCGCTGCTCTCGCAGAACGGCGCGCCCGTCGCGCACGGCGTCGGTGTGCTGGGTAGACAGCGCGTCGCCGACCGTGAAATCACCCAACTGACTCCGCCGGCTCCGCCCCCGTGGGAAGGCGTCGAGCCGCTGCCGTACACGGCCGGCTTCTTCCCCGAGTTCGCGCAGAACTTCGAATACCGGCTCACCGGCCTGGCGCCGTTCAGCGGCGCTCCTGAAGGTCAGGTGGAGGCGTGGATTCGCCCGCGTGAAGCCTCCTCGCTGCGCGATGCGGGGTTCTACGCGTGCTGTGTCGATGCGGCGTGGCCGACGATTTTCTCGCGCGAAGAAGGCCCGCGGCCGATGGCGACCATCGCGTTCACGTTCCAGCCGTTCCTCGCCAACCTCGAAGGCGTCGACCCGGCGGCTCCGTGGTTTCAGCGTTCACGGCTCGCCGCGGCGACCGATGGGTACCTCGTCGAGTTCCGCGAAATGTGGAGCCACACCGGCAAGCTGCTGGCGCTCAATCAGCAGACCTTCGTCATCATCAAGTAGCGCGCCTGCTGATCCACCCCGCGAACGCTTCGCCGACGTCGCGCTCGTGTGAATCACCACGCCCACGAAAGCTCTCGAGCGAGTAGCGGAAGAGACAGCCCCTGGCTGACGCCTCGAAGGAAGCGAAGCCGGAGACTCCGTCGCGCACGCCCGCCGACGGGACCCAGCGCACGCGCAGCGCGGCGTCGTCGTAGGCGTAGACCAGCGCGTAGCTGAGCGACTCGCCGAACTCGTAGCTCACCTCGAGCGGCCGCCCCTTCGCGTCGCTGCGCACGACCTGCGCCTTCTTGAGGCCCGGCAACCACAGCCGCGCCACCTTGAGGTCGTTGAATTCCGCGAAGCACGCGGCGGGAGCCATCGAGAGGTCTGCTTCGAACATCGTCACGGCCAGTGTTGCCGGAAATCGCGCGCGATGACTGTGACGGCTGTGTGACGTATGCGTGGAGCGGTGCGCCGGTTGGATCAGCTCCTCTCGTCACTCGGGTACTGCAGCCGCAAGGAAGCGCGCGCGCTGTGCGACGCCGGCCGGGTGAGGGTGAAGGGCGTCGTGTGCGACGACTCCAGCAAACGCGTGCATGGCGCTGACGTGACGGTCGATGATCAGCCGCTCGAGTTCCCCGAGGGGTTGACGGTGTTGTTCCACAAGCCTGCCGGGCTGGTGTGCACGCATGACTCGCGTGAAGGTCCGCGCATCTACGACGTGCTCCCCGAACGCTGGCAGTCGCGCGAGCCGAAGGTGACCTCGGTGGGCCGCCTCGACAAGGAAACGTCAGGCCTGCTCGTCATCACCGACGACGGGGCCCTCGTGCAGCGCCTGACGTCGCCGAAGCATCACGTCGAGAAGACGTACGAAGCGACGCTCGATGGGCCGGTGACGCAGGCGCTCATCGACACGTTCGCGCGCGGCGTGCCGCTGCGTGAAGGCGCGGAAGAAGTGCTGACGCTGCCCGCGCAGTTGCGCGCGCTCGAGGGCAACCGCGCCGAAGTGACCGTGCAGGAAGGCCGCTACCATCAGGTGCGCCGCATGTTTGCCGCGCACGGGTTGCACGTGAGCGCGCTGCATCGCACGCGTTTTGGTCAGTGGACGCTCGGTGAACTGAAGCCCGGCGAATGGGTCAGTGTTTCCCGAGCGAGCTGAGAATCGTGCACAGCACGCAGAGCCCGAAGAGCGAACCCAACACGATGCCCACAATCTTCAGCGTCTTGTTGCCCGACGCGGTCGGCGCCGGAGCGCTCATCGACGACGTCGATTGCACGGGCGGCGCGGTCTTCTTGCCGAAACCGCCCGACGCCGTCGCGGGCGTCGCCGGAGCGCCTTCCCACGCCTCCGCTTCCGCCAGCCACGACAACTGCACCGGTTCGAACGGCTGCGCGAGGTGCTGCAGGTAGGCCGCGTGATGCGGCGTGACGCGAATGACCATTTCGGGCCACGGCTTCACGAGCACCTCGCGCTGCTGCGCTTCGGTCATCGAATCGACATCGACTGACGCGCTCGACGCCCTGGAGATGACTTCACCCTTCGCGATGAAACCGCGCCCCAGCCGCCGCGCGATGCTGCCGTGATCAGGCAGCGAGTCGCCGATGGGCACCGACTTGTTGTTGGTCCACGTCGTGATCTGCCGCTCTTCCGCGGGGAACACGCGCAGCACCTCACGCTCGATGGTCCACGAGAGCGGCGAAGGGTTGAGCAACTTCTGCGCGCCCGTGTCTTCTTTCGGAGTCAGCGGCGCGAGCAGCAACTGCAGGCCGCCGCCGATCAACTGATCATCGCTGAGCTCATCGAGCCCGGTGTGACCCGGCGGCACCGCGATGCGGAAATCAGCCGAATCACCATTCACCGTCGCGCCGACGATCTTCGGCTGCAGATTGCCCAGCATGCGCGAGAGCTTCAGCCGCGAGCCGAGCCGCTTGCCGGGAATCAGTTCAGCCTTGCCGATGGAGCCCTCGAACGGCGTCATGCCCGAGCTGCCGTAGCTGCCGTCGCTCGCGGTGAAGATGCGAATCTGTTCACCCTGCAGCGACAGAATGCCGACGCCGAGCGATGAATCGTACGGGCCCTGATACATGACGACCTCGCCATCGAGGTCTTTCAAATCGGCCGCGGTGAACGAACCCTTCTTCAGGTTCGGCGCGCGGTACCCACTCGCGCTGTACGCGGGCGCGCGCACCGCCGCGGGCAACCCGCTGTCCTGCCAGAGCGAGCCGGGCAGCGAGATGAAGGGCTCCGGCATCTTCGCGTTCGGGTCGACCTGACCGGGCCGGATCGGCGCGCAGTCTTCGAGGCTCGACGCCGCGTCCCACGCGCGGCTGTCGAACTCGGCGCCCGGGTGCAGATGCGAAATCCACGCGGGGTCGGTGACGGTGACGGTGAGCGTGCCCTTGATCCAGTCCTTCGGCTCCTGGCCGTCGGAAGAACCCGATTCGATGTTCGTCGTGGCGCTCTCGATGAAGCCCTTCGTGTAGAGCTCGAGCCAGCCGCGATCCATCGTGTCGTCGAAGCTGACTTCCTTCTCGAGGTCGGAGTCTCTGCCGCGCGCGCCCTCGTGCAGCACCATCAACGCGAACACCAGACCGTCAGGCAGATAGTTGCTGTCGGGGTGCACGACCTCCACGCGGAGCTTCACCGTGCGGTCGGACTTCTCGAGCACCTTCACCTTGTAGAGATCAGATCCCATGTCACTTCTCCCCTTCGAGTTCGGCCGTCAGGCCTTTCGCGCCGTCGAGCTTCGCGCCCGTCAGCTTTGGTCCGTTGAATGACGCGCCCGTGAAGTCGCAGTCACGAAGATCCGCGTTTTCGAAATCGGTGTTGTCGATGCGCGCGTTGCGAAACGACGCTCCACGCAGCGACGCGCGAGAGAAGTCGGTGAATTCGAGTTTCGCGTTCGAGAAATCCGCGCCGTCGAGCTGCGCGTCGGTCAGCAACGCGAGGCGGAAGTTCGTCGAGCGAAACGAAACCTGCGGCGCTTTCACCCCCGGCAGCCCTGCGGCTTCGAGATTCGTGCCTTCGACCTTCAAGCCCGTCAGGTTGCCGAGGTTCAGGTTGAGCTGCTTGCCGCGCTCGGTGGTCGGGCCCACCCACATCGCCATCGGCAGACCGGCGAAGTCGAGCACCTGCCACGCGTAATTCGCCGTCGGCCGCACATAGCTCAAGAACGTCTGATGCTCGAAGAGCGCCGCGGCCCACGCTTCGGCGGTCATCGGCGCGCTCGCGAGCGTGTTGATCAGCTTCTGGTCGATGCCTGACGCCATGGAGTTCAGGACACGGGGCACGCCGCCCGTGTGCAAAAATTCCCCTCCCACGAGCGGGTACACTCGCGAGCGATGTCGCCCTTCGAGAACCACACCGTCGCGAAGCTCCTCGCCCGCCTCATGCAGCAGGGCATCACGCTCAACGCATCACGGTTCACGGCGCGCGTGAACCAACAGGTTCCCCAGTTTCCGCGCCACACGAGCGAGCTGCGAATCCCCACGTCGGTGGGGCCCGCGCGCGCAGTTCTGTACAAACCCGAGGCGAGCTCGAACCAGGCCTCGCGTGTGTATGTGAATTTCCACGGCAGCGGGTTTGTGCTGCCCATCACCGACATGGAGGACCCGATCTGCAGAGCGCTCGCCACGCTCGCCGGCGCGTGGGTGCTCAACGTCGACTACGCGCTCGCTCCGCAGCACCCGTTCCCCGCGGCGCCGTGGCAGGCGTACGAGGTGATGAAATGGGCCGCCGCTGAATGGCCGAACGCGACGCTCATCGCCGGTGGGCAGAGCGCCGGCGGAGCGCTCGCTGCCGCCGCCTCGCGGCTCGCGCTCGAAGAAGGTGAACCGCGCATCGCGTTGCAGGTGCTCCACTACGCGCCGTTCGATTTGGCGAAACCGGTGCGCGAGAAGACTTCGCCGCTCGCGCGCCCGATGCTCCGCCCGTGGATGGGTGATGTCTTCAACACCTGCTACGTGCCCGAGGAAGCCGAACGACTCGATCGTCTCGCGTCACCCGCGAACGCCGCCGACACCGCAGACCTCACCGGCATCGCGCCCGCGCTGATCATCGCCTGCCAGCAGGACATTCTTCTCGAAGAAGCCCAACGCTACGCCGCGCGGTTGAAGCAGTGTGGAGCGCTCGCCGAGTACGTCGAGCTCGAGGGCGTGGACCACGGTTACGACATCAAGGGCGACGCGAGAGCCGTGCAGACCTGGGAGCTCATCGCTTCACACGTCAAACGCGCGCTGAGGCCCGAAGCCTGAGCTCCAGCGCGCGGCAGGAACTTCAAACCGTCATCGCGCCTTCGAGCTCTTGAATCTTGTAGCGGGCGAGCGCGAGGTTGGCGTTCGCGCGCGTCAGCGCCATGTAGATGAACAGGTTCTGGTGGTTCGTGAGCGGGCGGATGATGTGGTACTGCGAGTTCAAGGTGATCAGGATGTCCTCGATCTTCTCCTTGAGACCGAGCTGCGCCATCACCTTCATCTTCGAGCGCACCACTTCGGAGTTGCCCGCCGCGGCGATCTCGATGTTGAGGAGCTGACCACCGCCGATGGAGCCGAGCGCGAGACCGCTCTTGAAGTCGACGACACACGCGCCGATGGCGCCTTCAATCTTCATCAGGTCTTCGAGGGTCTGCTTGATGTTGCTCATGTGTTCACTACCTCTGCGTTGGGGGATGGACGACGGAACCGCGACTGTTTCTTCTTCAGAGCCCGCCCTGACTCAGCATCCACGAGAAGCTGAGCGCGGAGCGGCCTTCACTCACGACGAACGACGACTGATTTCCCGAGACCGACCAGCAGCGTGAGCCGCGGCGGAAACTGACCGTGCCTTCACCGGCGCGCTCCATCACCACCTGCGCTTCGCCGATGAGCGAGATGAGCGACGAGAGCCGCGGCGCCTGCTTGCCCAGCACCCGCACCGGCAACGGCGCGCCATCGACCACCGCGACCTCGACGGCCTGCATTTCGGGGTCTGGCAATTCGTCGACCGCCAGACGCGAAGGCACGAAGCGGCTCAGCGATTCGGCGAGCAATGGCACCATGTCGAAGGTGTCGGCCATGGCGAACGTGCCGCCGCGGCGTTCCTGCGTGTCGATGTGACCGACGCTCTGCGACGCCATCTCACCGAGCGAGACCACGGTGTGTTCCTGCAGCACGGCGGCGAAATCGCCCGGGCCCATCAACCCGCGCTGCACCACCAGCCGGCCCAGCGGCGTGTGCGTGTCGCGCGCGGTGGTGAGCAGCTCACGCATGGTGCCCGCGTCGGCGCCCGCGGCGATGAGACGATCAGACAGAAACCGGCGCGTCGCCGGTGCCGCGGCCCACGCGATGCGGCCTTCGTCGACGAACACGCCGCCGATGCCACGGTTGCCGTGCACGCTGAGCATCACGCTGCGGCCCTCGTTCTTCGCGAGCGCGAATGCGAGCTGCCGGAAGGTGCTGCCGATGACGTGCTGCTGGGCATCCATGACGTGCGACCTCATCGAACGAGGCAGGCTGATACTCATGACACCGGAGACCGGATGACTCCGTGCGCGAACCCGAGCGCCACGCCGAGGTTGGCGCCCCGCGCGAGCCGCAGCACCACGGCGCCACGCGCATCAGCGACGACCACCTGAACTCCCTGCTCGCCCGCCATCACCGCTTCGACTTCTTCCGTCGCGGTGTCGAACTCGTCGTAGAGCGGCGCTTCGCCGGCGCGCAGAACGCCCAGCGCCCACTTCACGTCGAGCTCGCCCATCGTCGAGACGGTTTCCCAGCCGCCTTCAGCGCTGATCAACTGCGCGGCGCCGAGGATCTCCGGGAGGATTTCTTGAATTCGTTCCACGCAGGCTCCCTGAGCAAGCTGCATACCGCGCGCCCGAAACCGGAGATCAACGTGTTGCAGGCGGAACGCCTTCTAGCGTCCTTCAACATTGCAACGAAAGGTCGCAAAGCACGACAGGCACCGGTTTCATCTTCGCGGTCCGAGCAGAAATTCGAGCGCACCAGGTAGGCGTGACGCTCCCGTGATCAGCGCGGGAAACAACTCTGGCATAATCACGCGCGTCA
>JBEHYH010000120.1:0-13914 GCA_048498275.1 Myxococcota bacterium | reverse complement strand
TCGATGGGCGGGGGAGACAACAATGACACCGAACGGACGGACAAGGGCCCGGGCGCGACGCTCAAGTGCGACAGCAGCGGCAAGAACGCGTGGGACACATACGGCGTCAACGCCTTCGTGGCGGTCAACGAGTCGATCTTCACGCTGGTCGGCACGGAGATGACGGCGAACGGCACCACCAATCTCGGCGACTCTTTCACGAAGATCGGCAGCGGAACGCCGGCGTCGACCACGGATGACGCCGCCACGTTCAAGGGCAAGCTCGCTGCGTTCCTCGTCTATGCGTACGGCGGCCCGACGAGCATCACGTACACCGACGGCAAGATGTACAACGGCCCGCAGAACATGGTGTCGGCGCACGCGGGGCTCAACATCACCAGCGCGCAGTACGACTACTTCATCGCCAACATCGTGGTGCCGGCGTTGACCACCAACGGCGTGCCGGCGGGCGCGGGTGGCTCGGCAGACCCCAACGACGTCGGCAGTTGCTTCGCGCCCATCGTCACCGACGCGGCGTTCAAGGCCTCCATCGTCGGTCACTGAGGCCACCATGACGCGCTCCTCTCGCTGGTTGCGTTGGGTCGGCGGTTCGGCAGCGGTGCTCGTCGCGTTCACCGGTCTCATCGGGTTCGCGCACACGCCCGCGGGCCGGCCGTTGCTGGGTTGGCTGCGCCCGCTGATGAGCGCGTCGGGCCAGAGCTGCCCGCTCGGGTTCGACGCCACCGCGACGCCCGCACAGCGAGAGGAGGCCCGTCGCCGGTTCTCACGCGACCACATGCACCCGGGGGGGTTGGTCGCGAAGGGCCGGCCCGCGCTCGGTTTCGAGCTCGACGTCACCACGCGCGAAGACGTCGTCGCGTGGGCGGCGTCGAAAGGGTTGCGCTGCGAAGTGCGGAAGACGGGCGCGGATCTCGCGTGTGAAGACGTCGGCGCCGCTGCTTTCCCCGAGGGCTACGACGGGACCGACGCCTCCGCGCTGTGGTTCAACTTCGGCGCGCGCGGCACGCTCATTTCACTGACCGCGGTGCGCCGTGATGCCAGCGCGCAACGCGTCGAACAGACGTACCAGCACCTGCAGACCGCGCTGGAGCGCGACGCGGGCCCGCTCTTTCATACCGAAGGTGACGCGGCGGTGCTGGCGTCAGCACCGTTGCGCCAGGCGTCGTCGGAGCTGCGCTTTCGCGACTACTACGCGCTCGTCCGCGCGACGAACATGGGCGACGCGTACGTGTTGACCGAGGAATACCGCTCGCTCTCGACCGCGACGCCGTAGCAGCGGCTCGTGCTAGAGCGCGCGCGCATGAGCGCGCCCGCGACGAACAACGGTCCCCAACTCCCCGTGGTGGGCCTGGTGTTGTCGGTGGTGGGCCTCTGTTTCCCTCCGCTGTTGCTCGTGAGCTTCGGCATCGGGGCCTACAGCTTCCTGCGCTCACGCAGAGACGCCGCGTGGGCGCCGCGAAAGCAGATCTCCCAGATGACGATGGCCGTCAGCGGCGCGGGCGTCGTGGTGTTCCTCGGGCTCGCGTTGCCGGCGTTCAAGGCCTTCCCGCTCCGCGCGAAGCAGCAGGTCTGCAAGCAGGTGCTGACGGAGCTGTACGTGCAGGAAGTCGACTTCAAGAAAGCCACGCAGCGCTACACCACGCGCATCGCCGAGCTGCCGAAGCCGCCGGCGCAGAGCGCGCAGTTGATTCGCCTCGCAGGTGAAGGCCCGCTGACCGGCGCCGACGCCGTGGGCATCCCCTCGAACGAGGGGGCCCTCGACGAGAAGTTGTCGACGCTGTTGCGGCCGCAGCTCGGGCTGCATGGTGAATGCCCGGCGTGTCAGCTCACCATCGCGTGCGCGGCTCAACTCGATACCGACGACGTGTTGGATGTCTGGACCGTGTCGACCGTGGAGCGCACCGGCAGCAATGGTGAACGCATTCCCGCGGGCATGCCGTGGCTCGACTCCGATGACGTGCGGCAGTAGGCAACGCGCCGATGCGTTCCATTCTCGCGTTGGGGTTGGTGTTGATGGGGTGCCCGAGCCCTTCGGGCGAATGCGAAGACCTCGCGTGTGTCGAAGCGAAGCTGCGGCCGGCGACGTGCCCCGACGGAGGGTGCCTCAACCCCAACTGCCCCGCGCAGCCATCGCCCGCTGACTGCCCTGGAGGCGGCACCTCCTGGCTGCGCGACAACGCGACCGGCGCGTGCTGCGAGTACGCGTGTGCGGCGGTCTTCGCGCCCACTGGTTTCACCGCCTTCAACACCGAGTCGCAGTGTGAGTCGCGCGTCGAGTGCAACGGCTACGCGGTTGGCGCGGTGCTCCCGTCAGGCGACGGCTGCAACAACTGCACCTGCGAGAACGGCACCTCCGGCGGCCGCTGGTCGTGCACCGAGAACAACTGCTCCGACGCCGGCGTCAGCAAGTCGTGCGGCTTCTTTCAGGGCGGTTGCGCGGCGACCGAGTACTGCTCGTTCGTGCCCGACGACCTCTGCAGCGCGGGTGACGCGACGGGGTTGTGCATTGAGCGGCCTGCTTCGTGCGGTATTGACGACGCGCCCGCGTGCGGTTGCGACAACAAGCAGTACACGAATCGCTGCGAGGCGGCGCGCGCAGGCGCCGGCATCATCGACCTCGGCACGTGCCGCAAGCACGCGCAGTGCACGTCGACCGCCGATTGCGAAGCAGACGAATACTGCCCGTTGTGGGCTGGCAATCAGTTCTGCGTGAAGCGGCCACTCGCCTGCGTGAATCAACTCTCGGTCGTTTGCGGCACCGACGGGCTTCAGTACGGCAACGCCTGTCTCGCGGCGCAGGCCGGAGCCAACGTGCGGAAAGCAGGCGTGTGCGCGGCACACTGCGCAGGCAACGAAGACTGCGCGTCGAACGAGTACTGCACGGCCTGCGCCGGAGGCACCTGCGTCACGAAGACTCCGAATCAGAACACCTGCCAGGTGTCTGACCCCGTCTGCGGTTGTGACGGTCAGACGTACGCGTGCACCGCTCTGACGCAGGGGCAGGTCGGGGTCGCGCACGCCGGCGCGTGCCACTGACGTTCCGCCTGCGCAACGCACTGTCTCAGCGGCTGCACTTGTGGCGCGGAGTGGCCGTCGCAATCTCAGTGCATGGAAACGCAAGTCACTGAAAACGTCGGTTCTCCCAACCTCAACACGGTTGCCCCGCGTGCCATCGACGGCATCTACCGCTCGCCTGAATTGCACTGGGTCGGCGATGGCTTCCGCGTCGCGGGCTACTTCAACGTCATCCCCGACGCGGTGCGGAAGTTGGACCCCTTCCTGCTCCTCGATTACCACCCGCCCTACGACTACGCGCCGAGCGAACAGCCGCGCGGCGTCGGCGTACACCCGCATCGCGGTTTTGAAACGGTGACGCTCGCCTTCGACGGCAGCGTCTCGCATCACGACAGCGCCGGCGGTGGAGGCACCATCGGCACCGGCGACGTGCAGTGGATGACGGCGGCTGGCGGCGTGCTCCACAAGGAATACCACTCGCCCGAATTCGCGAAGAACGGTGGGCGGTTTCACATGGCGCAGCTCTGGGTGAACCTGCCGCGCGCGCACAAGATGGATGCGCCTCGTTACCAACCGCTGCTCGCGAGCGACATGGGCCAGGTGAAGCAACCCGGCGTCGACGTGCGCGTGGTCGCGGGTGAATTCGCGGGCGTGAAGGGCCCGGCGAAGACGTTCTCGCCCATCAATCTGTACGACGTGAAGGTGAGCGCGGGCGCGACGTTCGAACTCGACTTCGCCGAGTCGCAGACGCTCGCGGTGCTGGTGATGAACGGTGAGGTCGAGGTGCAGAACGCGAAGGCCGTCGAAGGCGACTTCGTGCTCTTCAAACGCGAAGGCACGCACGCGACGTTCATCGCGAAGACCGACACGCGGTTGCTGGTGCTGAACGGTGAACCGCTGAAGGAACCGGTCGTGCAGTACGGCCCGTTCGTCATGAACAGCGAAGCGGAGATCCGCAAAGCATTCATCGACTTCAGCCGCGGCGCGTTCGGTTACCTCGAAGACTGAACTCGGTGGATGGACGGGGCGAGGGCCTCACAGATCTGAAACCTTCGCTCCCGCCATCACCAACAACTCGCGATACCAACTCGCAGTCTGCCTGGTACGCCCGGGCAACGCGTTCGTTCCCCAGACCATCGACAACGTGCGCGTCGTCTCCGGAGTCGTCTTCGTACGCTGCGCATCTTTCACCGCGTTCGCGCACGGACCCTCGGCATCGAACAGACACAGCAGCCCGCCGAGGTCGATGGTCTGCCCGCCGCGATTGAAGACGTACGACGCGCCGTCGCTCGCGATGCCCACGCGAAACGGCGCCTTCGCGAGCGACAAGTCGACGACGCTGATCGGCAACCCCGAATGGAGCGACGCGACGTTGCACGCATCGACCGCGGCGTTGATGGAAGTCAGCGCGCCTTCACCGACCGCACGCAGCAGATATTCCGACGCGGGCTTTCCGCGGCCGGTGGGCTTGTACCCGCCGTGACGCAGCAGCTCGCGCACCGCCCCGCGCACGTGGTCGTCTGACTTCACCGGCGCCGGCGCGTCCACCTTCAGCAATTCGATGATGGAGTTCACCGTGCCGATTTCCCCCAGCGGTTTGGGGAACTCGGTCACGAAGGCAGCGACATCAAGCAGCGGGTGCGCGTCGAGAGAAAGCATGACAACACTTCATGCCATGTCGATTGACGCGGTCATTCTCGATCTGGGCAACGTGCTCGCCTTTCACGACAACACGAAGCTGTTCGCCGAAATGGCGCGCGCGTTCTCGACGACGCCCGACGCGCTCAAGGCAAAACTCGGCGACGGTTTCTGGGACCCCGTGAATCGCGGCGCTCTGCCCGGTGATTCGCTGCGGCAGGAGCTCGTGAAGCGCCTCGAGAAAGACATCACTCCGGCTGCGTGGCTCGACGTGTGGAACTGTCACTTCACCATCAATGAGCAGATGGCGATGATGACGCAGTTCCTCGTGGGCCAGGTGAAGCTGGTGCTGCTGTCGAACACGCATGATCAGCACTTCCATTTTCTGAAGCCGCAGCTCCCGGTGCTCGAGCAGTTCGACGGGCTGGTGCTCTCGTACGAGGTCGGCGCCATCAAGCCCGAGAAGAAGATCTACGAAGCCGCGCTCGCGAAAGCGGGGACGTCACCGTGGAAGACGGTCTTCTTCGACGACGTCCAGAAGTACGCCATCGCCGCCACGCAGGTCGGCATGCACGGCCGCGTGTTCACCACCGTCGAGCAATTCACCGAAGACCTCGCGAAGCTCGGCTTCAAGGCGACGTGAGCGATGTCACAACACGAAATCGAAGACCTCGTCGAAAGCTCCATTCGGGTGCTTCACACGCACGACGCCGATGTCGACCACCGCAGCGCGTTCGCGGCGCTGTGGGCGTTTCAGGAAAGGGCCGACTGCGGGTTCACCCACTTCCGCGTGATGCCGATGCTCCTCGAACGTCGTTCGACCTATCGCTTCGACAAGACGGTGCACCCGGCGATCGAGACGCTCGAGACCGACGGCGTCTCTCGTCAGCTCGGCTATGTCGACGACGCGTTTCTGTACTGCGACGCGGGCACGGAGCTGTGGGAGCAATTGCGCGAGCACCTCCCGGCCGACGATCAACAGCCGCCGGCGCCGATGCCGCTCTCGACGCTCGCGCTGCGCATCTGCCGCGCCGCCGAGAAGGCCGGTGAGCTCGAGCTCATCGCCCGGTGGTTCGACGTCGGCCCGCGAATGTTGCTCGGCTCCCATTTCACCAGGCAGGCGCGCGCCGGGGAGAAGATCGGCGTCGACCCGGAGACCGGCGACGACGTGCTCGCGAGCGAAGACTGCGTCGTCGAGCGGGCGTTCACCGCGGAAGAAGCGGCGCTACTCCCCGAAGCGCTCGAGCTTCGTGAACTCGTGCGCCGCACCCGCGCGACGGATGTCGAGCCCGCGAAATGGCGCGGTCCGCTGCTCGAGTGGTGGTGGAGCTGAGCCGCGTGCGAAGTCGACCGCGGCGCTGCATGACGTTAAGTGACCGCGCATGAATTCACGCATCAGCACGTTGTGGGACTCGGTCGGCAACACGCCGCTCCTTCGCCTCGGCACGCTCTCGCAGCGCACCGGCAACGAGATTCTCGGCAAGGCTGAATTCATGAACCCCGGCGGCTCCATCAAGGACCGCGCGGCGAAGGGCATGATTCGCGACGCCGAAGCGAAGGGGCTCCTCAAGCCGGGAGCCACCATCGTCGAGGGCACCGCCGGCAACACCGGCATCGGGCTCGCGCTGCTGGGCCGTGAACGCGGCTACCGCGTCGTCGTCTCGATGCCCGACAACCAGGCGAAAGAAAAATACGAGTACCTCGAGGCGATGGGCGCCGACGTGCGCAAGGTGCCGGTGGTGCCCTTCGCCAACGAGAACCACTTCTTCCACCAGGCGCGCAAGCTCGCCGAAGCGAACGGTTGGTTCTGGGCGAACCAGTTCGAGAACCCGGCCAACGGCGACTACCATTACGAGACCACCGGCCGCGAAATCTGGGAGCAGTGCGAAGGCAAGGTCGACGTGCTCATCGCGTCGTGCGGCACGTCGGGCACGCTCTCGGGCACGTCGCGGTACCTGAAAGAGAAGAACCCGAAGCTGGAGGTCATCCTCGTCGACCCGTACGGCTCCGGCCTCTTCACGCAGGTGAAGGAAGGCCGGTTGGAAGCCACGGGCGGCTCCATCACCGAGGGCATCGGCATCATGCGCCTCACCGAGAACTTCCGCCGCGCGCGCATCGACGACGCCGTGCGCGTGACCGACCAGGAGATGATCGAGATGCTGTACCACCTGGCCCGCGAAGACGCGTTGGTGGTGGGCACCTCGGCGGCGCTCAACGCGCGCGCGGCCTACGACCTCGCGAAGACGCGGCGCGGCCAGAACCTGCGCATCGTCACCTTCCTCTGCGACCACGGCAGCCGCTACCTCTCGAAGGTCTTCAACCCCGAGTTCCTCGCGTCGAAGTCGCTGCAGGTCCGCGCCCTCCCGTAACGCTTTCACTGACGCACGGCTTTTTGTGGCGTCACGGTAGACTTGGTAAGACGCTGCTTCGCGATGAGGGAACTGCGCCTAAGCCCCCGGAGTTGGTGGGAAAAACTGTGAGCGACAACATCGAAGTCCAGGGCGCGTTGGTGCCCGGGCAACTCATCGCGAACAACTACCGCGTGACGCGGCCGCTCGGAGAGGGCGGGTTCGGCGCCGTGTACCTCGGCGAGAACACCACGCTCACCCAGCAGAAGGTGGTCATCAAGAAGCTGAAGGGCGGCGAGCGCGGCGCGGCCGCTGAAGAAGCCAAGATGATGGCCTCGCTCAACCACCCCAACGTCGTGCACGTGTACGCGTATGACGAAGCGAACGACTGCCTCGTCATGGAGTTCCTCAACGGCATGTCGCTCGTCGACTACGCGACGACGCGTGGCGCGAAGTTCGATCTGCTCCAGGCCATTCGTGCCTGTGAAGAGGTCGCCGTCGCGCTGAGGGCCATTCATGGCGCGGGGCTGGTGCACCGCGACATCAAGCCCGAGAACGTGATGGTGGGCGAAGACCTCGAATGGGTGAAGGTCATCGACATGGGCACCGCGCTCCGCGTGGGCCGTACGGTGAACCCGCCCGCCGGTACCGCCGAGTTCTGCCCGCCGGAGCAGTTCGACGGCAACATCCCCGCCGCGCCCGCGAATGACAATTACGCGCTGGGCGTGATGCTGTTCAATCTGATTACCAAGCAATTGCCTTTCGAGGGCGCGCCGGAAGAATTGCTCAAACATCATTTCTATTCGGAGCCTCCGTCGCTCTATGAGCGATTCAAGGCCGGCCGCACGCTGGAGCCGGAAGTCGATTTCGTGCTCGAGAAGGCTGACGAGCTCGTCGCTGAATTGATGAACAAGGACGCGACGAAGCGTCCCGACGCGCGCAGCGTTGCGAGTCAGCTCAGCAGCCTCGAGTCGAAGTTCGCGAACGAGAAGACGCAGGCCCGGGCGGAAGCGCCGATTCCCCTGGTGGCGGCGGTGGAAGTGCCCGGCGGCATCGGCGTGCGGCGCACGAGCACCACCGTGTTGCCGAAGAAGGCGCCGGGCATGGTGATGGCGGCGCCCTCGACGAAGGAAGCGCTGGCGTCGCTGGAGAAACCCAAGAAAGACCGCAAGTGGGTGTACGCGGCGCTGGTGCTCCTGTTGCTGTTGCTCGGGGGAATCGCGGCGTTCAGCACGGGGGAGAAGACCGACGTGCCGCCCACGCCCGAAGTGAAGCCCGAGCCGGTCGCGGACAAGCCCCCGGAGCCCGTGGATGCCGGAGTCGTGCAGGTCGCGAAGGTCGAGACGCCGCCCGGCCCGATGGATGACCCCGACCTCACGCCGGTGCCCGAGGTGAAGCCGAAGACGGAGACGAAGAGCCCGCCTCCGCTCATCGTGAAGAACCCGAAGAACAACATTCAAATCGAGAAGGTCGCGGCGTCTTGCACGTTCGATGATCGCTATCTGCAATACGCGCGGCGCCACCGTACGGAAATGCTCCGTATGGAGAAGAAGGACGAAGGCGCGTTCTCGAAGGCCGATGACAAGCTGACCGATGCGCTGGTCGAAAAAGACTGCCGCCGTGCGAACACGGCGCTCGATGAGATGAGCCGCTTCGTCGTCGGCGGCGAATAATGGAGAACATGTGAAGACTCGTGTGTTGATGCTGTGTCTTGCCTCAGCGGTCGCGGCTGCCCAGCCGGCGCAACCGTCATTGGTGGCGGCGCCGCTCGAGGTGGAGCCCAACCCCGCTTTGAACAAAGTCGAATTGGGTCTGCGGAATACGTATTTCACGATGGTGGAGCTGGACTCCGGAGCCATCGTGACGTCGAAGCGCGAGACGGAGACGGCGCTCACGGAGACGAAGCGGCAGGACTTCCGCGATTCTGATGAGGCGTTGGCGCAGCTCGCCCAGAAGGCGAAGGCGCTCTACGCGCTGCACGCGTGGACTGATTTGACGACCGGCAAGCAGCTCTCGTTGCACGGGCGCGTGGTGCGCGATGACGGCAAGGCGATGAAGTCGGCCGTCGTGCAACTGCCGCTCAAGGGCGAGAAGCCGGAGAAGGTGATGAAGAAGCTGGTGAAGGAGCTGCTCGAGCAGTTGAAGCTCGGTGAGCTGCCGGCGCAGAAGGAAGTGGCCGTGGTGCAGCCGCCCCTTGAGACGCCGCCCGTCGAAGTGAAGAAGGACCCGGTAGATTTCGTGCCGCCGCCTCCGCCGCCACAGGTGGAGTTGAAGGACGAAGGCGCGGGCCAGCGTTCAGCGGGTCAGGGGTTGTTCGCGACCGGCCTCGCGGTGGGCGCCGTCGGCGGCATCGTCGCCGCGGTCGGTGGCGCGGTGGGTTCGGGGGTCGATCGCAACGGTCACAATCAGATCACGACGGCAGAGGGCGTGCGCACCGCGGAAACCGCGCGTGGTCTCGCGACCGCGGGGTTCGTGGGCGCCGGCGTCGGCGTGACCGCCGCGATCATCGGCGCGATCGTCTGGGGGACGGCCAAGCCGCCTCCCGTGAAGGTGTCAGCAACGCCAATGGCCGGTGGCGCTTACGTGCAAGTCGGAGCGGAGTTCTAAGTCATGCGCATCCAACTGATTGCGTTGTCTTGTGTCGTGTTGTCTGGCTGCACGTTCGGTCTCGCGACGTGTGACGCGGAGCACCCGTGTGAGGGCGGTGCGACGTGCACGCCGAGCGGTTTCTGTCTCGCGCCGGGTGGTGAAACCGGCGGCGGTTCAGGCGGCGGCAGCGGAGGTGGTTCAGGGGGTGGAACTGCGACCGGCGGCGGCACTCAAGATGGCGGTGATGACGGCGGCGTCGATGGAGGCAATCCGTGTGATCTGATTCCATGCCCCGACTTCGCTCGAATCGACATCATCGGTCCGGATGCGGGCTTCTATCAGGAGGCTGCTACCCTCAATCTCACCGTCGCCCTTGTCCGCACAGCCGGTCGGCCCGACGGCGGTCCGTTCCCCCTGACGCTGAATGGTGTGATTGATGGTTCGGATACAGATTTACCGCTCATTGATGCGGCGGCAGGCATCTACCAATATCCGTATGGACTCGGTGCTTGTGGTGCACTCAAACATATTGAGTGGTCGGCAACCCTTGCGGATGCCGGCTTGACTGCGAGTTCGTCGTTTGACTGCGACGGCGAAGCGCCAAGCGCCACGATTCCGACCATGACGAACTACTTCCAGCGAGACGACGTTGTTTTGTTGCAACTCGCTGCGTCTGAACCGCTCGATCTCAACGCCACGTTCGTAAAGCTCGGTGACGCGACGCTTGCGCTGGCTGATGCTGGCTGCACCGACGCAGGTCCGTGCTACGTGATGGACTTCTCGAAACCATCATTTCCTTATATCGACGCCGGAGTTTCACTAACTGCAACGGTGTTCGACCGCGCAGGCTATTCGACGGTTGTTGATGAGCAACAGCTCAGGTTGACCCGCATTCGTTGGCAGTCCAAGGTCCCGACTGCGGTTATTGCGACCCCTGCTGTTAGCCCTGAAGGCTGGATTGCCGTGTGTACCTCCGATTCCAGCACGACCGGTGAATGCTATCGGTTGAATTCTGTGACTGGTGAAGGCGCTGACGCCGGCTTAGGCCTCAGTTTGGGGGCGGTACAAGGAATCGCGATTGCTCGAGCGGCGTCTTCAATGAACGGATCGGCAGATACTACTTTTGCCTATGTTAGTTATAATGCAAACGTATCTGGAAATCCAAAGGGGCGGCTTCATGCTTTCGATCTGTTGACGATGACGCCCAGTGGGTTGGCGGAAGCTGAGGCGAATTCAACTCAGCAGACATTCGTTGCCCCGGCATTGGTTCGGACCGATGGAGATCAGGTCGCAGCTTTGTCTGCGACGAACGGCGTAGTTGCTACCACATACGGTCGGTTACTTCACTTTGACAGCGCGAATGGCCCCAATGCATCGGTCAACGCTGCGGGTCGAACAGATCTCAATCAGAGTGCTTCGGAGCCTCCGGTAAATGCTGTTGTTTTGTCGGCGTCTTCCGGTGGTGCTTTTGCTCATTTTTTGACCGAGGGATTGGTGAGTGGATTGGTCCGCGTAGCTGGAGTTCGCGCGTCCCCAGTTGTCGGCTCAGTTTCGAGTTTGGATGGAGGTGGTGCGTCATCGCAGGTTCCGATCGATTCAGAGAGTTTGATTTCCGGCGTAGATCCGGCGCTTGCAAACCCGCACATTGTTCGAGTCGCTCCAGGTGGGACTGCAAAGTCATGGGATTTTGGATCGGCAGTAGCGAAAGGTGCGATCGCTGTTGAGTCACAAACTGAGGCCTTTGTTGGCATCGGTGATTCAATTGTCAGTTTCGATCCATCATCAGATGGTTCCGCTTCGGTTCCAGTGGGCAGTGCCGCAGGTCAAACCTTTAGTCTATCTCCGGTGTTAACGGAGTCAGAAAACGGGTCCGCCAGTGCGTGGGGGTATGCAGTCTCTAACACTGGAACCCTGTTGGCGTTTGACCGAGATGGACCAGCGCTGCCTTGGAGTGCGCCATTGCGAACCTCAAGTTCCGTCCGAGCGCATCCTGGGTTTGGCTGCAACAGTAAACCGGGGGCCGCCCGAGATACTGCAGTGTTGTATGTCGCTTGGCGCGACGGAGTAGTGCAAGCGATTGTTGTCGATGGAGCCCGTTTGCGAGGCCTCTGGCCTAAATACCAACGGTCCATGGGAAACGCTGGCAACGACGATGCCAATCCCAGTGGCCTTTTCCCGACGAACTGGCCGGGCATCTGCCCGCAGTAGGTCGTGACGTTGTGGCATTTCTGACGTGTCTGTCGGGCGTGACCGCATAAGGTCACGCCCCCGATGCGTCAGGCACTTGAGCTGATCCGCCTTCGATTCACCCGCAGCTGGTGGCTCATGCTGTTGCTCTCCTGGGTCGCCACCGCGTTCGCCGCGGTCTGGTGGGAGTTCGACGTCATGGAGATCTCCGACGACGAGCGCGGCGCGTACGACGACGGTCTCAAGGCCTTCACGCTCCCCAAGCGCGACGCGCTCAAATACCTCCAGTCGGAGTTCGGGCTCGGCAAGCTCGTGCACTCCGAAGACGTCATCATCGTCGCGCTCGACGACTCGACGATGACCGAGGTCTCCAACAGTCCGCTCCTGCGTCAGCGCTACGGCTCGAACCTCCCGTTCGATCGCGTCGTCTGGGCCGACCTCTACAACTACCTCTCGAAAGCCGGCGCGAAGGCCGTGGCCTTCGACATGGTGATGAACGAGCAGTCGAGCGACGGCACCGGCGATCGTGCGTTCGCCGACGCGCTCGATGAATCGACCGTGCCGCTGGTCCTGAGTTTCAACACGTCGGCCACCGCGCCGCCGTTGCCGAAAATCGAGCGCCCCAACTTCGAACGCCCGCTCGGCAAGATGCCGGAGCCGCCGAAGAAGGAGGTGCCCGAGGGCGAGTTCCCCGAAGACCCGACGCCTGAAGAACAGGCCGCGGCGGTGAAGTTCCTCGCCGACAAGCGCCTCGAATGGGCCGCGCTCGCGTACTCGGTGCCCGTCGAGTTCGCCGCGGGGCTCGAGGCGCCGCAGTTCCCCACGGTGCTCGACAAGGTGAACGACAAGGAACTCCCCGAGTACCCGATGGCCTCGCTCCCCGCGCTGCTCGAGTCGGCTGACTTCTTCGGCGCCGCCAACGGCGAAGAAGACGAAGACGGCAAGCTGCGCCGCACCAGCTTCGCGTTCACCGACGGCAACAACACCTACGCCACGCTGCCGGTGCTGACGCTCGCCGCGCTCGAGAAGGCCAAGCACGTCGCCATCGCGCCCGGCGTTCTCACCATCGGCGAGCGCAAGGTGCGCATCAACAAGGACGGCTCCGCGGAGATCAACTACGGCGGCAGGCTCGCCGACCGCTTCACCATGATTCCGCTCGGGGGAGTCGTCGGCCGGTACCTCTTCTGTCAAGGCAAGGAGCAGAAGGTCTGCCCCGACGGCGACATCTCGAAAGACCCCGAAGCGGCCATCTTCAAGGACAAGATCGTGCTCGTCGGCGGCATCGCGGTGGGCACCGGTGACTCCAAGGCCACGCCGCTCGAACAGGCCGTGCCCGGGCTCGTGAAGCAGGCGGCGACGCTCGACAACCTGCTGCATGACAACTTCATCATCGCGGCGCCGTTCTGGCTCTCGCTGCTCTTCTCGTTCTTCGTCTCGTTCTTCTCGGTGATGCTGGTGCTCGTCGTGCGAAACACCTTCGTCGACATCGGCTGGCCGGTGCTGCTGTACGTCGGGTTCTTCTTCGTCACCGGCAGCTTCCTCGTCGCGACCGGTCAGCACGTGCTTTCCGCGATGCCGGGCCTCGCGGGCACTGTCGCGTCGATTCTCGCCACCAGCTACGAGCGGCTCTTCGCGCGCAAAGACCGTGATCGTCTCAAGGAGCTCTTCCAGAACTACATGGAAGCCGACCTCGTCGAGCTGATGGTCGAACAGAAGACGCTGCCGAAGCTCGATGGCGAGAACATGTTCGTCACCGAAGTTTCCAATGCCGGACCGGTTTTGGTTGCCGGCGACCGATTCCAGTTTTTCAATCAACCGCTCGTCAATTGCGGGGCGTTGGTGATTTCACCGGCGGTTCCCGCAGCGGGCCTGGCTTGGACCAACCGGCTGGCGGAGGACGGTTCGATTGGGGTGGTGACGGCCCCTATTTTGCCCACGCCGGCGGATTTGATTGGCCTGACCTTGAACCCCGGTAAGTTGTCGCCAGCGTTCAGTTCCAATATCCTGAGTTACGCCGCCGGCAGTGTTTATACGAATCGCACCGTGGTGTTGAAGCCGACCTGGTCGAGGAGCGCCTTCACCGTGAGGGTCTGCTCGATGGCGGCCGGCGTGTTGCCACACGTGATCGTGATGTTGC
>JBEHYH010000119.1:0-13961 GCA_048498275.1 Myxococcota bacterium | reverse complement strand
GAGAGCTCGAGCACCTTTTCTTCGAGCGAGAGCCTGCGGACCACCGAGCTGCCCTCGGGCGCCTCGGCGATGCGCGTGGCGATCCCGAAGCGCGACTCCAGCATCTTCATCAACGCGCCGGAGCTGACGATGCGATCGGCCGAGAAGTCGCGCAGCAGCGCCTCGGCCTCTTCTTCGAGCTCGGGGAAGTAGTTCTCGTGGTCCTGCAGGAAGTCGGTGACCTCGTCGAACGGCGAATAGTCGAGGCGCGGTTCCTGCGGTGTCGACGGTACGCGGCCGCGCTCTTCGCTCGAGAGCTGCGCCATCACGTTCTCGAGCTGCGAGCGCGTGTTCTTGTAGAGGTTGAAGAGCGCCGCGACGGTGCCGGCGAGCTTCGGCTCGGCGGACAACGACTGCAGCGAATCGGGGTCGAGGTTCAGCGTCTTCAGCAGCGGCTCGTCGAGCAGCTTCGCGAGCGCTTCGTCGACGCGGCCTTCACCGAGCTCGCCCATGAACGCTTCCGGGTCGACCTGGAAGAAGCGCAGCGCCTTCCACAACAACGGGAAGGGCGTCACGCGTTTGCCCTTCTCGATGAGGTTCAAATACGCGGGGCTGACCCCGAGCTCGCGCGCGGCATCGGCCTGCTTGATGTTCTTCGACAACCGGAGCGCGCGCAGGCGATGGCCGACGTTCGCGTTGAGCGCGTTCTCGTTCATCCGACTTCGATGAGCTCGACGTCGAAGATGAGCGTGGAGTTCGGCGGAATCACCGGCGGGTAGCCCATCGGGCCGTAGCCGAGCTCCGGCGGAATGGTGAGCTTGCGGCGGCCGCCGACCTTCATGCCGGCGATCCCTTGATCCCACCCCTTGATGACCATGCCGGCGCCGAGCGCGAACTCGAACGGCTCATGGCGATCGCGGCTGGAGTCGAACTTGGAGCCGTTGGTGAGCGTGCCGGTGTAGTGCACGCTGACGCTCTGGCCGGCCTTGGCCTCGGCGCCCGTACCGATCTGCAGATCTTCGATTTTGAGGGGCATGCGCGCGTCTTAATTCGGAAGTTCTCGTCAGACGAGGCCCGCGGCGAGGGCGTCGAGACCTTTGAGATCTTCGATGGCGTCACCGAGATACGGAGCGGCGATCACGAACGCTCCGGCGGGCACCTCGCCGCGGAGTTGTTCGAGCAGACCGGTGTCGCGCTTCGACCTCGCCAGTTCGATCTGCGCGAGCGCTTCGAGCTTCGCGCGAATCACCGCGTTCGCTTCGACGGCCTCGGGAGTCGATAAGCCATCGGTGCGCACCCAACTGCGATTGAGCACGAACCCCGCGAACGGCAGGTGCATCGACGTGATGCGATCGCGGAAGTAGCGCGCGTCGGCGAGCGCGGCCTGTTCGGGGCTCGTCACGAGAAGGAATGACGAATCATCACCGGTGAGCAACGCGCGAACGCCTTCTGCGTGACTGCGCATCGGGCCGAACATGCCGCTCATGCCGCCGAGAAATTCCTGAATCTCCGCGAAGAACTCGGCGCCGAACACGCGATTGAAGACGCTGCCGATGAGCTCGCCCGCCTTCTTGAAGAGGCCCTTGGTCTTCGACGGGAGGAACAGCGAGAGGATGCGTTCGTCGAGGAAGCGCGCGAGCTTGCCCGGTGCTTCGAGGAAATCGAGCGCGTTGCGCGCGGGCGGCGTGTCGAGCACCACGAGGTCGTAACGGCCGCTCGTGGAGAAGTCGTAGAGCGCTTCGGCGGCCGTGTATTCCTGCATGCCGGCGACGAGCTCGCTCAAGTGGCGGAACAAGCGGCTCTCGAGAATGCGCTTCGCCTGTTCAGGCGTCGACGCCATGCGATTCACGAGGCTTTGAAACACGACGTCGGGGTTCAACATCCACGCGTCGAGCGTGCCTTTGGTGATGCCGATGCTCTCGAGACGATCGCGCGAAACGGCCGCAGGTTCGCGCATGCGTTCAGCGAGGCCCATCGCCTGAGCGAGCCGTCGCGCGGGGTCGATGGTGAGCACCAGCACCCGACGGCCAGCGCGTGCTCCGGCGAGCGCGAGTGCTGCAGCGGTCGTCGTCTTGCCGACGCCGCCCGCGCCACAGCAGACGATCACTTTTTTTGTCGCCGCGAGCTGCGCGAGTGACGTCACAGGAAATTCTCCAGGGCGCTCGCCGGCGCTTCATCGACTTCAGGCAACCGCACCGCGCCCGGCAGCAGATTCAACGCTTCACGCGCGCGATGAATGCGTCTGGCTTCGCGAAGCCCGAGCACGTTCGAAGGCAGCGCGTCGATCTCGCTCCACTCTTCGGGAGTGAAGGGGTCATTCGGCACGCGGTTCACCACGATCGCCGACACGCTCAGCTTGTGACCCTCGAGACCTTTCTTCAGCTCGAGCGCTTCGGTCGCGGGCAGCGTTTCAGGCAGCGTCACGATCACGCAGCCGGTGATCGCCGGGTTCGTGAGAATCGCGATGCCTTCTTTCGCGACGCGCGCGATGGGCCCTGCGGGGATCACCTTGGCGAGAAATTCGGGGATCTGCGCGAGCGCCAACGCGTGGCCGGTCGCGGGCGAATCGACGACCACGATCTCGTACTCGTCGCTGCCGTCCGAGCGCTTGCGCTTCATCAGATCGAGCAGGCGATACAAGACGCCCATGTCTGAAAACCCGGGCGCCGCGGTGAGAAACCGGCGCAGCCCCGCGCTCTTCATCGCCGCGTCGGCGAGCAGCTTGATCGGCAACGCGTCTTGCAGAAAACGCAGGTGTCCGATCGGCGGCGTCACCAGCGTGAGTGAAAGGTTCGGTGCGACGCGCGCGGGTTCTTCGGTCGGCGCCACGACGCCGAGCGCGGTCTGCAACTGTGACGGCGTGTCGGCATGCGGAACGATCTCGGCGATGAGCACCCGCTTGCCGCGCTTCGCCCACGCGCGCCCGAGCGCCGCGGAGATGGTCGTCTTGCCGACTCCGCCTTTGCCGGTGACGACGACCGCGCGGCGCTGAGCGACTTCGAGCAGAGACATCCAGCTCAGGGGTTTTAGCCCTCTGTTCATCGACGCGTTCTCGAAAGTGAACTTCTGCCTCAATTTCTTTGAGCGTGCCGGTAAGGTCCGCCGCGAGAAATGAGAGCGATCAACTTCAGCGCTGGTCCCGCCGGTCTTCCGTTGCCTGCACTCGAACTGGCTCGCGACGAGCTCCTCGACTTCGAAGGCACGGGCATGTCGATCATGGAGCAATCGCACCGCGACAAGCCCTACGAAAAGGTGCACGCGGAGGCGACGCAGTTGCTGCACAAGCTCCTCGGGATCCCCGATTCGCACGCGGTGTTGTGGATGACCGGCGGCGCGTCGACGCACTTCGCGCTGGTGCCGATGAACTTTCTGCCGCCCGGCGCGAGCGCCGACTACGTGATGACCGGTGTGTGGAGCGAGAAGCAGCTCTCGGAAGCGAGCATTCTCGGCACCGCGCGCGTGGCGGCGAGCACGCGTGACGCCGACGGCAGGTACACGCGCGTGCCGAAGCAGAGCGAGGTCTCGATCGACCCGAATGCGCGCTACGTGCACACCACGTCGAACAACACGATCTACGGCACGCAGTTCCACACGCACCTCGACACGGGCTCGGTGCCGCACGTCTGCGACATGAGCTCCGACTTTCTGTGGCGCCCGACGGACGTCTCGAAGTTCGACCTCATCTACGCGGGCGCGCAGAAGAACATCGGCCCGTCAGGCGTGGTGGTCGTGGTCGCGAAGAAGAGTTTTCTGGAACACGGCCGCAAGGACATCCCGAAAATCTTCCGGTACGCGACGCACCTCGAGAACGACTCGCTGTACAACACGCCTCCGACGCTCGCGATCTACCTCGCGCGCAACGTGCTGCGCTGGGTCGACGCCGAAGGTGGGCTGCCCGCGATGGAGAAGCGCAATCGCGCGAAGGCTGATGCGCTCTACGGCGCGCTCGACGCGATGAGCGGCTTCTACAAAGCGCCGGTCGAGAAGGCGTCGCGCTCGGTGATGAACATCGTTTTCCGCACTCCGTCGGAAGAGCTCGACGCGAAGTTCGTCGCCGAAGCGAAGAAGGAAAAGATGATCGGCCTGAAAGGCCACCGCAGCACCGGAGGTATTCGCGTTTCTGCCTACAACGCGGTCTCCGTCACAGACATCGAGACGCTCGTCTCGTTCATGAAGAAGTTCGCGCAGTCCAACGGTTAACCCCTCACCAAGGAGTCATCATGAAACGCCTCGCACTCGTCGCTGCCTTGCTCGCCCTCCCTGCTCTCGCCGCCGAACTCGAAGGCGTGAAGGTCGAAGATTCGATCAAGGTCGGCGACAAGACGCTGGTGCTCAACGGCCAGGGCCTGCGCGTGAAGATCTTCTTCAAGGTCTACGTGGCGTCGATGTGGCTCGAGTCGAAGTCGAATGACGGCGCGGCGATCCTCGGCGCTGACACCACCCGCCGCGTGCAGATGACGATGCTGCGCGACGTCACCAAGTCGCAGCTCGAAGAGTCGATCCGCGCGGGCATGGAGAAGAACTACAACGGCGATGTCTCCAAGCTGAAGGAGCGCCTCGACAAGATGATGGCGACGTTCGCCGAGGTGAAGAAGGGCGCCAGCCTCACCATCACCTACGAGCCGGGCAAGGGCACGACGGTCGAAGGGGGCTCCACGAAATTCTCGGCTGAAGGCAAAGACTTCGCCGATGCGCTGTTCGGCTGCTTCATCGGCAAGAGCCCGGCGACCGAAGATCTGAAGAAGGGAATGCTCGGCGGCAAGTAATTGTTGCGGCACATTTCCTGAGTTGATTCATGACCCCTCTCTCTTCGCTTTCGGGCGAAGGGAGAGGGTTTTGGTTTTCTTTTTCAGAGGAGAGTTCCCGTGAAGAAGCAGATTCTTGGTGCCTTGTTTCTGGCGTCGTGCGCGACGCAGGAGGCCGCGAAACGTCCCGAACCGACTCCCGCCGCTGAACAGCCGAAGGCGGTCGCGAAGTTCATCGCCGATATGAGCAAGCCGATGCCGGCGGGCTTGAGCGAGGTCGCGATGGATTTCGGCGCAGACCCTTGTGACAACTTCTACCAGTACGCCTGCGGCGGCTGGCTCAAGGCCACCGAGATTCCGGCGGACCGTTCGGTCTACGGCCGCGGCTTCACCACCATCACCGAGCGCAACGAAGAGGCGCTCAAGGGCATCGTCGAGGAGGCCGCGGCCAGCAAGCTCCCCGAGGGCACTCCGTTCGCGAAGCAGTTGGGTGACGTGTACGCGAGCTGCGTCGACGAGCCCGCGCTCGAGAAGTCGCTGCCTGAAGTGAAGAAGTTCATCGCGGCGAACACCAACACGAAGACACCGGCCGACCTCGCGAAGGCGGTGGGCACGCTGCACGCGTCGGGTTACGCGCCGTTCTTCCGCGCCGGTTCGACGCAGGATCTCAAGGACGCCACGCAGGTCATCGGCGGCTTCGAGCAGGGCGGCCTCGGGCTGCCCGATCGCGACTACTACACCGAAGACAACGCGCGCATGAAGGGCGTGCGCGAGGCGTACGTCGCGTACATCGAGCGCATCTTCACGCTGGCCGGTGAGAAGCCGGAGACCGCGAAGAAGTTCGCGACCGACATCATGGCGCTGGAGACGCGGCTGGCGAAGGCGTCGCTCACCATGGTCGAGCGCCGTGACCCGCAGAAGCTCTACAACCGGCTCGATCGCAAAGGCCTCGAAGCGCAGGCCGGCAACTTCAACTGGGGCGCGTACCTGACCGCGCTCGGCGCGAAGGACCTCACCGCCATCAATGTGAACTCGGTGGCGTTCTTCACGGAGTTCTCGGCGCTGGTGAAGGAGACGCCGCCCGACGTGCTCAAGACGTACCTGACGTGGGTGGTGCTGCGCGGCTCGATCCCCGCGATGCCCAAGGCGTTCCAGGACGAGGCGTTCGCCTTCAATTCGAAGAACTTCACCGGCGCGAAGGCTGACCGCCCGCGGTGGAAGAAGTGCGTCGCGTTCGTCGACGGTGAGCTCGGTGAAGCGCTGGGCCGTGAGTTCGCGCGCCGCTACTTCCCCGAAGAATCGAAGGCCCGCGCGCTGGCGATGGTCGAGGCGCTCCAGGGCAGCTTCGAGTCGAACCTCACGGGCCTGGCGTGGATGGATGAGGCCACCCGCGCCAACGCGCTCACCAAGGTGCGCCTGATGGTCGGCAACAACAAGATCGGCTACCCCGACAAGTGGCGCGACTACTCGAGCATCAAGACCGATCGGAAGTCGTTCTTCGGCAACTCGCTGGCGACCAGCCGCTTCGAGACCGCGCGTGAGCTGGCGAAGATCGGCAAGCCGGTCGACCGCGCGGAATGGCTCATGTCGCCCCCGACGGTGAACGCGTATTACGAGCCGCAGAAGAACGAGATCGTCTTCCCCGCGGGCATCCTGCAGCCGCCGTTCTTCAACAAGGACGCGAGCGACCCGGTGAACTTCGGCTCGATGGGCATGGTCGTCGGTCACGAGATCACCCACGGCTTCGACGACGAAGGCCGGCAGTTCGACGCGCAGGGCAACCTGAAAGACTGGTGGTCTGAAGCGAGCGGCAAGAACTTCGTGGAGCGCGCCGCGTGCGTGAAGAATCAGTACGACGGCTATGTCGCCATCGACGATCTGCACGTGAAGGGCGACCTCACGCTGGGCGAGAACGTCGCTGACCTCGGCGGCATCAAGCTCGCGCACCAAGCGATGGTGAAGTGGCAGGCGGCGCACCCGTCGGCCGGCGGCGCGCGCTTCAACGACTCGCAGCAGTTCTTCCTCGGCATCGCGCAGGCGTGGTGCACCAAGGTTCGCCCTGAAGAAGCCGCGCGCCGTGCCACCGTCGACCCGCACTCGCCGCCGTTCTGGCGCGTGAATGGGCCGCTCGGCAACGTCGATGCGTTCCGCGAAGCGTTCCAGTGCTCCGAAGGCTCGAAGATGGTGCGTTCGGGCGCGGCGCACTGTCAGGTCTGGTGAAAGTGCGTTGAAGGCTCGCTTCCGGTGCTGTGCCGGGAGCGAGCACGCGTAAGCTGGTGAGCCAATGAGAACGCTGGCGATGCTTCTGCTGCTCCGGGCCGGTGTCTCGGCCGCTGATTGCCCGCGCCCTGAAGGCACCGCGAGCGCGTCGATGTCGGCGAAGAGCGACGACGAGCGGCTCCACTTTCTCGCGGCGACGCTCGGGCAGCAGGCCGACGCCTCGCAGAAATGGTCGCTCGGCTGGGGCCTCACGTACGGCGTGCTGACCATCGGCCAGCTCGCGGTGATGCCGGCGTTCAAGGAGCAGGACTGGCCTGACTGGTACTGGGGCGCGATCACCTCGGCGCTCGGCATCCCCCTCATCTTCGCGGCGAACCCGTGGCAGCTCGCGAAGGGCGGCGATTTCCAGAAACGCGCGGGCGCGGCGACGCCGGAAAGTACGTGCGCGCTGATCGCCGAAGGTGAACGGCTCCTCATCGATGGAGCGAAGGCGCAATACGACAGCACCCGCTGGTACGTGCACGCGACGAACATCGGCGTGAACGTGGTGCTGGCGCTGATTCTCGGGTTTGCGTACCAGCACTGGCTCGCGGCAGGCCTCAACTTCGGGCTCGGCGCGCCCGCGGGTGAAGCGACGATTCTGACGACGCCGACGGGCCTCATCGACGCGCTGTCGCTGTATCGGCACGGCGACAAACGGCCTCCGCTGACGTGGAACCTGGTGCCGATGGGGCTGGGCCTCGGCGTCGCCGGGAGTTTCTAGGCGCGCAGGTACTGTTCGAGGCTCTTCGCGATGCCGAGGAAGTTGGGCGTGATCTGCCCGACGAGGAACCGTTCGATCAACGGGTTGGCGGTGCTCACCAGAAAGCGCGGTACGCCCGGCACCTTCGACGCGTCGAAGTTCAACTCGCCGCGCACGTCCATCCGCGTGCCTGAGGCGCTCTCATGAAACGAAATGCCGCCGCGTGAATCGAGCGCCGGCGGGTAGAGCCGCGATCGCGTGCGGTACGTGGCGGTGAACGCCGCCTCGTTCCAGTCGGCGAAGTCGTCCCACTCGATCCATTCCGGTACGAAGCGCTTCGCCATCGACGGCACGTCGGCATTGGCGCGCCAGAGACTCGCGAGCTTCACCACGCCCGCGTCTTCGACACGCGAAGTGACGATGATCTCCTTCACGTTCACGAGACCGCCGACGAGCTTCGGCAGGTCGTCACGGTACGCGCGAAACACGCGCTCCCGGGGGAAGGCGATTTCGACCGAGACCTCGACCTTCACGCGTCACTCGTCTTCGTCGAACGCCTTCTTCTTCTTCTTCTTCGGCGCGTCGTCGATGTCGTCGTCGTCATCGGGGTCGTCGGCGTGCTTGTCGCTGTCGTCGTCATCGTTCTGGATGCCGCGGCGCGTGTTGCGCATCCGCCGCAGGCGCTGCTGCTCAGCCTTCTTCGCTTCGGCTTCGGCCTCTTCTTCGTCCTTCGTCAGCTCGCGCCGCGGAGTGGTCACGCCGAACGAGAACCCCGGGAAGATCGCCCACCCGAAACCGCCGCTCGCGTTGCTGGTGTTGGAGATGTCGGGCGTGGCGACGGTGCGGGTCTGCCCGATGCCCGGCGTGATCGCGACCGCGACTTCAGGGCGGATGTGGAACCACCCGATCTTCACGTCGAAGCCGATGTTGATGCCGATGTTGTGCGCGACCGTCTGATGAATGGTGTCGGTGTCGAACGTGTTGTCGGTGCCGTCAGTGGCCTTCGAGGTCACCTTGGTGAACTGCCGGTTGTAGGTGAAGTCGTAGGCGACGCCCGCGTAGAAGCCCGACTTGTGCGACACCATCAGGCGCAACCCGCCGAGGAAGCTGAAGGTGTTGTTGATGGTCGGGTAGCCCGAGTTCTTGATGCCATCGACCGAATACGTGTTGATGGCTGAAGTCGTCGAGCCGTAGCCGAACGCGATCTGCGGCAGCAACGCGAAGTGCGCGTCGTCTTTCGCGTCGTTCACCGTGATCTTCAGACCCGGCTGCAGACCTCCGAGCGACCCGTGGAGGTTGAACGCGACGTTCTCGTTGAACCCGTACTGCAGGTTGCCTTCGACGCCGGGCAGGGCGAACGCGGTCGATTGACGCTCGGTCTTGATCTCATTGCCGGTGCCGTCGTCTTCGATGAAGCGCGGGTCGGTCTGCGCGCCGTACATCACGCCGGTCGCAAACGAGACGTCAGTGGCGCCACGCCCGACCGGCGCCGCCATCTGCATCTGCATCATGGATCTCGGGAGCACACAGCCGGACGAAACGATCGCGACAACGCACAGCCAGGTTCGCATTCGCGGCATGCTAGAAGGCCGCCGCCCCGATGACACGGAGAACTGACGACAGCCCGCTCACGCCTGACGTTGCCACCGATGAGCAGCGCCTCGAACAGAGTCTGCGGCCCGCGACGTTCGACGAATACGTCGGCCAGTCGCGCGTGGTCGACAAGCTCAAGGTGTACGTGAAGGCCGCGAAGGCGCGCGGTGAGTCACTTGATCACTGCCTGTTCTCGGGCCCACCGGGTCTCGGCAAGACCTCGCTCGCGCACATCATCGCCACCGAGCTCGGCGCGAACCTCCACGTCACTTCAGGCCCGGCGCTCGAGAAGAAGGGCGATCTCGCCGGCTTCCTCACGAATCTCTCGCCGCGCGACGTGCTGTTCATCGACGAGATCCACCGGCTCTCGGCGGCCGTCGAGGAATACCTCTACCCGGCGATGGAGGACTTCCGGCTCGACATCACCATCGACACCGGCCCGGCCGCGCGCGCGATGAAGATCGATCTGCCGCCGTTCACGCTCATCGGCGCCACCACGCGCACCGGGCTGCTGACCTCGCCGCTGCGCGATCGGTTTCAGATTCAGGAACGCCTCGATTTCTACACGCCGGCTGACCTGCAGAAGATCGTCACCCGCAGCGCGCAGATTCTCGGCGTGCGGCTGCAGAAGGAAGGCGCCGAGGAGATCTCTTCTCGCGCTCGCGGCACGCCGCGCATCGCGAACCGGCTGCTGCGCCGGCTGCGTGACTTCGCCGAGGTCGAAGGGCAGGGCGTGGTGACGCGCGGGCTCGCCGACAGCGCGCTCAAGCGGCTCGACATCGACGCCTCGGGCCTCGACGCGATGGACCGGCGCATTCTGCTCACCATCATCGAGAAGTTCGGCGGCGGGCCGGTGGGCGTCGAGACCATCGCCGCGGCCGTCGGAGAGGAGCGCGACACGGTCGAAGACGTGTACGAGCCGTACCTCCTGCAGGAGGGCTTCATCCACCGGACTCCGCGCGGCCGCATGGCGACGCTCCACGCCTACGAGTACTTCGGCAAGGCCGCGCCGCGGCGCGATTCGCAGGGCGATCTCTTCTAAAGACTGCGACGCGCTGCGCCTCAGAACACCGCCAGTCTTGTCACGACTTCCAAATTCCAGATGGAGCATCGGCGCTCCATTCCTGTAACGTGTTGGATTTAAAAGGTTTGACGCGCCACGTTTCTGGCATATGTGTTGCTCAATGCGCTGCGTCGCGTCGGATTCACCGGCGCGCACTGGAGCGCGAAGCACGTGATGGCAGGGGACTTCGAGCAGAGGACGTTGCAGCGAACGGTGACGTTCGAGGGCGTGGGGCTCCACAGCGGAACCAGCGTCACGCTGCGTCTGGTGCCTGCTCCGGTGAACTCCGGCCTCGCGTTCGTTCGCGTCGACCTGCCGAACCGGCCCGTCATCGCGGTGCGCTCCGAGAACGTCGTCGACACCTCGCTGGCCACGTCGCTGGGCGTCAATGGCGTGAAGGTCTCGACGGTCGAGCACGTGCTCGCGGCGATCGTCGGCCTGGGCATCGACAACCTCCGCATCGAGATCGACGGGCCTGAGGTGCCGATCGCCGACGGCAGCGCCGAGCCGTTCGTGCGCGCGATGGTCGAAGCCGGTTCGCGCCGTCAAGGCGAAGGCCGTCGCTTTCTGGTGATGAAGCGCGCCGTGACCGTGACCGATGGCGACAAGAGCGCCACGCTGGCTCCATCGCGCGGGCTGAAGATCGACTGCACCATCGACTTCAAGCACCCGCTCATCAGCGATCAGCGCGCGACGCTGGAGCTCAAGGACGCGACGCATTTCCTCCGCGAGATCGCCCGTGCCCGCACGTTCGGGTTCCTGCGTGACGTCGACAAGCTGCGCGCCATGGGCCTCGCCCGCGGTGGCTCGGTGGCGAACGCGGTGGTGGTCGACGACTTCTCGATTTTGAACCCTGAAGGCCTGCGGTACCCCGACGAGTTCGCGCGGCACAAGCTGCTCGACGCGCTCGGCGATATCGCGACGTTTGGAGCTCCGGTGTTGGGCGCGTTGACCGTGCACAAGACCGGGCACGCTCTGAATCAGAAGCTGGTCGCCCGGGTTCTGGCTGATCCCTCGAGCTACGAGCTGGTGACCGCGCGGCTGCGCGACACCGCCAGTGGTCAGATGGAGCTCGACGAACTCCCCGCGTTCGCGCCTTCCGCGGCGTAAGTTCCGCCGCCATGGCGGCCGAGCTCGAGTTCGTGCTGGAAAACCCCGACAGCGGCCGGGTGCTCGCCTTCCCCTCGAAGACTTTTCTCATCGGTTCCGGCGAGCGCTGTCAGGTGCGCTTCGCTCCCGAGCTGGTGCAGCCCGAACACGCGGAGATTCTCAAGGACGAACGCGGCCAGTGGTGGGTTCGCGATGTCTTGAACTCCGGTTCGGTGGCGATCAACGGCGCGGCGATCGCCGATGAGCGACTGAGCGCGGGCGACGTGTTGCGCGTGGGAGGTGTGGTGCTCGCGGTGCGTGACACCGGCATCGCCGCCGGCGCGCGCACGCGTTCGGGTGATTCGCTCGCCGCGGTGAGTGAAGAGCTGCAGCCCGAGACGGTGATCGACGGCCGCTACAGGATTCTCAAGCGGCTGGTCACCGGCGGCATGGGCCAGGTGTACCGCGCGGTGCACGTCGAGCTGCACAAGCCGCTCGCGCTCAAGGTGATGCTGCCCGCGCTGTCGGACGACAAGGAGTTCGTCGCGCGCTTCAAACGTGAGGCGATCGCCAGCGCGCGCATCGGTCAGCAGAACATCGTCGACATCTCCGACTTCGGGCGTATGCCTGACGGGCGCTTCTATTTCGTCATGGAGTTCGTCGACGGCAAGACGCTGGTGAAGGTGCGCCGCGACGGGCCGCTGCCGTTCGATCGCGTGGTGCACATCGGCGCGCAGATCGCGCAGGCGTTGAGCGCGGCACACGCGGTGGGCATCGTTCATCGCGATCTCAAACCCGACAACGTGATGCTCGTGCAGAAGCCGGGGCAGCCCGACTTCGTGAAGGTGCTCGACTTCGGCATCGCGAAGATCACCGGAGGCCAGACCGCCGTGTTCACCGCCGTCGGCGCGGTCGTCGGTACGCCGCAATACATGCCGCCCGAGCAGGCGCGCGGTGAACCGGTCGACGCGCGGTCTGACGTGTATTCGCTGGGGTTGATCCTCCACGAATTGATCACGGGGAAGCCGGCGTTCGAGGGTGACTCCGCGCCGGAATTGATGGGCAAGCAGGTGCACGCCGCGCCGCCGCCGCTCACGTCGGTGCATGGCGAGGTGCCTCGCGCGCTCGAGCGGCTGGTGTTTCAGATGCTCGAGAAGCAAGTCGCGAAGCGCCCGCAATCGATGGGCGCCGTGATCAAGGCACTCGAGACGGTTGATTCGACGCCGATGCCCGCGGAGCTCGCGGCCGTTCGACCCAATCGCGCGCCGATCATCGTGCTCGCGGTGATGGCCATGGTGACGCTCGGCGTGGCGTTGCTCGCTTTGAACGGTCGCACCACGCCGCTGACTCCGCCGGAGCCGGTGGTGAAGCCGACGCCGCTTCCTGTTCCGCCGACGGTGGTTCCCGAGCAGCCGGTGAAGCTCACGCTGCAGAGCGAACCTCCGCAGGCCGAGGTCTACGAAGGCGATGTGCTGCTCGGCACCACGCCGCTGGCGCTGACGCGCACGCCGGGCACGGTGGCGGAGTTCCGCTTCGAGCTGCGGGACTTCGCGCCGGTCTCACGCAAGGTGCGTTTCGAGGCCGACTCGTCGATCTCGGTGCCGCTCGAACGGGTGAAACCGGTGAAGAAGGGCGCGGCGCGACGCACCGGTAACGACGACGAGCTCAAAGACGCGCCGTTCTGACCGTTGATTAGGGGCGCCGCGTGGCCTAAGCGCCGCGCCATGCTCAAGACCTTCAAATTCTCCCTCGTCGCGGTGTTGACGGTGTTGTCTGCCTGCAGCAAGCCCGCGACGCCGGCTGCCGCGGCCGCTGGCGGTGACGACCCGAACACCGTGGTCGCCAAGTACAACGGCCAGAACATCACCCTCAAAGACGTCGAGGCGAAGGCCGGCAAGCAGCTCCGCGATCTCGAGAAGCAGAAGTACGAGATCCGCACGCAGACCATCGACAGCATCGTCATCGAGTCGCTGGTGAAGGCCGAGGCCGCCAAGGCCGGTCAGACCGAAGACCAGTGGATCAAGGGCCAGCTCGAAGCCAAGTTGCCCAAGCCGAGCGACGAAGAGATCAAGAAGGTCTTCGAAGAGAACAAGGCGCGCATGCCGCCCGACGCGACCGTCGAGTCGATGCACGACCAGATCATCGCCTTCATCCAGCGCGATGCGCAGCGCGAAGCGGCGATGACCATCTTCGGCGACCTCAAGAAGAAGGCGAACTACGAGAACCTCCTGAAGGAGCCCGAGGAGCCGCGCGTGCAGGTCGCCGCCATCGGCCCCGAGCGCGGCCCGAAGGACGCGAAGATCACCATCGTCGAGTTCTCCGACTTCCAGTGCCCGTTCTGCAGCCGCGCCGAAGGCACCGTCACCCAGGTGATGGAGAAGTACGCCGGCAAGGTGCGCCTGGTGTTCCGCCACTTCCCCCTCTCGTTCCACGAGAACGCGCCGAAGGCCGCCGAGGCCGCGATGTGCGCCGACGCGCAGGGCAAGTTCTGGGAGATGCACAAGCAGCTCTTCGCGAACCAGGGCGCGCT
>JBEHYH010000118.1:0-14008 GCA_048498275.1 Myxococcota bacterium | reverse complement strand
GCGGCTGAGCAGCAGCCCCGCGGCGAGATCGGTCGAGAGCTTCGCGATGATCTCTTTGTAGTCGGTCGACTTGAACGACTTGATGAGCTTCTGCAGATCGGGCTTGAGCTCCTTCATGCAGCCGTTGAGCGCCTTGCGTGAGGGCTGACCGAGCTTGAGCTCGAACGCGTTCGACCGCGCGAATTCGGCCTTCCACTGCGCGGCGGCCTTGTCCCACGCGGCGGCTCCGGCGGCGGGCGCCTTCACCAGCACCTGCGCGAGGTCTTCGTCTTTCTTCGTCATCTTCTCGACGAGCTCGGCGTAGCGCTTCGACGTGTAGCGGAGGCGCGCGAGGTTCTCGTTGGCGATCACGCGCGCGGCCTCGTTGTACGGAGCGCTGCTCAGTTCCTTGTAGAGCGCCGCTTCATCGAGCTGCGTGAAGTCACGCTGCGCGACCGCGTAGCGGAGGATCGGCGTGTTATCGAACGCGCTCTTCGAGGGGAACGTCTCGGGCCACTCGCTCACGTTCGAGACCGCGCTGAACAGATACGTCGCGCGGATGATCTCGCTCGGCATCTCGGCGAGCGGGTCGAGGTAGAAGCGCAGATCGTCGACCACCTTGCGTTCCTGCCACTCGGGCTGGAGGTCGTTCGAGCAACCGAAGAACGCCAGCTTCGCCTTGCCGAACACCGCCTCACCGCCCGACGCCTCGGGGTCGAGCTCCAGCGCCTTGCAGAGCGACTTCTGCTGCTCTTCGAAGCCGGGTTTCGCGCGCGCGTTGATCGACTTGATGGCGTCGGCCTTCGACTGACCGGTCCAGTTGATCCACTTCTGCAAGACGTAGACGCCTTCCTGCTTCCAGGTCGGGTCGTCCTTGCGCAGACAGAGGTGCGCGGCGCCCTGAATGGTGCCGCTGATGCCGTATTTCCCGTCGACCGTGCGGCTGATGCGATTCGAGTCCCACCGGTCGTCGTCGACGTCGATGCCGTCACACCAATCGATGGAGCCGAGCTTCACCTCTTCGACATTCGGCATCGCCTTGGCGACGTTGAACGAGTTCTCGTTGAACGCGTACTGCGCGTCTTCGCTCGGCTTCACGCCGTCTTTTTCGTTCTTCCACTCCACAATCCACTTCTTGATGCGCTCGATGGCGGGCGCCTGCTTCTTGTCGCCGTACTCGTTCATCACCTTCTGAACCGCGATGGCGGCGGCCTTCTGGTAGCTCGGGTCGTCCTGCAGTTCGCAGAGCTGCACGAACGCGTCGGCGTTGGGCACGCGCGTACCGATGGAGCGGCGCATGCGCCCGCGATCCCAGCTCGGGTCGCCGAGGAACGGGCCGTCACACCAGGGGATCTTCCCCTTGATGACCGCGCGATCGGCCATGCCGGACACCTGGCCGTTGTATTCGGCCATCTGCGTGAGCTCGTCGTCAGTGAATGGCTCAGCACTCAGCAACAGGGCGATGAGGAGTGAATTCATGGCGCAGAACTGTGCCCCACCCACTCCTCACCGGTCCGTGGGTATTTCGGCGACGCAGCGGCAGACGCTGGCAGCGGAGGCGTGGGTTCAGCGCAGCTCGCCGTCAGCCGCGCGCAGGGCAGGCGAGGTGTTGTTCGCAGAAGTCATTGTGCGCGTCGGTGAAGACCGTGCGCAGACACGCGCGATGCTCCGCCTCGCAGTCGGCGCGCAGGCCTCCGTCGTCGTGCCAATCGTCGGCGGCGCAAGCGACTGATTCAGATGGCTGCACACGCCGACGCACGTGCGCAGGTCGCTGCGACAGCCGGCGTTCTGTTGATCGCAATTCGAAGTCGCGCGCAGTTCACCGGTGAGGTGCGTGAGCTCTTGCGTCGAACCGCAGCCGAGCAACGTGGCGATTTTCAGGTGCGGACTCCCGGGAAATGAGGAGTGCAAGGCTCTTCACCCCGGCCGTGCCTCGGCCCGCAGACGTGACTCAGCGACCCCAGGCGCGCTTGGCCATCAGCAACGAGCGCGCGACATCGGTCGTCAGCAGCGGAATCACTCCGCCTCCGCCGACGATGTTCACGATGTGCGAGATCGACCCGCGGCACACGCCGCCCCACTTCGGTTGCGAGTCGAGCCCGACTGACGCGTACGCCGAAAAGTCGACGAACAGCTGCGTGGGGATCTGCGCGGGCCCCGTGCACAGCACGTGTTCCTCGGGGTGGATGTTGACGATCTCCTGCACCACGAAACCGCCGCCGGCTTCATCGGCGATGGCGTGCGCGCAGAGCTCTTCCCAGCTCAACGCGGCGCCGTACGCGGCCTTCGTGCGCTCGGCGAAACCGGGTTCTCCGCGCGTCTTGCCGACGAACACCGCGCGGCCGCCGTAGTCCCAACTGCGCTTGAGAACGTATTGATCGGGGTCGGCTTGAACCTTCTTGAGCAGCTCGTCTCCACGGAACGGGCGCGTCCACGGCACGGCTTCTTTGATGGCCTCGAGCTCCGGCTCGGTGAGGCGCGCTTCGCGTTGCAGCCGCGAGTCTTGCAGCGCCTGCGAGAGCAGGGCGAACACCGCCTTCACCTCGACCTGCGAGGCGGGAGGGTTGAGCACGACGGCGCGCGTGCCGTTCGGTTCCGCGAGCAGCGCCTTCACGTAGTCGGCGCCCTTCATGTCGGGCTCCTCGAGGCGGCGCACGAAGAGGTGGCGGTACACGAGGTCGTACTTCTTGCCGTTCGCTTCCACCGCGTCGGTGCCGCTGAGTTCATCGGGGTGAACGATGTCGGCCTCGGCGCCCCATTCGCGGAACCGCTCGAGGAGATACTTCTGCTCCGTGAGCTGCGCATCGTTGCGGCGCACCAGCATCGCGATGCGGGTCGGTGATTGGCCCGGGCGCGCCTTCGCGTAGCCGGAGAGCAGCGAACGGTAGAGCGCGAGCGCGTTGCTGCCGTTGTTCCCCATCCACTTGGCGAGCAGGTGATCGGGCGCGCCGTAGTGGCGCCCGACGGTCTCGATGAAGGTATTGGCGGCGATGTCGGAATAGCCCTGCATCGCGGGGATGGTGGCGTTCACCTCGAGCGCGTTGACCTTCTCGCCGACGAAGAAGTCGACGCGCGTGGTGACGAGGGTCGAGAGGTTCTCGAAGGTGGCCTCCGCGAGCGATTTCTCAAGCGGCGACAGCCCATGAATGACGAGTTCGCGGCGGCCCTCGGACGCGAGCACCGCGCGCGACATCTTCAGCGTCGCCGACGAGATGCGCTGCGCGAGCTGCTGCCTCCGCGCGAGCTCTTCGGCGTCGACGATGACCGGCGTCGCCGTGATGGGGATCGGCCTGGTCGAGCCGTCGTCCTTGCTGGTGACGGCGAGGCCGCGCGCGTAGGCGGTCTCCGCGAGCGTCTGCCCGAAATGCTTGGCGTCCCAGGTCAGCGCATCGAACAACTCGGAGCGTTCTTTCTCGGTGAGGCTCATGGAGCGGGAAGTTCACCGCGAGCCGCGCGATGCGCAACCGTTCTTCATGCCCGCCCGCGTCGCGCCGTCGAAAAACCGTAGCCCGCACGGTTTTTCGACACCGCGTCTCCGGCGGTGCCTCCCCGAGGTGCGCACCGCAGGCATTCCATCGGCCCGACGCTCAAAGCGTCGTAGAACGTGCGCGTGTTCGTCCCGGTGATCGAATCGTCAGCGCTCCTCGAAGGCCAGCCGCGGGTGGTCACCGTCGAGGGCCGCTGCATCGCCGTGGTGCGGGTGCAGGGCATCGCCTACGCCATCGACAACACCTGCCCGCATCGCAACGGCGAGCTCGGCCGCGGAGATCTGCAGGGGCATCACCTCTACTGCCCGCTCCACGCGTGGAGCTTCGACGTTCGCGACGGCACCGCGTTCTTCCCGCAAGGCGTGAAGGTCGAAACCTTCGAGGTGAAGGAAGAAGATGGCCGCGTCTGGGCGCGCAGCCGCCGCTAGTCTCCGAGCGAGCGCACTCGCGGAAATACCCGCTGGAGTGCAGTCAGGTCATCGACATCAGACGTAAAGACCATTCCGCTTCGGAGCGCCGCGGTCGCCATCACGATCGCATCGATGGTCGTCGCCTCCGGAACCGCGGCGAGCGCTTTGCCTGCGAGCTTCATCAGTTCGCCATCGGTGTGAACCACCAGGAGGGACGACAGAGTCTCTTCGCGCCAATCGGTCCTCCCACGCCCACCACTCGGCGACGCACCTTCCGGGGACGGCCATCGGAATACCGTCGTCGAGCATCGTTCGGTGAATCTTCGTCATGTGCTGTTTGCGGCGCTCGATGGCGAGCAATGCGCGAATCGACTGCTTCTCGTCTTCGATCACCTTGTCGCCGCCGGCTTCTTCGAGACACGTTCAGCGGCTTCGCGAAGGCGGAGCGCGGCGTGCGTTCGCTTGGCTTCTTTCTTCGAAGTCTTGATGCCGTGTGGCCAGCGACCACTGCGGTAGCATTCACGAACATGCCGACCAGGACGCCCATCGACGAGTACCTGAGCGCCATCGAGAACCCCATCGCGCGCGCGAACCTCACGAAGTTGCGCGGCCAGTTGCGCAAGCTGCTCCCGAAGGCGGAGGAGACCATCAGCTACAAGATGCCGGCCTTCCGCCTGCCGGGCGGCAAGGTCGCGGCCGGCTTCGCGTTCTTCGGCAAGAACTGCGGCTACTACCCGCACAGCGGCAGCGTGGTGCCGCAACTGAGGGCGCTCGTCGAGGGCTACAAGACGAGCAAGGGTGGGCTCACCTTCCCGCCGGAGAAGCAACTTCCGCTCGAGTTTGTGCGGGCGCTGGTGAAGACGCTCCTCGCGCAGCTCGAGGCGACGAAGAGGTAACCGTCAGTTGCGGGTGCCCACGAGGTACCGCGTGAACGTGCAGCCGTCGACGCCGAGGCCGTTGGGCGCACGCGCGCGCGCGTCAGCTTCGACGGTGGTGCACGCGCCGGTCAGCGTCAGCACGGTCTTCTCGCCGACATTCATGGTGTCGCCGCGATCGGCGAGCGTGAAGGTGACGTTGCCGGTGGCGGTGCACGTCGCATCGGCGTTCGCGGTGAACTGAAACGCGTATTGGCGCGTCAACGTGCTGCCTTTCGCGGTGAAGAGCGGCAGGTCTTTCGACGCGGCGCAGTCTTCGACCTTGTACGAAGGGCAGTGCATGCCTCGCGCGGTCTTGTGATCTGCCGAGTACTCATACGCGAGGTACACGGCGCCGGCGTCGGTGCTCACCGTGGCCGGCGGCCACAGACTGCGGAACTCGGAATCGTCGGTGCACTTCGTCTCGTCGAACACCACGCTCGACGACTCGAGGAGCCACATGACCTTGCTCTCGCCGCAACCGGCGGCCACCAGCACTGACATCACGGCGGCGAGGCGCACGTTCATGCGCGCCTTATAGCGGCGCGCGTTACGGTAGGGCGCGTGGCCCGCTTCGAGACAGCGCTCGCTGAGAACACCGCGCCATCGCGGCTGGGCGACGTGTCGCTCCGGTACGAGCCGTCGATGCTGATCGGCGAAACGGAAAAGCCGAAGCGCACGCTCACGCCGACGCTGATCTGGCTCGGAGGCATCTCCGCGTTGCTCTTCGCCATCGGCGCGATCTTCATCGTCGATTCAGGCTGGGTGTCCGCGTTGCTGCTCGCCGCCGGCGCGGCGCTGCTCTCCGGCACCGTGCGTCTGGAGCGTCACGAAAAGCGCCAGCGCCGCTTCGTCGCCAACTTCGCCACGTACAGCCTGCGGCTCGACTTCACCTCGCCCATCGCCGGGCAGCCGCGCACCCTCGTCGTGCCGTTCGACTCGGTGAAGGCCGTCTCACTGCTCGAGCAGGGCATTCTCACCGTCGACGTCGAATACGGCGGCAGGGTGCTCCGCGAAGCGCTCGTCGCGTTCATCAGGGAAGAAGAGCTCGACGACGCCCAGCGCCTCGAGCGTGTGCTGCGCGGCGCGTTCGGCCTCGGCGAGATTCCGGCCGACAGCCCGATCTACGAAGACTCGAGCTTCGAGCCGGCGACGAAGGCCCACGCCGACTCGCGATCTTGAAAGATCATCGCGCTCTCGCCGACGCCCGCGGCGCGCAGAATGCGGCCGGTCTGCATGCGTCCGAGCTCCGACGGCGAGACGATGCGGGCGACGCGGTCCATCCCATGTTCCAGCGACCACGCGACGAGGTCGGCGATGCGCGGCGGTATGTCGGGCGACATGGTGGCGGAGATGCGCGATTGATCGACGAGGCAATGCCAGCGGCCACCCCTTTCCAACTGGGGGATGGTCGTGACCATTTCTTCTCGGTACTTCTCGAAGGCGGCGAGAGTGATGCGCGCCGGGTAGACGACCTCCAGCACGCGCTCCTGTTCGTGAAGTGTCACAACGAAGGAGTCTTCAGCCACTTGCGGTCACCCCTGTTTCGCTGCGTAGAGCTCGGCGCCCGCGTCCCTGAACTCCTGCGACTTCTCCTTCATACCATCGGCGATGGAGCGGACATCGCCCGTGATCTTCATCGAGCAGAAATGCGGGCCGCACATCGAGCAGAAGTGCGCCGTTTTCGCGCCGTCGGCGGGCAGCGTCTCGTCGTGGAACTCCTTCGCCTTCTCGGGGTCGAGGCCGAGGGCGAACTGATCCATCCACCGGAATTCGAAGCGCGCCTTGCTGAGTGCGTTGTCGCGCTGCTGCGCGCCGGGGTGACCCTTCGCGAGGTCGGCCGCGTGCGCCGCGATCTTGTAGGTGACCACGCCGACGCGCACGTCGTTGCGGTCGGGCAGGCCGAGGTGCTCCTTGGGCGTCACGTAGCAGAGCATCGCGGTGCCGAACCAACCGATGAGCGCGGCGCCGATGCCCGAGGTGATGTGATCGTACCCGGGCGCGATGTCGGTGGTGAGCGGGCCCAGCGTATAGAAGGGCGCTTCGTGGCAGAGCTTGAGCTGCTCCGTCATGTTCTCGCGGATGCGCTGCATCGGCACGTGGCCGGGGCCTTCGATCATCGTCTGCACGTCGTGCTTCCACGCGATCTGCGTGAGCTCGCCGAGCGTGCGCAGTTCGGCCATCTGCGCTTCGTCATTGGCGTCGGCGATCGAGCCGGGGCGCAGGCCGTCGCCGAGCGAGAAGCTCACGTCGTAGGCCTTCATGATCTCGCAGATGTCCTCGAAGTGCGTGTAGAGGAAGTTCTCCTGGTGATGCGCGAGGCACCAGCGCGCCATGATGCTGCCGCCGCGCGACACGATGCCGGTCACGCGCTTCGCGGTCATCGGCACGAACGCGAGCCGCACGCCGGCGTGAATCGTGAAGTAGTCGACGCCTTGCTCCGCCTGCTCGATGAGCGTGTCGCGGAACAGCTCCCACGTGAGGTCTTCGGCCTTGCCGTTCACCTTCTCGAGCGCCTGGTAGATGGGCACCGTGCCGATCGACACCGGCGCGTTGCGCAGAATCCACTCGCGCGTCTCGTGGATGTTCGGGCCCGTCGACAGATCCATCACCGTGTCGGCGCCCCAGCGAATCGACCACACCAGCTTCTCGACCTCTTCTTCGATCGAGCTCGACACCGCGGAGTTGCCGAGGTTCGCGTTCACCTTCACCAGGAAGTTGCGGCCGATGATCATCGGCTCGAGCTCGGGGTGGTTGACGTTCGCGGGGATGATCGCGCGCCCGAGGGCGATCTCGCTGCGCACGAACTCGGGCGTGATCTCGGCCGGCGTCGCGGCGCCGTAATTCTCGCCCGCGTGCTGACCGGCGTAGGCCGCTTCACGGCGCTGCGACTCGCGGATGGCGACGTATTCCATCTCCGGCGTGATGAGCCCGGCGCGCGCGGCGGCCAACTGCGTGTACGCGCCTTTCTTCGAGCGCAGCGGCTTGCGCGAGGTGTGAAAGCGCAGCTTCTCGAGCCGCGGGTCGGTGAGCCGCGCGCGGCCGTATTCAGACGAGAGCGAGTCGAGCGTCTCGAGCCGGGGATCATTCGCGAGCCACGTACGCACGATCGGCAGGCCGGCCTTCAGATCGATCTCCACCGTCGGGTCGGAGAACGGGCCGCTGGTGTCGTAGACGGTCAGCGACGGGTTGTGCGTGATGCGCCCGTCGGCGTGCTTGGTGTCAGACAGCGTGATCTCGCGCATCGGCACGCGCAGAGAAGGGTGCAGCACGCCGCCCACGTACACCTTGGAGCTCTGGGGAAACGGGGTACGGGTGATGGCCTGCAGGGCCGCATCGTCAACGGTGAGTCGGGTCTTCGCCATGTGCTCTCCCTCGCGCCGGTATGAGCCGGATCAGGTTCAGCGGGTCGGCCGATGCAGGCCCTCTCAGCTTCCTGTCTGCGAAGCTCCCCGGGGTTGTGGGAGCGCCTCTAGCGCATTTCAGCAGCCGCTGGCTTTGCCAAACGCGACGACACAGACCGCCGCGGCAGCGGTGAAGGCCGCGACCGACCACGCCCCGATCACCGCCGCTTTCGGCACGCGTTCGCTCTGCGTGGTGAGAATCACCGAGAGCACCACCTGCACCAGCGCCACGGGGCCGTCGAAGAAGAAGATCGCGAAGATGCCCCAGCCGAAGTTCTCGCCCGCCGCGAGCATCGTCAGGTTGTGAAGCGACCACGGCACCGAGACGATCGCCGTCAACACCAGCAACGTCATCGCCACCTTCGCCAGCCTGCCCGTCGGTGGAGCCTGGACTTCTTCCATGCCGCGAAGCCTACTTTCCGGTGCGGACGAAGGTGAGCGCGCGCTCCAGCACCTGGTCTCTCCCCGCGCGCAGCCCGGCGATCGTCGGGCGCACCAGAATCTGCGGCACGATGCCGGTCGTCTGGAGCTGCCGGCCATCGGCGTGACGCACCTCGAGCCCGGTGAAGCTGACGCTGAGCCCTCCGGGGAGCGCGACGTGACTGACGTTGCCGTTCGCGCCGCGCGTCGGGCTGCCGATGAAGGTGACGTTCGTATACGCCTCGAGGATCAAGCAACTGTGTTCGGCGTGGCTGATGGCTTCGTTGTCGATGAGCGCGATGACGGGGTTCGTGTAGCGCTCGCCTTCCCATGCCGGGAGCCGCTGCAGCGAAGCCTCGCAGACGCGCTCCAGGCCGCTCGCGGCGCTCCGAACGATGGGCACGCATATCTGCGCGACGCCGGAGATGTCTTTGTTGAACCCGAGCCGCGGGCCGATGTCGAACGCCGTGCCATGCGGGTACCCGCGGACATCGAAGATCAGCGCGCGCGTGTCTTTGACGGCGTTCATCGCGGCGTCGACTTCGTCAGCCGTGAGGTTCACGAGATCGATGAAGCCGATGTTGTCGGCGAGCACCTTGAAGTGCGGAGCGGACCCGCGCGGCGCCATGAGCTTCGCCGCTTCTTCTTCGTCCCACGTGACCTGCGCCATCTCGCTGCCGCCCGAGGCGTGAAACACCATCACCTGGTGCGCGCCCGGCTTCCGATTCAATGCGGCTTCGAGCGCGACCATTTGCCGGCCATCGAGCCGTGAGCCCGGCGACGTACGCAGCCGCTCCGCCACGCGAAGCGTGAGCTTCTCGCCGTCGATGCGCTCGATGATGTCCCACTTGCGGACGTTGCCGGCCTTGTCGGTGACGTCGGTCACCACCGGCAGATCGTCGATCAGCTTCACGTTGAACGGAGGCCAGGTGAGCGCGCTGGCGAGCTCCTTGCTCCAGACACGCACGTGCGAGTCGGGCATCAGCAGCATCGCGCCTTCGCTGATGACGTCGCGGTACGCCTGCGGAGTGTCCGCCGCTTCGACGAGCGAGAGCAGCTCCAGCAACTCCTCGTCGGCGTCGATGCGGCGCAGCGACGGGTACGCCCAGAATCGGCGCGCCACCATCCACAACCGGAGGGCGCCCAGCAGCCGATGTTCGCGATCGGGGAGCTTCTCGTCGACCTCCCCGAGCTTGAATTCGCGTAGCGGTTCGATGACCTTCGCGGTGCGCGTCAGCTTCTTCGGCCTGGCGTTGCCGCGCAGCGCTTCACGCGCCACGACGAGCGGGTCTTTGCCTTTCGGTACGCGCACGTCGGTCGCGACGAGTCCTCCGCCTCCGATGTACTCGCCTGTGCGGACCCGCGCGATCGCGCCGTCGCCGAGGGGAACGTCGGTGCTGCTCAGCGCGCTGTCATCGCTGAGCTCCGCGCCGCTCACGAACACCGCCAGACCCGCTTCTCGCTGCGCGATCGCCCAGTCGGGTATCGGGTCTTCCGCGTTCAACACGATCGCGAAGCGACGCTTCACCGATTCCGCGTCGGCACGAAATACGGCCCCCGGCGTCTGCTCCATGCGTGACGTGAAGATGCTCGGGCGATTCGAATCGAACCCCGCGTGCGCCATCGATTGAACCGCCGGTAACACCACCCGCCGTGACGGGAAAACGCTGACGCCCATCATCGGGTTGTCGAGGGTGGCTCCGCGGAGATCGACCACGAAGCGCGTCGCGGTTTCCATGAGCGGGTCGGCCCATTCGGTGTTCGGCATTCGCGCCGCGTGAATGGTGAGAACGCCGCCGTCAGCGTCATCGAAGAACGCGCCCGGCGTCACTTCGGGAGGCACGAAGACGCGGGTCGACGGGTCTTTGAGCGGCGCGAGAATCAGCGCGGCCGCGGCGCGGCGTTCTTCGGCGGTCTTCGCGGCGTCGAGCGCCTTCACCGCGGCCACGAAGCCCTCGTCGACCACGCTCTCGCGATGCATCATCGACGGGTGAAAGAGCTGCGCGGCTTCCCACGTGCGCGCGAGGTCGAGCCGTGAAATGGGAGCGGGTTCGGCGGCGAGCGTCAGCAGCGCGACGAGCGAGAACATGCGCGCGAGATTCGCACACGCGGTCAGCCGCCGGTGTTTTCAAACGCGTAGCGCGTCAGCCATTTCTGAAACCCGACATCGTTGGCCTGCGCGTGCGGAGCGGCCGGCCGCTTCACGTTGAAGTACGTGCCGGTCGTGCCGCTCAGCGTCTGCGCGAGCACGAAGTCGATCGCCTCCGCTCCAGCTTCGGGCGTGCCCTGCGGCGTGATGCCGCCTTCCTTCACCATGTTGGTCGCGAGGAAGGTGCCGGGGTGGAGCGCGTTGATCGGCGCGGCGTCACGCTTCGCGCGCTCGAAGGTCCAGACGATCTGCGCGAGCTTGCTCTGTTGATAGGCGCGCCACGCGTCCCACCGCCTGGTGAGGTTCGGGTCTTCCGGGTCGATCGGCGCCTGACCGGCGGACGCGACGTTCACGATGCCTTCCAACGTCACGCCCGCCTTCGCGAGCCCTTCGGTGAGCGCGAAGCCGGCGAGAAAGTTCACGCCCCACGCGAGCTCGAAGCCGTCTTTCGTCTCGGAGCGCTTGCCGCCTCCGAGGCTCGCGACGCCGGCGTTGTTGATGACGACGAGCCTTCGATGGTGCTTCGCGAGCCGCGCCACCAGCGCGCGCACGTCAGCGAGCGACGCGAGGTCGGCGAGCTCGGTGGGTTGGTTCAGTTCACCGGCGACCGCCTTCAGCTTCGCCTCGTTGCGCCCGTGAAGAATGAGTGAGCGGCCCGCCAGCCTGCGCGCCGTCGCCAGCCCGATGCCATCGGTCGCGCCCGTCAGAAGAATCGGTGTCATGCCGGTGCTGTTAACGCCCGCGTCGCCGCGGGGCTGACTCTTCGCCGCCCGCTTCGCCATCGGGGCTGGCGAGCACCACGACGTAGCCGTCGGGGTCTTCGAGCCAGAGCTCGCGATGCGCGGGCGCGGGGTTGACGTGCGGTTCGAGCACCACCTTCGCGCGGAGCGCCCGCACGCGTTTCACCGCGGCGTCGAAGTCATCGACCTCGAACCACAGCAACACGCCGTGACCCGCGCGCGTGCGTGAGCTGCGCAGGTTCGGGTGATCCTCCTCGTCCCACGCGTGGAGTTGGAGCACGAGCTGCCCGTCGACGATCAACCGGTCGTAGAGATGCGAATGGTCGCTCTTGAACAGCGCCGACGATTGCTGCGCGCGCAGCAGCTTCGCGTACCAGCGGCTGCTCTTGCGAACGTCGCGCACCGCGATGAGTGGCTGCGCTCGAACGCTCACGGGAGGAAGTTGACCTTGACGGGCGTGTCGCTGGTGTTGATCGAACCCCAGCAATAGATCTTGTTCGACGCGGTGAGCTCGCAGCCGTGCGTCGCGCCGGCGGCGACGTGCTGTGGTTCGTCGCCGTTGAAAGACACGATGTTCGAGCTCCACGGGCTGGAGTGCCCGCCCGACGGGTCTGCGAGCTGGTAGTCGGCGTCGTCGCCCCAGCAGCGAACGTCGGGCGTATCGGCGCCGCCGCTGTAGGTGACGATCGCGCACGCGTGCCGCGCTCCGCAGCTCAGCTCCGCCATGCCCCAGTTGAGCGAGCCGGCTGCATACAAGGCGAGTGACCCGACGGCGCTGTCTTCTTCGACCTGCGTGAAGGTGTTGTCGCCCCAGCACGCGAGCTTCCCCTGGACCGCCGGTGAAATCGCGCAGCCGAAGTCGGCGCCCGTGCAGATCGCCTGCACGTTGTTGAGGGCGCTGGTGCCGTTGAACCGCACGGTGACTCCGGGGAGACCGCCGTCGGCGGAGCCGTTGCCCATCACGCGGTCTTTGCCCCAGCACACGACCTGCGTGTTCGCCTTGATCGCGCACGAGAACCCATCGCCGGTGCTCACCGACGCGTAGCCGCTCGCCGCGAGCTCTACGGGCGCCTCGAAAGGGCCGTCGCCGACGTCAACGCCGAGCTGCAGCGCGCGGTTGTCGCCCCAACAGTGAAGACCGCCGCCGAGATCGACCGCGCAGGTGTGCGTGGCGCCCGCGGCGACCTGCACCTGGTTGGTGAGCGCGGTCGACAACGGCGCGACCTGCGAACCCGGGTGGCCGGTGGCGAGCAGCTCGGCATCACCCCAGCACCAGATGGCTCCGGTGTCGGTGACCGCGCAGACGTGACGCAGGCCCGCGGAGATCTGCGTGACGCTCGGCAACCCGGCGACGCGCGCGGGGAAGGTGGTGGTGCCCGCGTCTGAACCGAGTTGGCCGTAGCCGTTGGCGCCCCAGCACCACACGCTGCCGCCGTCGAGGAGCGCGCACGTGAAGTTCTCGCCCGCGGTCAACGCGATGGGCGCGCGGCACACCCCATCGACGCACGCTTGCGAGGTGCCGCAACCACCGACACAGCTCGCCGGCCCCGCGTCAGGCGTGCCGGCATCGGGTTCGCCCGCGTCGGGAGCTCCCGCATCGACGTCACCCGCATCGACATCACCCGCATCAGAAGTCCCCGAGTCGACAGGGCCGGCATCGGGAACCCCCGAGTCGGTGCCGGGAGACGTGCCGGCGTCGTACGCGGCGTTCCACGCGGCTTCGAAGTTCCAACACCCGGTCAGCAACAGCACCGCAACGAGGGGCAGGGCGCGCATCAGAACGTCCCTCCGACGCCGACGGTCGCGCCGCGAGACGTGACGGTCGCGGTGGGCACCACCGGCGTCGTGGGGATGGCGACCAGAATCACACTGGTGACGAGCAACGCTCCGCCGACGCCCGCCGCGACCCAGCCGCCGGTCTGCAACGCCTGGCCTTCAGCCACCAGGTTGCGCGCGCCGTTCGCGTCGAGCTCCTTCTTCTCGATGCGCGCGTAGTCATTGCCGGCCGCGACGAACATGCCCGCGCTCGCGGCGCCAGCGGCGAGACCGAGCGCGCCCGGCAACCACCACAACTTCATCGGGCCCGAAGCCGTCGGCGTCACCGGCGGAGGCGCGAACCAGGGAGACGCCAGCATCGCCGCGGCGGCGGGCAAGGAGCGTACGAACGCGCCTTCATCTGGCGCATCGAGCGTCGCCGTCGAGAGCGTCTTGCCGTCACGGCTGCCGATCAGCTTCGCGGTGCCGAGAAAACCACCCGACGAGAGCTGGGTGATGTTCACCACCAGCGTCGCATCGGCGCCGAGCGCGTTGGCGAGCTCGGTCATGCACGATTCTTCACCGCACCCCATGAGCGCGCGCTGACGCTCCATGCCCAGCAGGGTCGCGAGATCTTGCGAGGTGACGACGTCGACGCCGCGCCCGCGCAGCGCCACCGCGAGGCTGTCTGCGTACACCGACGCGGCCTGCTTGTTGACGTTGGCGGCGTTCCACTCGAACGAGACGAC
>JBEHYH010000117.1:0-14063 GCA_048498275.1 Myxococcota bacterium | reverse complement strand
GATACGGGTACGGCCATTTGTTCGCGGCGTAGAGGTTCCACGGCAGCGCGACCAGGCACGTCATCGCGAACATCATCGCCAGCTCTCGCGCGCGCGGCCCGACGTTGAAGCGGAAGAGCGCAAGCGCCCACAGCACGCCGGCGACTCCGAGCGGCGTCAGCCCGAGCACGAACTTCACCAGAATGCCCATGCCCGTCGCCGCGCCGGCGAGCGCCGCCCACTTGAGCGAACGCAGCTCGATGCTGCGGAACAGACAGAGCATCGCGACGCACGTGAAGCCCGCGAGCTGCACGTCGAGGTTGTCGCTGATGAAGCGGCCTTGAACGAAGGTCCACGCGAGCGGGAGCGCGAGCAGACCGAGGCTCGCGACGAAGCTCAGCACGCGCCCCGCGAACCGCCGCGCCAGCACGTAGACCGTCAACGCGCTGAAGAGCTGCGCGAGCAGACCCGCGAGCCGGTACGCGAGCGGCGTCTTGCCGGTGATCAACATCAACAACGCAGACACCCAGTAGCCGCCGATGGGCTTCACCAGCCACACGCGCACGTTCCAATAGTCCCGATACATGTCGGGCGTGTCGTGCAGCGAGTCGGGGTACAGCGTGGGGAAGAACGGGTGTTCGTAGACGTGGCGAACGACGGCTTGATGAAACGACTCGTCGAAGCTCCAGATGGAGTCGTGCGCGAGATCAGGCGCGAGCAGACCGACGCCCGCGCCGAGCAGCACGCCCATCAGCACCACGTCGATGCGATTGACCCGAAGCCAGTTCACAGCGTGGCGCGCTCGAGCTCGGTGAAGAGCGTGGTCAGCTTCGGCACCTGCGCGGCGCGTTCAGCGAGCACCTTCGCCTGCGCTTCGATGCTGGCGAGCGTCGCTTCGACGGCCTCCGGGCCGGTGCTGCCGGCTGACGCCTTGCGCGCGACGGCTCCGGCGGGTTCGAGCACGGAGAGGATCGACGCGTCGTAAGCGGCATCGACCGACTGCGCGAGCTCGAGCGTCGCCGCGCGCAGCGTGATGCCCTTTTCCTGACAGCGGCGAACGAGCGCGCCGGCCGCCATGTACGCCTTGCGGAACGGCATGCCCTTCTTCACCAGCGCTTCCGCCAGATCAGTCGCCTGCGTGAAACCTTCTTCGAGCCCCGCGCGGCACTTCTCGGCGTTGAAGCTCACGCGCGGCAGCGAGAGCCGCAAGACCGAGAGCGTGCCGAGCAGCAGCGGAGCCGTCTCGAGCAGCGACGCGCGATCTTCCTGCAGGTCGCGGTTGTAGCCACCGGGCAGACCCTTCACGGTGGTGAGCAGACCGACGAGGTTGCCGACCGCTTTGCCCGACTTGCCGCGGATCAGCTCGAACACGTCGGGGTTCTTCTTCTGCGGCATCATCGAGCTGCCCATCGAGATGTCGCCCGACAGCGTCGCGAAGCCGAACTCCTGCGTGGTGAAGTCGACGAGGTCGGTCGAGAGCCGGCTCGCGTGCACGAAGAAGCGCGCCGTCGCGTAGAGGAGGTCGAGCGCGAAGTCGCGGTCGCCCACCGTGTCCATGCCATTCAGCGTGACGCCATCGAAGCCGAGCAGCGCGCGGGAGATTTCACGATCGATGGGCAACGACGTGCCGCTGATGGCGCCGACGCCGAGCGGCAGCAACCTGCACTGCTCGAGCACGAAGCTCAGCGCCTGCGCGTCACGCAGAAACGCCGCGCCGTACGACGCGAGCCAGTACGCGAGCGACACCGGCTGCGCGCGCTGACGATGCGTGTACGAGGGGAGAATCAGCTCCTTCTCCGCGCGCGCACGGGTGACGATTTCTTGAATGAAGGCGGTCAACTCACGCAGCGCCTTCGCGGCGACCTCACGCACGTGCAGGCGCAGGTCGGTGGCCACCTGATCATTTCGCGAGCGCGCCGAGTGCAGCAGTGCCGCCGGAGCGCCGATGGTGTTGTTGAGCTCCACCTCGACGGCCATGTGCACGTCTTCTTCGTCGGGGAGCTCGAGCTTGCCGGCGTCGGCGCGCTTCCACAGGGCGATGAGCCCGTCACGAATCGCCTGCGCGTCGGCCTTCGGTATGACTCCGGTACGACCGAGCATCGTCACGTGCGCCAGTGAGCCGACGAGATCTTCGCGGAGCAACTGCCTGTCCAACGCGAGCGACGACGAGAACGCGAGAACCTCGGGCAACAGCCCCGAGCCGCCAGACGCTTCAGTTTTTGCGAGTGCCATTTTTGAACTACCCCTGCGTGACGAGCGAGCCGATGCCGGAGTCGGTGAAGAACTCGGCGATGATGGAATGCGGCGTGCGCGCGTCGATGACGTGCACGCGTTCGACGCCGTTGCTGAGCGCGTGAATGCTCCACGTCGCCTTGCTGGTGAGGTTGCGATTGAAGACGCCACGGTCCTTCTTCTCGCGCAGCGTGGAGATGGTCAGTTGGCCGAGCAGCTCATCGTTCTCGGTGAAGCCGGCGCCGCCGACGAGGTACACCAGCTTCGCCGCGCGCGACGCGATGGCGATCTCACTGGCCACCTGATCAGGCTCGAGCGGAATGGTGCTGCCGTCGTCGAGGAAGCCGACCGGTGAGACCACGGGCACGTAGTTGCGCTGGAGGAACATCTCCAGGAGGTCGCGATTGATGTTCACCACTTCGCCGTGACCTTCGCCGACGCGCTTGCCCTTCATGAACGACGCGTCCATGCCCGACAGACCGATGGCCTGCACGCCGGTGCGATTGAGCAGCGTGACGAGCTCGGTGTTGGTCTGGCCCGAGATCATCATCTCCTTGCTGTGCGAATCGCCCTTGTTCGTCTCCGGGCTCTCGCCGTGCACCAGAATCGGCACCATGCCGACGGCGCGCAGCAGGTTCACGTCTTCGACGATGCTCGCGCGCAGTGAGTCTTTGCCCATTGCCTTGCGGCCCAGCTTGATGACCACGCGCTTGTCGGCGAACCGCGAGATGTACGTGAGCGCCTCCTTCACCAGCGTCACCTTGAACTTCGGTGAGTAATTGGTGAGGCGATCATCTTTCGCCACGCTGCCGTCCTCGGTCGGCACCAGCAGCGAGATGTAGTCGGCGTTGATCTTCACGTAGTCGTACGAGAGGTCGCAGCCCCAGCCGACGCTCGCGAACTCGCCCCCGCGCAGATCGATCTCGATGAGAATCTCGGGGGCACGCATGCGCGCACGGAGGTGCTGCGTCTCCACGTGCTGCAGCACGGGCCGCCGATCGAAGACCACGATGCCCTGCACCGTCACCTTCGCCTCCTGGGGGTTCACGTCGTACTTCTGTGAACCGCAGCGCGCGCCGACCGTCGCGAGGATGCGGCCCCAGTTCGGGTCGGCGCCGAACACCGCCGCCTTGACGAGCGTGCTGCCGGCGACGCTGCGCGCGATGTCGACCGCGATGTCTTTGCGCGGCGCTCCGACGACGCGCACCTCGAGCAGCTTGGTCGCGCCCTCGCCGTCTTTCGCGACCTCGCGCGCGAGCTCGACGCACAGCGACTGCAGCTGCGTCGCGAACAGCTCGAACTCGACGCCTTCGGCGGCGATCTCGGGGTTGCCCAACTGGCCGTTCGCCATCGCGATCACGGCGTCGTTGGTGCTCATGTCGTTGTCGACGGTGAGGTTGTTGAAGCTGCCGTCCATGCCGCCGGTGAGCGCGCGCTGGAGCATCGCCGGCGAGATCGCCACGTCGGTGCAGATGACGGCGATGGTCGAAGCGAGCTGCGGCGCGATCATGCCGCTGCCCTTGCAGATGGCCGTGATGCGCCCTTCTTTGCGGCCGAGACGCACGGTGCGGCTGGCGATCTTCACGTGCGTGTCCGTGGTGAGGATCGCTTCGGCCGCAGACTCCGGCGCCGCCTTGAGCGTGCTCTTCAACTTCGGCAACGCGTCGATGATCTTCTGCCGCGGCAGCCGCTGACCGATGACGCCGGTCGACTGCATCAACACCGAGCCCGCGGGCAATTCGCACGCCTTCTCGGTCGCCGCGCAGAGCTCGTGAACGTCGTCGAGGCCCTCGGCACCGGTGAGCGCGTTCGCGTTGCCGGAGTTCACCAGAATCGCACGAAGGCCCGACGCGGGAACCCGGCGCGCGGTGTCTTCGATCGGCGCGGCCTTCGCCTTGTTGATGGTCAACGCTGCGGCCACCGCGCAGGGCGCTTCGCTGAAGATGAGCGCCAGGTCTTTCTTGAAGGGCTTGATGCCGGCGTGAAGCCCGGAGAACAGAAAACCGCGCGCGACGGGCATCAGAGTCCCTCGGCTTCGGAGAGGCCGAACATCAGGTTCATGTTCTGAACCGCCTGACTCGCCGCGCCCTTGAGCAGATTGTCGAGCGCGGTGATGGCGACGACGTGGGTGTCATCACAGCTCACACCGGCGAGGCACTTCGGCGTCAACGCGACATCGGCGATGCGAACCGCGTCGGCCGACGGCAGCAACTTCATCAACGGCTCCCGCGCGTACACGGCGAACGCTTCCTTCACCTGCGCCGCGGTGACTCCGGCTTTCAGACGCGCGACGGTGGTCGAGAGAATGCCACGCTTCATCGGCAGCAGATGCGGTGTGAACACCAGCTTCTTCACGCCAAGCGTCTGTTCGATCTCGGGCACGTGCTGATGCGAGAGCGTCTTGTACGCGCGGAAATCGGCGTCGATCTCCATGAAGCCATATTCCTCACTCGCCTTGCGCCCCGCGCCTGACACGCCAGACGCCGCGCTGATCACGATGGAGTCGGGGTCGATCAACCCGTTGTTCAGCAACGGCGCCGCCGAGAGCGCTGCCGCCGTCGCGTAGCAACCGGGGTTCGAGATGAACTGCGCGCCCTTCGCCTGCGCGCGATGCAGCTCGGGGATCGAATAGACCGCTTCCTTCAGCAGCGCGGGGTGCGCGTGTTCGAACTTGTAGAACTTCGGGTACTTCGCGAGGTCTTGCAGGCGAAACGCGCCCGACAAATCGACCACGCGAACCCCGAGCGCGCGCAACTTCGGAGCGAGCTCCAGCGACGTCTCCGCTGGCGTCGCGAGAAACACGACCTCCACCGACTTCGCCTGCTCGAGCCCCGATTCGTTGCTCACGTACTGCAGCTCGCTGCCCAGCCCGGTGCGCGCGTCGATGGTCTGACCGACCCAGCGGTCCGAGGTGACGAAGTTCAGCTTCGCATTCGGGTGACGGAGAAGAATGCGCGTCAGCTCGATACCCGAGTAGCCCGACGCGCCGATGACACCTGCTGAATGCTGCATGGGCGGCGGCATGTAGAACCCGCGCCCCGGCAGATCAACAGCTCACCTCGACCCATTTCGAAACATCAGTGTGGCGAGCATTTGACCAGCGCCGCGCAGTTCTTCTCGAACCAGTCCTGGAAGATGCGCTGCTTCTCCAACTCGTCCCATTCGGTCTGGAGCGCCTCGACCTTCGACTTGTCGTTGAGTGACGCCTTCGCCTTCTCGAGGACCGCCGCGTAGGGCTCGAGGCCCAGCTTGCGGAAGGCTTCGATGTCGCGGGGAATCTGAGCCGGTTCGCGCCACTGCTCGAGTACCCACGAAATGCTCTCCGCGCCGACCTCGCTGATGGTGGTGCTGGCGATCATGAACGGGTCTTCTTCAGACAGCGTGCCCTCGCATTTGAGCGCCACGTGGTACGGGCTCTTCCACGAGCAGATGGTCTCGTCGCTCATCTCGTGGAGGTGTTTGTTCCGCCAGACGAGCCGCGGGCCGGCGATCATCCCCGCGCAGTAGTCGTCGAAGTTCTTGAACGCCGTCTGCTTCGCGAATTCGGCCTTGAACGCCGGGTCATCACAGGTCGGCTCCGGGTCACCGATTGCCGGCCTCTTCGCGGCAGCCACGGGCGTCGGCGCGACGACCGCGGGTTTCGGCACCGTGAGCACCGCGATCACCACGCGAATGATCTGCGACACCACGCACAACCCGACGAGCAACACCAACACACCGATGACGCGCTTGTTCATGCGCGCGGGCTTACACACTTTCTCCCGGAATTCAGCGCGGCGTGCACTTCACCAACGTCATGCAGTTTTTTTCGAACCAGGCGGTGAACACGCCCTTCTCTTCGAGCGCCGCCCATTCCCCCGCGATGGCGTCGAGCTTCGCGCGGTCGTTGCGGGCCGCGTTCGCCTTCTCGAGCAGCGCGGCGTGGGCCTCCAGCCCGAGTTTCCGGAAGGCATCGATGTCACGTGCGAGCAGCGAACCGGGCCGGGCGCGCTGAACGACCTGCGCGAGGTTGTCGCCGCCGATTTCACCGATGGTGCTGGCCGCGATCATGAATGGGTCGTCTTCAGACAGCTTCCCTTCGCACTTCGCCGCGACCTGGTCGGGCTTGTTCCACGAGCAGATGGCCTCGTCGCTCGAGGTGAGCCGATGCTTGTTCTGCCAGTCGAGTCGCAGCGCGCCCGCGTTCGCGGCACACCATTCTTTGTACGAGAGCGATGGCCGCTGACCGAGGAACACGCTGCGTGAGAACGCGCTGTCGCAGCCGGGTTGATCATCACCGAGCTCCGGTGGGTTCGTGAAAAACGACGGCGGCGTGACGGGAGCCGCTGGCGCGACGGTCTCGGGCTTCGTGTCGCGCGAGACGATGAACGCCACGCCGATCGCCAGGAGCGCGACCACCACGATGAGCACGCGATTGTTCACGTCACGACCGCTAGCACGGCGCTCACCCGCGGAGCATCAACAGCGGGCGGCCGCGGTCATCGGGCGCGGCGAATTCACGACCGTAGAAGAGCACCAGCCCGTCGCTCTTCTCGGCGATGAAGAACGCGAGCGTCTCGGCGATCGTCGCGGCCAGATGACGAGCGCCGTGAACGCCCATCTCGAGCTCGACGACGGTCTTCGTGTTCTCCAGATGCGTACGAACGCGTTCGAGCCCGGGAGTCTCGGGCTTCAAGCCGCCAAGCAACTCCTCGCGCTCCTCTTCCATCGGCGGCGCGGCGCGCAGCTGAATCGGCCGCTGTTCGCGATGCCAGAAGAGCTCCAGACCATCGAGCGCGTCGCCGTCGGCTCGAAAGCATTTCCACATCTCCTCGACCGCGGCCGCCTCGCCCTCTTCGAGCTCCAACACCTCGGCGAGCGTCTCGAGATCCGCGTCGCGCAACTCCTCGACGAGCTCTCGCGGCGTCACCATCACCGGCTCGCGGCAAAAGACGAGAACGCGTTCGGCCATCGGCTGACGGTACCCACATGAAAACCGGAACGCAGCACGAAGGCCGCGCTCCGGTTGACCGCCTCGAACCTTCAGCGCGCGGTGGGCTGCGCGTTCATGCGGTGGTGCCGGCCCTTCTTGCCGAAGCCGCCGTGGCCTTCACGCGAGAGCTGCCCCAGCGCCATCGCGAGCTTCGCCTTCTTTTGCGCGGTCTGGCCCTGCGCGAGCGAGTTGTAGAGCTCCTTGTCGAGCGCGGCCAACTGCGTGCGGCCGTCGAGCACCTTCTGCACGTTCGCGTCGATGTTCGCCTGTGCCGCGGCGTCGCCATCAGCCGCGTCCTTCACCGCCTTCATCGCCTTGAACATCTCGATGCGGAGCGGCGCGCGCTGCGCTTCGAAGCCCTTCAGCTTCTCCGAGAGCTTCACCGATTCTGCTTCGTTGAGACCAAGCGCTTCGCTGATGGCGACCACGGCCTTGAGGTGGAACTCCTTCTGCTTCTCCTCGAAGCGCTCCTCGAACTTCGCGCCTTTTCCTTCACCGCCGCCTCCGGCGAAGCGGGGGCCGGCGAAAGCCGAGAACGACGAGAGCGCCAACACCGCGAGCAACATTCTGGTCTTCATTTTCAGAGGTCTCCTTCGGTCGGCGACGGCCAACCAACATCGAAAAACACTTCGTCATCGGAAAGGTTGGAGTCGGAGACGGCGGAAATCTCCTTCACCTGCACGACTGGCGGGTCAACAGGGCGCAGTTTCAAAATCACAGCCGACGCGATGAGCGCGCCGATGCCCGCGGCGAGCGCGTAGCCGAGGCTCTGCTTCACGAAGTTGAAGCGCGCCGGTTTCGTGGTGCGCACCTCGCGCTGAATCGTCGCCGGCAGGCTCGAGAGCATCAGCCGCTCGGTGTCACTCAACTCCGGCAACGCCGCGAGCCCGAGCACCCGCGCGGTCTTCTGACACTCGAGGCAGCCGGCGAGATGCGCCTTCGCGATCGGCGACACGTCACCGCCCGAGAGTTCGAGTTCTGTTTCTTCGCACGTCATGAAGCACCTCCGAGTTTTGCGACTTCTTCCTTCAACCGCTTCACCGCGTAGTGGAAATGCGTCTTCGCGTTGCCCTCGGTGAGGTCGAGCACGCGCGCGATTTCAGCGAACGGCAGCCCGCCGTCGATGCGCAGCGAGAACACTTCACGTTGCCGTGGAGGCAGTTGGAGCACCGCGCGGCGCGTGAGTTCCTCTGCTTCCTTGCGCTCCATCACGTCGTTCGCGCTGGGCGTCTCGGCGCGCTGAAAGTCGAGCGCCTCGACCTGCGCCCACGTCCACCGGCCGGCGTCGCGCGCGTGGTTCTTCGCGATGTTCACCGCGATGCGCAGCACCCACGCCTTGAAGGGGCTCTCCGAGTCGCTCGATTCAAAACGCTCGCGCGACTTCGAGGCATGTTCGAGCGCCTGCAGGAACGCGCGCTGCGTGAGGTCGCGGGCATCTTCACGGCTCTTCGCGAAGCGGCGCACCACCCGGTACACGGTCTCCTGGTGGCGGCGCACCAGCACGCCGAACGCGCCCGGGTCGCCCGCGAAGAACGCGCGCAACAGCTCACCTTCGGAGCGCCCATGGGCCGCCCCACCTTCGATGACGCGCAGCTCTGGCGCAGACACGCTCATGCTCTTGAAAGACAGCAACACCCCACGCGCGAAAAGGTCAAAAGCGTCGCGAATTCGTCACATGGGCTGAACGGGCACCACGCGCGCGCAGGAGGTGTAGCCTCCGCGCCGACATGGGTCCGAAGACTCCCGACAACCTCTCCCGCATCTTCGGCGCCGGCGGCCCGGCCAGCACGCTGCACTTCCTGGTGCACCCCGGGCTCCCCGAGATTCAGGCCGAGGCCGAACACCGCGGGTGGGTTTCGCGCGGCTTCACCACGCTCTCGGTCACGTGGATCGAGCTGCGCTGGACGACCGATGGCTGGAAGACGATGCACACCGTGTCGAGCACCGACGTGCCCTGCCCGGTGATGAATGGCACCTTTCACCTCGCCGGTTGCGCGCCGGGCACCACGGTCGAATTCGCGCTCCGCGTCGGGCTCGCGTGTCACGCGCCGCACGACAGCGCCGGTGCGCGCGACGTCGGCGAGGTGTGGCTCAACAATCAGTCGAAGAACTACACCCAGACCACGCGCTAACGGCGCTGGGGTTGCGACTTCATCAGGTTGGTCGCCCATTCTTCGACGATGCGCGCGATGAGCTCGCGGTGCGACAGATTGTGCGCGCGGCACATGCGCATCACGATGTCGGAGGTGCGCGTGGTGAGCCCGATGGTGTCGAACAACTCGGGGCGCTTGAAGGGCGGCGGCACCGGCGGCGCCTGGGGTACCGGCGTCGGAGAGCTCTCGGTGAACGCCGGGTGCGTCTCCGTCTGCATCTGGGCCTGCGGCGCTTCGTACCAGGGCCGCCCATAGAACCGCGCGATGGCGCGCTCGAGCGCTTCGTCTGACGCGATGACCACGTCGAGTCGCGAACGCCCGGTGAGCGTACGAATCGCGTCTTGCGCGTCGAGGCTCGCGGGAGCCGCCATCGCCACCATCAACGTGTGTGCGCTGAGCCGGAGCGCGACCGCGCGATGTTGCTGCGCGGCTTCGAGCGGCAGGAGCCCCTGCACTTCAGGCGCCTGTTCTTCCTTCTCGAGGTCGATGCCGCGAAGGCCCGTCTGACGAATCAGCGCCGTGAGGATCTGCTCTTCGTTGCAGTAGCCGCGCGCGATGGCCGCACGGCCGAATGACATGCCCCATTGGCGCTGATGGTCGAGCGCTCCGTTGAGCTGTTCTTCGTTGATGTACCCCAGTTGTACCAACATCTCACCGAGGCGCGGCCGGGCACGGCGGGCGGGAAGCGGCATGTCGTGCACGGTACCACCAGCGCTGACACGCGGAGCACCTCGCGATTCGTTTCGCTGAGAGTGAAGCCGCCCGTAGCATCTGCGCGTCTCTGACCCTCGGGGTGCTTCGTTTGAACTGTGTGAATCGCGGTCTGCTGGTGTTCATGGTGTTCGGTCTCTTCGGTTGTTTCCCCGGGGAGGAGCCGCCGACGGTCTCCGTGCATACGACGGCAGGTGACGGGTACCTCGACGTCTCGTGGGTCACGACCGGCTCGTTCGTCGGGTTTGACGTGCGGAGCGCGGCGGCGCCGGAGCTCCCGGCCACCAACGGCGGGTTCGGGCTCACCGCGAGCGAGTCGAGTACACGCATCTGCGGGCTCACCAACGGCGTCGACTACAACGTCACCGTCTTCGGGTTCGGCTCCGGGCCCCGGCTGGTCGCGCAAGGCACCTCGAAGAACACGCCGCAGGCAGGCGCGGGGGTGCCCAACGCATGTGGAACCGCCGACGGCGGCATGAACCTCGACGCGGGGAGTGATGCGGGCACGACCATCGACGCGGGCTTCGATGCGGGCATGACCATCGACGCGGGCGCGACCGTCGACGCGGGCTTCGATGCGGGCGTGACCATCGACGCAGGCTTCGACGCCGGTTCTCCGTGGCAGACGCAGACCATCGATGCGCAGGCGCGCGACCTGTACGGCGTCTGGGGGAGCAGCGCGAACGATGTCTACGTGGTGGGTGACAACGGCGCGGCCTTCCACTTCGACGGCACGTCATGGACCTCGGTGAACCTCGGCGCGGGGACACAGACGCTCTATTCCGTGTGGGGCTCCGCGGCCGACGACGTGTACGTGCTCGGCATCAACTTCGGTGGAGGCACCTCGACCATCTACCGTTTCGACGGCACCGGCTGGTCGCCGCTGGGGAGCTACCCGACGCTGTTCGATCTCCACGGCATCGGCCGCGGTGACGTGTACGCGGTCGGGCCGGGAGGCGTGATTCGTCATTCGATCGATGGCGGCGCGTTCGACGAGGTCGACAGCGGCACCACCATCTCACTGCTCAAGACGTGGGGCCGTTCGGCTTCGGAGGTCTACGCCATCGGCGGGCAAGGCGGCGTACCCGGGCTGATTCTGCGTTCGACCACCGGCGGCGCGAGCTGGGACATCATCGACGCCGGCACGCCCATCAGTCACTCGCTCACGGCCATCTGGGGCGACAGCACCGCGATCTACGTTTCTGATCTGCAGTCACACGGTGTGCTCGAGAGCGTCGATGGGCTCACGTGGAATCCCGGGCCGGCGGCGTTCATCGACTCCGCGGGCGTCTATTCCATCTGGGGGAGCTCGACCGGCAACGTGTACTTCGCGGGCGCGGCGACGACGTCACAGGGCTACGTCGCGCGCAGTGATGGCACGACGCCGATGGTGCTCGAGCCCGTGCCGGTCGACGCGAACCTCGTCGTGTTCCAGGGCATCTGGGGCACCAGCGACGCGAACCTCTTCGCGGTCGGCAATGGCGGCGTGGTCGCACGCAAGATTCGGTGATCAACGTCGATACGCGCGCATCACCCTGGCGACGTAGAACTCCGTCTCACCGTTTTGGGGAATGGAGCCGTGCACGTTGCCCGGCCCCGCGTTGTACGCGGCGACCGCGAGCTCGACCTTGCCGGTGCGCTTGAGTTGTTCAGACAGAAAACGCGCGCTCGCGTCGAGTGACTCGCGCGGATCGAACGCGTCGTGCACGCCGTAGAGCTTCGCGGTGCCGGGCATGAGCTGCGCGGGCCCCATCGCTCCGGCAGCGGAGATGCGATGCGCGTTGCTGCCCGATTCGACCTCGACCACCGCGCGCATCAGGCCCTTCGGCAGCCCGTATTTCCTGCCCGCTGCCTCCGCGAGCGTTTCGAGATCATCGTGACCCGTCAGCAGACAGAACGGCCGATGCAGCGCGTACGCGGTGAGCGCCTGACATTTCTCGCGCACGAAGAACGGTGAGAACGGCGACACCAGCGAGTTGCCGAAGAAGCCGACCGCGAGGTTCAGCAGCACGAGCGGCGCCAACACCACCACCACCGCCTGCTGCCAGAGCGGTCGCTTCTTCCACTGGCGGCGCAGCCACTTCTTCACGCCGTGAAGTCTAGCGACGCAGCGTCATTGGCCGTACTCCCAGGTCTGCTGAGAATCGAAACAGCTGCTGCTGGAGCGGCAATCGCTGCCGCCGAAGAGCACCATCACGTGACGCACCGGGTCCCACGCGGTGGCAGGCCCGCCGACCGCGACGGGTCTCGTCGAGAGCCAGGTGTTCATCGACGTCCACGAAGAGCCGCTCCATTCCCACGTCTGACTCAGCATGTTGCCCGAGGGCCCCTGCGCGAACAGGATGCTGCGATTTCGCACGGTGTCGAACGCGATGGTGCCGCCCGTGTTTTGCGGGCCATTGCCCGCCGCGAGATTCCAGCCGGTGCCGTTGAAGACGTAGATGCCGCCGTTGCCTACGAGCTGCAGCCGGTTGCGCACGGGGTCGAAGCCGCTGACGCCGTAGTTCGCGCTGGCGCCGGTGCTGACGGGTCGCTGCGTCCACGTGGTGCCGTCCCATTCCCAGATGGCGCCGGAGCTTTGCTTCATGATCACCACGCGCTGCCGCACGGAATCCCACGTGAGCGTCGTCGGGTCTGCGGTCAGCGGGAGCGAACCGTTCTGCGAACGCTGCTGCCAGCCCGTGGGGCCGAGCTCCCAGAGATCATTTACGACCGACGTCGTGTAGCCGCCGTAGAGCACCACGCGCTGACGAACTTCGTCGTAGGCCATGCCATGCATGCCGCGCGCAGACGGTGACGGCGAGAGCGTCAACTGCGTCCACGCGGTGCCGTCCCACGTCCACGTGTCGCCGTAGGCCTGGAGCGAAGAGCCGTACTCGCCGCCGAACAGCACCATCGCGCCGCGAGACGCGTCGTAGACCATCGCCGAGAAATAGCGGCCGGCCGGCGCGGGGGTCGAATCGGTCACCGGGTTGCGAACCAGCGACCACTTCGGAGTGATGGTGCCCGCGACACAGCCGCGGGAAACCGCGTTGCCGCACGCTCCACAATGCGCGCTGCTGGTCTGCAGGTTGGCGCAGGCGTTCTGCGCGGAGCAGTACGTTTCGTTGTTTCCGCACGCGGGAAGGCCGTCGACACACGAGCGCGGCGCGGGGACGGCGGCGCCACACGCTCCGCAATTCGATGCGCTCGTCTGGAGATTCGCGCAGACGTTCTGCGCCGGGCACCAGGTGTCGGTGGCATTCGCGCACGCCGGCGCGCCGTTGCGACAGACGCGACCGGTGGGCACCACGACTCCGCAGCCGCCGCAGTTGTTGCTGTCGTTCTGCAGATCGACGCAGGCGCCGTTGCACACCGAGCCGCCGGCCGGGCACGTCGGCGTGTAGTTGACGCAGGCTCCGCCCACCGGCACCACTTCGTCGCAGATCGAGCAGTTGGTCGACGTGCCGAGCTGACGACACTGGTTGTTGCACACGCCGTAACCGGTGAGCCCGCAGTGCAGGAGCATGGTGACCGACCCGCTGCCGACGTTGCCGGCGATGTCGAAGAACTCCGCGCGGAAGTCGCGCTCGAGGCCCTGCACGCCGGCCGCGGTGACGCCGCGCACCGCCTGCATCGTGAGCCAGTCGATGGAGAAGGTGTACGCGCCGGGCGAACCCGCCGCGGTGAAGACGCCGTAGGTACCGCCGCTCACAGGGTCGACGAGGCGGCCACCGACGACGTCTTGCAGGCCATCGGGGTCGGTGACGAGCGCGCTGAACGTCGAGGCGCCGGGGTCGTTGCGGTACAGCCGCGCGGGCAGCACCGAGAGCGACAACACGCGCGGCGCGCCAGACGCGGTACCTCCGCCGGTCGCACTTCCGCCACCGACTGCGGAGCCTCCGCCCGTAGCGCTTCCGCCACCCATCGCAGTTCCGCCACCGACCGCTGAACCACCGCCGCTCGCTGAGCCGCCGCCGCTCCCGACACCACCGCCGCTCGCTGAACCACCACCGCTCGCTGAACCACCGCCGCTC
>JBEHYH010000116.1:0-14141 GCA_048498275.1 Myxococcota bacterium | reverse complement strand
GGTTCTGCAACCGGCGGCGGTTCTGCAACTGGCGGCGGCTCAGCAACTGGCGGCGGCTCAGCAACCGGCGGCGGCTCAGCAACCGGCGGCGGCTCAGCAACCGGCGGCGGCTCAGCAACTGGCGGCGGCTCAGCAACTGGCGGCGGCTCAGCAACTGGCGGCGGCTCAGCAACTGGCGGCGGCTCAGCAACCGGCGGCGGGTTGTCGAGCGAAGACGCAGGCATCAACACCTTGATCCTGACGTTGAACGGAAACTCCGGCGGCTTCGATCACGCGTACCACGGCGTAGAAACCGACGGCCGCATCTACGTCGAGGCGTACTTCGACCAATCGCCTCCCGGGTGCCCGATTCAGAGCACCAGTTCTGCGCGCACGCTCGTCATCGCGAATCTCCAACCCGACGCCGGCACCGACTACGACGGCGGGCTCCGCGTCACCTTCTTCGACTTCGACGGGAGCATCACCAACGCGCCGCTCGTTCGTTTCACGCAGACATCGTCGGTGCCTGTCGACGTGCGCCCGGGCGATGAAGTGTCTTTCATTTTGAGTGCGACGCTCGATGGCGGCGTCGTGTCGGGTCAGTTCACGGCGATTCACTGCCCGATTCTCGACGGTTGAGTCGAGGCTTCTTGCCTCCAATTGCCAGGGCGTTTCCTTCGCTAGCGTTGCCGCATGCCCAAGATCTCATCGTCGTTCAGAACGAACCTCACCGACGGTCTCCGCAAGTTCGAAAACGATGTGAAAAGCGATGCGCGTGAAATCGCGCACGACTTGAAGAGCGGCGGAGCGTGGACCGCGAAGGGCCGCACCGACCTCGTCAAAGATCTCAAGAACACCGTGTCGACCTTCGGCGGTGAAACCGTCGGCGTCGCGGAGCTCGCGGGCCTCCGTTACCCGGTCTCGGCGTACGAATTCAAAGTGAGCGATGGGCTCACGCGCGGTTCGCGCATCAACGACACGCAGGGCTACAACAAGCTCGTCGCGCAGGGGTTCAAGGGAATCGTCGACCTCACGCTCGAAGGCACGAACGACGCGACGCTCGGCAAGCAGGCCGGCCTCAACACCTGCAACGTGAAGATCCTCGACAACTCCGCGCCGACGATGGCGCAGATGAAGCAGTTCCTCGACTTCGCGACGAACCCGGCGAACAGCCCCTGCTACGTGCATTGCGAAGCCGGCAAAGGCCGCACCGGAGTCGCCACCGCCTGCTACCGCATGGCCGTCGAGGGTTGGCCGGCGGACAAGGCGATCGCGGAGGGCAAGAAGTTCGGCCTCGCGCTCCCCGATCAGATCGAGTTCCTGCAGCAGTTCGCCGCCGCGCTCGCGAAGGGCCAGATCGCCGGGTACCCGAAGGCTTAATTGCTGACGGTGTCGATGATCTGCGCATCGGGAACCGGGAGCCCCAGCGCGATGAGCGTGTCAGCGCGCACCGATTGGAAATAGAGCGTCGCTCGAACCGACGTCGCGCCGGCGGGAAGCGGCCATTCGCGTGACGCGCCCGCAGCGAGGCTCCGCGAACGGCTGAATGATGATTCGGTGAACACCGCTGCATCGAGTTCGGCGCCGAGCTCGATCACGCGCTGATATGCGACGCCATCGACGACGACGTCAATCCACACATCGCGCAGCGCGGTCATTCCCGTCGGCACGCCGTGCGCCGCGCCGATGTTCGTCACGCGAACGACTCCGCCGACCACTTCGAGCTTCAACGCTTTGCGCATCATCGACTGGCCTTCGAAATTGTGCCCGTCGTGACAGCTCGTGCAGTTGGCGCCCATCTCACGCGGCGACGCGAAGAACTCGGTGAGCGTCGGTTCATCGAGATGACCCGGGCCTTTCACCTCGTGACACGTGCCGCAGAGGTTCGGCGCATTGAAGAACGCACGCTTCGTCACCGCGTGCGGAGCGCGTGGAGTTTCCGTCGCACCGACCGCCGCGTTCAGATCGACCACCAGCGCACCGTTCGCGTCTTCACGGTTGCCGACCGCGAGGTGACAACTCGCGCAGGTGACGAACTTCTCGCCCGCGTGTTCCGGCTCGTGGCACGCGATGCAGCGCGCCTGCGCCAGCGAACCCCAGCTCGACTTCACGCGCGGGAGCAGCGCCCGGTAGACCTCCGACGAATTGCTCTTCGAGTGCTTCGAGAGGTTCCACTGCTCGAACTGTTTCGTGTGACACGTGCCGCATTCGGCCGACGTGCCTTCATGAATCACCGACTCGCTGGAGCAGCCGGCGAGCGCGAGCAGCAGAACGCGCCACACGTCAGGTGCGCTCCCAGAAGTGGAACATCAGGCCAATCATCCCCTGCCCGACGACGAACGGCTGCACGTTGCCGCCGACCGCTCCGGTCCACCCCTGCAGTGAACGATCGTGCCCGAACCACAAGACCGCTTTGCCTTCGGCGAAGAACGACAACCGGCGATGCAGCGCGACCTCGAGACCGACGCCCGCGTGCGGCCCGAAGAGCACGTCATCGGCGCGCGGCGCGTCGGCTTCGGTCGGCTCGATGAAGCTGAAGGTCACGCACGCGCCGAGCAGCGGTTTGATCGCCACGCGCCCGAAGCGAAACATCGCGAACAGGTTGAACCCGATGGGGTGATCGTGACGAAGGCCGTGCGGAGAGGCGACCATCATCGCTTCGCCGAACAGATCCACTCCGACGAAGCGCCACGGCTGAATGCGCACGCGCGCGCCGATGCCGCCGCCCGCGTACGAGCCGCCCTCGCCCGTGCCGTACGCCGCGATGCCCAGATAGTTGTCGAACGGCGAGCGCGACTTCGGCGCGGGTTCAGGCGCCGGAGCGGCCACCTGCGTTTCCTGCGCGAACACCGGTGCGGCCACCAACATCACCAGCAGAATTCGTTTGTGCATGCGCCGGAAGTGCCCGGGTATTTCCGGGAAATTCATCTTTCCATTCGGTGGATCGCTTCCTTCACGCGGCGCAACTAAGACGTCGCCTCATGGCGCGGTGGCTCTCATTTTTCGTGCTCGTGATGGCGTCAGGCTGCGCGACGGCGAAGCTCGCCGGCAAGCCTTCGGAGACGCCTCCTGATCGTGGCATCGCGCGTGTGGTGGTCATCGAGCCCATCTTCGAGCTCGCTGAACTCAAGACCACGCTGCGCACCGACTACGCGACGATGTCGAACTCGTTCGCGCCGATGAGCGGCTTCGGCGGGTACGGCGGCTATTACAGCCCCGGTTTCGGCGGAGGCCCGAGCACCGTCGCGGTCACCCGCGAAATCCGTGAGAAGCCCTTCTTCGCCAAGCCCGACGTGCTGGTCGAAGTGCATCGCCGCGTGCTGGCCGAAGTGCAGAAGCGCCGGCCGTCGTGGCGCGTGACGTCGACATCTGGAGCTCCGGTGCTCGCCGGCCCGATCACCGTGGTGCGCACGGTCATCGATGGCAACGAGCTCATCGCGTCAGATCGTTCGCTCAAGGGCATGGCGTTCGGCTTCGGGCTGGTGATTCCTCCGCTGCAGCTCATTCACATCGACCCGGTGCATGAAACGCAGCGCGTGTACGGGCTCATCGAGCGCTTCTCCATGCAGGGGCAAGACCTGAAGGGCCGGCTGGTGAAGTACCCGGGTCAGCCCGACTACGCGGTGAACCTCGCGGGCATCCAACAACTGAGGCGCGAGTTCGGGCTCGACGTCGAATACACCGAAGGCATTCTCGCCGACGAAGGCCCGCGCGCGCTGGTGTTGATCAACGGCTTCGTCGATCGCCTCGCGTCGGCCGCCATCGCGCTGGTAGAGGAACCGCCATGAGCATCTGGGATTCCGTGAAGCCGGCGAAGAAGACGCCCACCCCGACCAATGTCGTGCTGTCGGCCGATCAGAAGACGCTGACGTTGAGCTGGAGCGACGCCACCACGACCTCCCTCCCCGCCCGCAGAGCGCGGCAGTACTGCCCCTGCGCCGGCTGCGTCGAAGAATGGAGCGGCCAGCGCACGTTCGACGTCGAGACCATCCCCGTCGAGATGAAGATCATCGAGGTGCAACCGGTGGGAAACTACGCGCTGTCATTCACCTTCGGTGACCTGCACCGCACCGGCATCTTCCAGTGGGAATACCTGCGAGAGCTCTCGAATGGGCACTGAGCGCGACGACGACGAGCTGTTCTCCGGGCCGGCCCTCGGCGCTGACGGCCGCCTCGAGAGGCGCACCGAAGGCATCGAGCTGAACACCTTCGCGCCGGCCTCCGCCCAGGAAGAACCCCTCGAGCTCGCGCGTTCGATCATCCCTCCCAGCGAAGAGCCCCTGCCGGAGCCGCCGCCCGCCCCGCCTGCGCCGAGACGTTCGAACGCGCTCAAGATCATCGTCGGCGCATCGGTGGCCGGCGTGCTGGTGCTCGGCGCGGCGCTGTACTTCAAGCCCGACCTCCCGCTCCCCGATGGCGTGCGCGACTCCAACCTCTTTCACGAGCTGAACGTCGCCAGGGGCCAGGTGATCATCATGTCGGAGCCGATGGGCGCGACGGTGTTCATCGGCGACTCGAAGGTCGGCACCACGCCCTACGCCGCCGACAATCGCTGGGTCGGTGAGGTACCGGTGCGCCTCGAGGCCAGAGGAGTCGCGCCGTTCGTCACCAGCTTCCAGGGCGGCAAGGACCAGACGCTCGAAGTCGACCTCAAGAAGCGCGAGAGCCACACCCGCTGACCGTTACGTCATTGAAACAAATCGAGCGTGATCATTGCGACCCGGCGGTCTTCGTCTATTTTGCAACGAAGCACATGACTCAAATTGCGGCAGGGAGCTTCGAAGGGCTGTTCGTTCGGGCGTTGAAGGTCACGGGGCCCATCGTCGATCGGCTCAAAGCCGCCGGGTTTGACCCCGCGAAAATGGAACCCGCGTATTCGGTGGAGGTGTGGCGTCGCTCGCTGCAGATCGCCGGCGCTGAGTACTACCCGTCGCTGCAACCCGCGCAGGCTGAGTTCGAGCTCGGAAAGCGAATGGTCGATGGGTACTTCGAGACGCTGGTCGGCAAGGTGCTCGAGGCGACGATGCCGTTTCTCTCGACGGAGACGCTCTGCAAACGGCTCCCGCGCATGTTCAGCAGCGGCGTCATCGGCGAGGTGAAGATGCCGATCGCCACCCGCGTGGCTGACCGGCACTACACGATTCAGCTCTGGGGCGATCAGGGGGTGCCGTGGTTCACTGCGGGCGCCGTCGACACCGTGCTGCGGAGGACGAAGGCGACGCCCACCGTGACCGTCACCGACGTGAAGAAAGATTCCTTCGTCGTCGATGTGAAGTGGGTCTGAGTCAGGCGTCCCAGCGGATGTGGAAGGTGATCCACTCCGCGTCTTGCGACTGCACGCTGACCTGCAGGTTCTTCGGGCTCGTGAGCCGCAGCCCGCGGTCCAACACGCCGCGGTAGAAGTAGCCCATCAAGCCGACCTCGTTCACGCGGAGCAGCATGTCGCCCGGCGCGACCTCGGTGAGCTCGACCTCCGAGTAGTTGTTCGCCACGCGGAAGTTCTGCTTCATGCGCGCCAACGCGCGCTTCATGCCGATGAGCGTGATGACCGGCTTGAGCGCGCGGCCGATGAAGTTCTCGAGGTACGCGTCGGTGAGGATCTCTCCGAGCCGATGGTAGGCGTCCTGCGCCGGGAGCTCCGGCATCAGGTCGTGCGCCACGGTGCCGAGAATCTCGTTCCACCGTTGGTATTCGATGGCCGGCAGCGCCATGCCGTCGGCCCCGATGCCGAGCTGTACGAACTTGTTCTTCAGCTCAGGCGTCAGCCGCGGCCCGAGCCCTCTCACGAGGGCGTCGGCGCAGTGCTTGAAAACGACGCGAGACTCCATGACTTCAGTGGTGACCGTTGCCGTTCCCGTTCCCATGGCCGTTGCCGTTACCATGGCCGTTGCCATTCCCATTTCCGTTTCCGTGGCCGCCGCCGTGACCACCGCAGCCGTTGTCGTCTTCGAGCCACTGGGGGAACGCGATGGGCTGCAGCGTGTGGTTCTCGATGCCGGCCTTGATGCCCGCCTGCACGAGCTGATGCGCGTAGACGCCGCCCTGCACCGCGGTGTCGACAAGCTCCGGGTAGGTCTGGAACACGAGGTGCTCCGTCACCTTGATCTTCTTGTGGCCGATCTCCGTGAAGGTCACCGACTGCTGCGTGATGATGCCGGGCTGATCGAACGTCTCAGACGTGTACGAGAAGTTGTACCGGTCGAACTTCTGCTGCGCGATGGTGGCGAGGTTCAGCACCACGCCCTGATACGGCACGTCTTCGTACGCGATGAAGTCGAGGCGGTTGCTGGTGTAGCGAATCGGGGTCCACCCGACGAGGAACGGGTGGAGGCCCTGCGCGTTCGAGACGTTCGAGTAGATGTCGTAGACGTCCTTCTTGTTCGACCCTTCGATCACGATGGAGATGTCTTGCGAGACCTGCACCATGCCGGTCTGCGCGATGGGGAGGGCTTTGATGGCCTGGTACTGCGCCCACGTCGTGTCCCACAGAGCGATCTCTGCGGGGGTAGCGGTTGACTGCGCTGAAGCGATGCTCGACACAACTGCGACCACTGCGATCAAGGTATTGCGGTACATCAGTGCGACCTCCCTTGGGTGAAGAGCGGGTAGCATCGACCCCCTTTGCAATGCGCAGCAACGGGGTAAGTCACCCGAATCAGGCGCGAATCGGAGCGCCCTGAATACATCCCCACTGAACACAACACTTGTCAGCAGAGACTTTATGCCCCACGCCAACGCAGAACTCTTGACACGCTTCTATGAAGGCTTCGCAAAGCTCGACGCGGCTCCGATGCGCGTGATCTACGCGCCCGACGCGCATTTCAGCGACCCCGCGTTCCCGAATCTCCGAGGGGCCGACATCGGTGCGATGTGGACGATGCTCTCGCAGACCGCGAAGGACTTCCGGCTCGAGTTCCGCGACGTGCAGGCTGATGACCGCTTCGGCAGCGTGCATTGGGAAGCGTGGTACCGCTTCAGCGGCAAGCGCGCGGTGCACAACATCATCGACGCGAAGTTCACCTTCGAGAACGGGCTCGTCACGCGGCACATCGACACGTTCGACTTCTGGCGCTGGAGCCGTCAGGCGCTCGGGCCCGCCGGTCTTCTCTTCGGTTGGGCGCCGTTCCTGAAGAAAGCGGTGAACAAGCGCGCGGCCGACTCGCTGGAGCAGTGGAAAGCGAAGCAGCCGAAGTGACGGAAGAATCTCCGCCTGAGTTTCGCGAGCAGCACAAGCGGCGCCTGAGCTGGATGCCGTGGCTCTACGCGTCGCTGAAACCCAAGCATCTGATCTGGGCGAAGCCGTGGCAGGCCGAGGTGCAGGCGAAGTTGATGCGCGAGGAGACGGTGTTCATCGCTGAAGATTGCTTCATCGCGCCGGAGGCGGGGATCTTCGCCGAGCCCGGCCGCGCGATTCACATCGGCCCGCGGTGCACGGTCGCTGCGTTCGCGTTTCTGCACGGTCCGCTGAAGCTGGGCGCCGACGTGAGCATCAATCTGCGCGCGCATCTCGACGGCGGCGTCGCGGGCATCACGCTCGGAGACGGCTGTCGCATCGCCGCAGGCGCGATGTTGTACGCGTTCGATCACGGGCTCTCTCCTGAACGCGGCGTGCGCGAGCAACCGGTCGTCTCGAAGGGCATCACGCTCGGCCGCGATGTCTGGGTCGGCGCGAACGCGGGCATCACTGACGGCGTGACCATCGGCGACGGAGCGGTGATTGGCATGGGCGCGGTGGTGACCAGCGACGTTCCACCAGGAGCGATCGTGGCGGGCGTGCCAGCGCGCATCATCGGCCATCGTGAAGAAAGGCGAACCTCGTAGCGGACGCGCGCGCCGGGTGTAGAAGAACGCCCCCATGAGCGCGATCATCTCGATTCAAGACGTGGTGAAGGAATACCGGCTCGGAGCGACGACGGTTCAAGCGCTCCGCGGCGTGAACCTCGTCATCGAGCAAGGCGAGTTCGTGTCGATCGCCGGCCCGTCAGGCAGCGGCAAGACCACGTTGCTCAACCTCATCGGCTGCGTCGACACCGCGACCAGCGGCGTGGTGAAGGTCGGCGGCCACGACACCGCGACGTTGAGCGAGCGCAGGCTGACCGATCTGCGGCTCCACACCGTCGGCTTCATCTTTCAGTCGTTCAACCTCGTCTCGGTGCTGAGCGTGTTCCAGAACGTCGAGTTCCCGCTCCTGCTGCAGAACAAGTTGTCGACCGCGGAGCGCAAGAAGCGCGTCGAAGGGTTGCTGAATCAAGTCGGCCTCTCGCAGCACATGAAGCACCGGCCGAATGAGTTGTCGGGTGGCCAGCGTCAGCGTGTGGCGATCGCGCGCGCGTTGGTGACCGACCCGCTCATCGTGCTCGCTGACGAACCCACCGCGAACCTCGACTCCGAGACCGGCGAGGCGATCCTCGACGTCATGAAAGAGCTCAACAAGCAGAAGGGCACGACCTTCGTGTTCTCGACGCACGACCACAAGGTGATGCGTCACGCGAACGCCGTCATCCGCATCGCCGACGGCAAGGTGCTGGGCCGCGAGAAACCTGAAGACGCCGTCGCGCACGCCGTCGGCATTCCCGTCACCGCCATCACCGGAGCCCAGCCGTGAAATATCTCGTCATCGCCGCCCTGCTCTCTGCCGCGCACGCCTTCGCCGAAGACATGTCGGCGGAAGATCAACTCAAGCTGCTCAAGACGCTCGACGATCGCGAGCGCAACACCGGCGACTACAAGGCGCTCGGCTACCTGGAGCAGAAGGAGAAGGACAAGGCCGACATCGTTCGCGAGATGTACATCTATCGCCGCGACGCCGACGACAAGCTGCTGCTGCTCTTCGTGAAGCCCAAGAGTGAAGAAGGCAAAGGCTACCTGCGCCTCGACAAGAACCTCTGGAGCTACGACCCGTCGACCGGCAAGTGGGAGCGCACGACCGAGCGCGAGAAGATCGGCGGCACCAACTCGCGACGCTCCGACTTCGACGAGTCGCGCCTCGCTGAAGAGTTCGACTCGAAATACGACGGTGAAGAGAAGCTCGGCAAGTTCGACACCGTGAAGCTCACGTTGACGGTGAAGCCCGGCGTCGACGTCGCGTACCCGGTGGTGAAGCTGTGGGTCGACAAGGTGAACCACAACATCTTGAAGCGGCAGGAATTCGCGCTCTCGGGCCGCCTGATGCGCACCGCGTATTACCCGAAGTGGCAGAAGATCTATTCGGAGTCGAAGAAGGCCGACGTGTGGTTCCCCGGCGAGATGCGCTTCTTCGACGAGGTGGAGAAACAGAACTCCACGCTGGTGCTGATCAAGTCGGTGGAGCTCAGCAACCTCGACGCCAACCTGTTCACCAAGGCGTGGCTCGAGTCGAAGAGCCGCTGAAGAGTCATGCGCACCCTTCTCTTTCTCGCGGCGTTCAGCTCGACGCTGGCGCTCGCGCAGGAGCGCCCGGACGAGGCCGACCTGTTCGGCGGCGATGACACGCCGACGCTCGATGCGGGCGTGACTGAAGTCGTCGATGCGGGAACGTCGCGCGACCTTCAGCAGCTCGAAGGCGTGGCGATCACCTCGAAGTTCGACCTCGGTGAGATCCTCGCGGACACGCTGAAGATCGGCGGCAACCTGCTGATCAACGGGCAGGCGTACTTCCAGCAGAGCAAGCCGTTCATTCAAGGCAGCTTCAGCGCGCCGATGCTGCTCGATCTGTATCTCGACGGCCGGCCGAACGATCGCATTCGCGCGTATGTGCAGGGGCGTCTGCAGTTCGACCCGACGCGCCCGACGGGGAGTTCGACTTCGAGCACCGCGAGCGCCGGCAGCTCGTCCGTCGGCCTCACCTCGCAGACCGGCGCCAACCCGCAGGTGCTGCTCGATCAACTATGGCTGCGCTTCGACATCGCGCGCGCCGTCTACGTGACCGTCGGCCGTCAGAAGGTGCGCTGGGGTGTTTCACGCATCTGGTACCCGACTGACTTCCTCAACTCGCGGCCGCGCGACGCGCTGAACCCGTTCGACCTGCGTCTCGGCGTGAACATGCTCAAGCTCCACATCCCCGTGGAGTCGCTGGGCTGGAACTTCTACGGCTACGGCCTGCTCGAGGGCGTCAACGTCAGTTCATCGGGCATGCAGTTGCAGCATCTCGGCGGCGCGGTGCGCGGTGAATTCGTGGTCGGCCCCGCGGAGTTCTCGGTGAGCGGCGTCTGGCAGCAGGGAAAACGTCAGCGCTACGCGGCTGACTTGAGCACCGCGCTCGGGCCCATCGACGTCTATGCGGAGGTCGCCTTCCGCGACGGTCGTGACTTCGTCTACTTCGATCGCCCCGCTGATCTGTCGCAAGAGAACCTCGTGGAGAACGCGGTGCTCGGGAACATCACGGCGAAGCGACGCTCAGGCGTCGTGGTGCAGGCGAGCGGCGGCGTCAGCTACTCGTTCAACTACACCGACAAGAACTCGATGATTCTGGCGGCCGAGTACTTCTACAACCCCGCCGGCTACGACAAGCCCATCGACTATCTGCTGCAGGCGTTCGCTCCGCAGTTCTCGCCGGAGACGCTCGACCCGATTCAGCAGGTGGCGCTGTACCAGGGCAAACACAACCTCGGTCTCATCGTGTCACTGCCCGGCCTGCCCGGCGCCGATTGGATCACCGTCAACCTCACGAACATCTTCATCATCAACGACCCGGCGGCGATGAGCCGTCTCGACGTGGTGTTTCGCGTGTTGAACTACCTCACGGTGCAGGCGTTCGGCGCGGTGTTCTACGGCGAGGCCGGCGGGCAGCTGCGCTTCTGGTTGTCGAACAAGCTCGTCACCGACCTCGCGGCGCTCTCAGAAGCGACGACCCCGGGCACCGGTTTGCAGACGCGTCAGGGGCTCGCGCCTCTGCGCAACGCGCCGCTGGTGCAGGCCGGCATTCTCCTGCGCGTATCGATTTGAACGACGGAAAACGGAGCGCACCTTGAGCCGATTGTTGATCCTCTTCCGCATCGCCTTCGCCAATCTCTTCTCGAGCATGCTGAATGTGTTCGTGGGGCTGGTGCTGTTGTTCGGCGCCGCCCTGCTGGTCATCGGCGGCTCGGTGTTCACCACGCTCGACGACGCGCTGAGCAAGTCGATCGTCGGGTCGATCTCCGGGCACGTGCATGTGTACGGAGCGCGCAGCAAAGACCCGCTCGAGCTCTACGGTCGCGTCGATGGTTCCGACTCCGACCTCACGCCCATCGACGACTTCAAGGGGCTGAAGAAGAAGCTGCTCGAGATCCCCAACGTCGAGCGTGTGGTGCCGATGGGCGCCGCGACCGCGATGGTCACCGGCGGTAACAACATCGACCTCACGCTCGAGAAGTTTCGCGACCTCGTGAAGAAGAAAGACGAGCTCGGGGCCGAGGCGTACACCGCGAAGAAGAACGCGCTCATCGGTCAGCTCCGGCAGATCGCGAAGGTGCTGCGTGAAGATCTCGATCGCGCGAAGGAGCTCTCGACCGACCGCGATGAAGAAGGCGAAGCGGCGCTCGCGCTGACCAGCTCGGACGAGTTCTGGGACTCGTTCGAGAGCGACCCTTTCGGGCATCTCGAGTTGCTCGAGAACAAGCTCGCGCCGGTGCTGGTCGACGGCGACATGTTGTTCTTGCGCTACCTCGGCACCGACCTCGACGCGTATCAGGCGACGTTCGATCGCATGCGCATCGTCGAAGGCGGCAAGGTGCCCGAAGGCCACCGCGGCATCCTGCTGCCGAAGTTCTTCATGGAAGAATTCATGAAGCTCAAGAACGCGCGCCGGCTCGACAAGATTCGCGACGCGCGCGCCGCGGGTCGCAAGCTCTCTGACAGCGAAGACAAAGACCTCCAGCGATTCGTTCGCGAGAACGTGGCGCAGACCCGGGAGATCGTGCTGCAGCTCGATGAAGAAGGCACCGCGAAGGCGATCGCCGACCTGCAGAAGTTCCTCGGGAGTCAGGACAAAGAACTCCCGAAGCTGCTCGCGATCTTCTTCAGCGTCACCGACGACAACTTCGACGCGCGCTACGCGTGGTTCTACGAGCACCTCGCGCCGATGCTCTCGCTGTACCGGGTCCGCGTCGGCGACAGCATCACGCTCCGCGCGATCGGCAAGGCCGGTTCGATTCAGTCGGCGCTGGTGAAGGTGTACGGAATCTTCGAGCTGCAGGGGCTCGAGAAGTCGCCGCTCGCCGGAGCGAACGCGCTCACCGACCTCGTCACCTTCCGCACGCTGTACGGCTTCCTCACCGCGGAGAAGAAGGCCGAGCTCGACGCGATGAAAGCCGCGACCGGCGCGAAGGAAGTCAGCCGCGACAACGCAGAAGAGGCGCTGTTCGGTGGCGATGCGGAGGTCGTCGAAGAGGTGAAGGAGAAGGCGTTCGAAGACAAGTTGCCCGGGAGCGGTGAGCAGAACGCGGCGTCGCGCCGGCTGGCCGACACCTTCCCCGTTTCGGAGGTCGACGAAGGTGTGGTGATGAACGCCGCCATCTGGCTCAAAGATGGTTCGCCGCTCGCGGTGCTGCAGACGCAGCGTGACATCGAGAAGGCGCTGCAAGCCGAAGCGCCGGCGGTCGACCCTGCGCACATCGCCGCCGCCAAAGCGTTGCTCGAAAAGAACTCACTGCCGATGGTGCTGATGGCGACGCTCAAGCCCGTCGTCGAACTCGAAGAGAAACGCGCGCGCGGCGAATTCGCGCCGTCATTCGATGCGCTGCTCGCGTTGAAGGACGCGTTGAAGACCGAGAAGCCGCGCTTGCCTGAAGACCAGTACAAGACGATCGCCGCGTTGATCACCGGCGCGTCACCGCGCACGTGGGTCGTGAGCTGGACCAGCGCCGCCGGCTTCCTCGGCAAGTTCATCGACTTCTTCCGTCTGTTGCTGGTGGCGGTGGTCGCCGCCTTCGCGTTCTTCGCGCTGATCGTCGTCACCATCGGCATGACCATCGCCACGCTGCAGCGCACTGCCACCATCGGCACGCTGCGCGCCATCGGAGCCCAGAAGGGTTTCGTGGCGATGATGGTCACCGTCGAGACCGTGGTGCTCGCCTTGGTGTTCGGCAGCGTCGGCGCGCTCGTCGGCGCGCTCGCGGTTCGCTGGCTCCACGCGACGGGAATCCCCGCGTTCCGTGACGAGCTGTACTTCTTCTTCTCAGGCCCGGTGCTGAGGCCAGAGCTCAGCGCGGGCGGCGTCGTCTTGTCGCTCATCGTGGTGACGGTGGTGAGCGTGCTGTCGATCATCTTCCCCCTGGTGTTGGCGACGCGCGTCGCGCCCATCACCGCCATGCAGTCACAGGAGGGCTGACCCATGCTCTTCCGCATCGCGTTTCTTTCTCTCTGGCAGCACCGTCGCCGCACCGGCGTGTTGATGACGGCCATCGCGATGGTCACCGCGTTGATGGTGGTGATGCTCGGCATCGGCGAAGGCATGCAGCGCTCGCTGGTCGAGATGTCGACCACGCTGATGAGCGGCCACGTCAACGTCGGCGGCTTCTTCAAGGTCACCGCGGGCCAGGCGGCTCCGGTCGTCACGCATGCGCCGGAGCTCACGGCCATCGTGAGGAAGGAAGTGCCCGAGGCGACGTACATCGCGTCGCGCGGCCGCGGCTTCGCGAAGGTGGTGAGCGAGTCGGGTTCGATGATGCTGGGCGTCTCCGGCATCGTCATCGGTGAAGAAAAAGGTCTGCAGCGCACGCTGCGCATCAAGGAAGGCGACCTCTCGAAGCTCTCGCAACCCGGCACCGCGCTGCTGTTCGAAGAGCAGGCCGCGACGCTCAACGTGCACGCCGGCGATCAGGTGACGATTACGGCTCCGACTCCGCGTGGCACCAACAACACCGTCGACGTCACCGTCGTCGCCATCGCGGAGAGCATGGGCATGATGAGCTCGTTCTCGAGCTTCGTGCACGAGACGAGTCTTCGTCAGCTCTACCAGCTCAAGGAAGACACCACCGGCGCGCTGCAGATCTATCTGCCCACGTCGAACCTCGAGCAGGTGAAGCAGGTGCAGGCGCGGTTGCGTGAAGCGCTCGCGAAGGCCGGCTACCAGTTGCTCGACGATGACGGCCGCGCGTTCTGGTTCAAGTTCGAGAACGTGAATCGCGAGCCGTGGGTCGGGCAGAAGCTGGACCTCACCAACTGGCTTACACACCACACATCATACAGGAAATTTCCATAAC
>JBEHYH010000115.1:0-14161 GCA_048498275.1 Myxococcota bacterium | reverse complement strand
GCGCGGCCGGCCATCGCGTAGTTCCCGGCGCCGTAGCTCGCGCCCATCATGATGGTGATCGCCGGCACCGTGGAGTTCGACACCGCGTTGATCAGCTTCGCGCCGTTCTTGATGATGCCGCCCTCCTCGTATTTCTGACCGACCATGAAGCCGGTGATGTTCTGGAGGAACAGCAGCGGCACGTTCGCCTGATTGCAGAGCGCAATGAACTGCGCGCCTTTGTTCGCCGACTCCGAAAACAGAATGCCGTGGTTCGCGATGATGCCGACGGGGAAGCCGTGCACGTGCGCCCAGCCGCAGACCAGCGTGTTGCCGTAGAGCGGTTTGAATTCTGAAAACCGCGAACCATCGACGACGCGCGCGATGACTTCACGCGGGTCGAACGGCACGCGCGGGTCAGGCGAGACGATGCCGAGCAGTTCTTCAGGGTCATACTTCGGCGCTTCGACTTCACGCGGCAGCACGCGCGCTTCCTTCGTCCACTCCAGATGCGCGACGACTTCACGCGCGAGGCGCAGCGCATCGCGTTCGTTCTCCGCGAGGTAATCGGAGACGCCGGAGACCTTGCTGTGCATCTCCGCGCCGCCGAGCGATTCGTCGTCGGTCTCTTCGCCCGTCGCCATCTTCACGAGCGGCGGGCCGCCCAGGTACACGGTCGCCGCCTTCTTCACGAAGATGGCGTAGTCGCTCATGCCGGGGATGTACGCGCCGCCGGCCGTCGATGAACCGAACACGACAGTGACGGTGGGAATGCGCTCTTCACTCTTGCGCGTGAGGTCGCGGAAGCCCGCGCCTCCGGGCACGAAGATCTTGTCTTGATTCGGCAGATCAGCGCCGCCTGATTCAGTGAGCGAGATGAGCGGAAGCCGATTCGCGCTCGCGATCTCCCCGAGGCGGCGCGACTTGAGCACCGAGAACTCGCTCATCGAGCCGCCTTTCACCGTCGACTCGTTCGCGCTGATCAGACACTCGACGCCGCTCACGCGGCCGATGCCGCCGATGACCGACGCACCGGGAGCGTGACCATCGATGCCATTCCCCGCGAGCGGACACAGCTCGAGAAAGTGCGAGTCGCGATCGAGCAACAGCTCCACACGCTCACGCGGGAGCAGCTTGCCGCGCGCGCGATGACGATCGTTGTAGCGGGCCCCGCCGCCTTCACGCGCCTTCGCGAGCGCTTCCTGCACGGGCTCCATCAACTTCAGGTTCTGTTGGCGATTGCTCTCGAACGACTCGCCCCGGAGTTCAGCGTGCGAACTCAGCTCCGGGTACCGCTGCTCGTTGACGCGCATGAACGCAGACTGTTGGTGAAATTGACTTCGGAATCAACGTTTCACGCGACCGTCGTTCATCGGCACAAAAGTGCCACCAAAACGTTCTCCTTCGGCGCGATCGTGTGTCACGAGCATCGTGACCAGTCGTTCGCTCTCGACGACTGATTTCACTTCAAGCAGCAGCTCGTCACGGCTTGCCTCATCGAGTGACGAGAACGGTTCATCGAGCAGCAAGACGCGTGGGTTTCGCGCGAGCGCGCGAGCGAGTGCGACGCGTTGCGCTTCACCACCTGAAAGCGATGACGGTTTGCGCGAAGCGAGTGCTCCGAGACGCAAACGTTCAATCCACTTCGCGGCTGCATCAGATGAAGGCGCACCGAAGCGAACGTTCTCCTCAACGTTCAAATGCGGAAACAACGCGCTCGACTGAAACACGTAACCAATCGCGCGCTGCTCGGGAGGCAACTGAGTCCAATTCGCGTCTCCAAAACGAACGAACCCTGAACGCAGCGAAATCAGTCCAGCGAGCGCGCGCAGCACACTTGTTTTCCCCGCGCCTGATGGCCCGAAGAGAACCGTGACTCCCGGCGACGCGCGCAGTTCGACGTCGAGCGTGAATTCATCAAGCGTCGTCACCACATGCGCGTGGAGCTCAGTGAGCATGACGTTTCCTCGTCAGCCACTGCACACCGGCGATGAGCACGATCGCAAACACGGTCAACGTCACCGCGAGCGAAGCAGCTTCTGCTTCACGCCCGGCCAGTATCGCGTCGTAGAGCGCGAGCGACGCCGTGCGCGTCTCTCCGGGAATGTTGCCGGCGACCATCAACGTCACGCCGAAATCTCCGACCGCGCGCGCGAACCCGAGCAGCAGCCCCGCGATGAGCCCGCGCGACGCGAGTGGAAACGCAACCCGTCGGAGAGCGGAGAACCGCGTCGCACCAAGCGTGCGCGCGGCATCAAGCAAGCGAGGCTCCACCGCATCAACCGCTGCACGCGCGCTTTGAAGAACGAGGGGAAACGCGGTGACAGCCGCGGCAATCACCGCTCCGGTTCGCGTGAAGACGATCGAACTTCCAAACACCGACTCGAACGCAGAACCCAGTGCACTCCGAACGCCGAGCACCGTCAGCAGGTAGTAGCCCAACACCGTCGGCGGCAGCACGAGCGGCGCCGTCAGCGCCGCGTCCAGCATCCGCGCGCCACGACGACCCTGCGTCAGCGCGATGACTCCGAGCGCAGCGGCCCCCGCGATGACGGTCGAGAACGTCGCGACCTCCAGCGAGAGCAGCAGCGGGTTCACGTGTAGAGCCAGGCCCACCAGATCAACACCGCCTGCAGCGGCAGCCGCGCCCACGCCACCCACGCGGGGAGCGGCTTCTTCGAAACCTGAATGTTGTTCACCGCCATGTTGATGTTCGCGGGGAACACGGCGACGTAGAGCGCGATGAGGCCCCACGCGGCGAACACCTGCGTCGCGGGGATGAGCAGCCCGACGCCTCCGAGAATTTCAAATACCCCGGAGATCGCGACGAGCGCGCCCGGCGCCGGTAACCACTTCGGCACGATCTTCACGAAGCCGCGCGGAGACGTGAAGTGCGTGATGCCGATCAGCACCATCGCGACGCCGAGCACCCATTTGGCGATGATCATTTCGATTCCTTCGGAGCTTCGAGTGCGAAGAACGGCATCTGTGCGTGACGAGCCGCGTACAGCCCGACTCCGATTTCTTTGAAGTGCGGCGCGAGCCGTTTCCGGTACCAGCTCGCCGGCCGCAGATTCACGCGGAGGTCGGTGCGCTCGGCGTCGATCGCGTCCTTCATGTCGTCTTCGGTGACGGCCTCGAGATACAGAAACGAGCCGCACATCGCCGCGAGGTTCTCGATGGCGACGCTCGCTCCGGTCGTATCGAGGTACGGCAGCACGCCCTGACACACGACGAGATCGAACTGCTTGTCGAGCCGAAGCGTCGTGAGGTCGGCCTGCGTGTGGCCGTATTTCTCGCAGATCTCCCGCTCGAGCTCGGTGGAGGTGACGCGCACGCCTTTGCGATTGGCGCGCAGCCACTCACCCCACCAACCAAGCCCGGCCCCGACGTCGAGCACTTCGTTCAATTCGACGCCGAACCATTCGACGAGCGACACCACGCCGCTCACCAGCTTCGTGTGACGGCGCTGGTCGTACACCCGCGTCTGCGGGTCCTTGTAGAAGCGGCGGTAGTACGCCTCGTCGAAACGCAACGTCACGGAGTGCCCGCGTCCATCGCGCCGGCGGCAGCAGCGCCGGCCTCTTCAGCGGCCTTCCTCTCGGCGGCGGCCTTCGCGAGCGCGAGGTTCGCCTCCGCCGTCGCCACCGCGTTCAAGCCGTTGAGGCCCTTCTCGAAGTCAGCGCCGACCATCTTGTCCATGTTCATGAAGAGGCCGAACCCCTTCATCATGAAGTTGTTGTGGCCCGTCATCTTCCACGTGGTCTTCGTGCCTTCACCGGCGGGCTCGAAGATGAACTCGACGTGATTGTTCGCGGGGAACGGCTTGATGAAATCGAGCTTGATGCCGATGGCCGAGGGCGTGACCGATTCGATCTTCATCTCGCCCTCACCCACGTCTTCCTTGCCGACCCAGTGGTACGTCGCGCCGAGACCCGACGCGGGGCCGGTGAACTCGCGCTTCATGTTCGGGTCCAACTTGTCCCACGGGCTCCACGCGTTCCATTTGTGGAAGTCGTCGACCTGCGCCATCACGATTGCGGGCGGTGCGTTGATGGTCGTGTCGCGAGAAATCGTGAACTCCGACGGCTGGAGCGCGACGACGGCCACGAAGATGACCAGCAGTGCAACCACCACGAGAGCGATTTTCTTGAGCATGTGTGAGGGGCCTTTGCGTACGGTCGGCTTCATGACGAAGCCGTTGGTCCTCTCTTATTCCGGCTGCAGCACTTGCAAGAAGGCTTTGAAGTGGTTGAACACGAAAGGCGTCACCGCCGAGGTGCGCGCCATCGTCGATGAGCCGCCCACGAAGGCTGAATTGAAGCAGTGGGTGACGAAGAGCGGCAAGCCGCTGCGCAAGTGGCTCAACACCTCGGGCCTGAGCTACCGCGCGCTGGGCAAGGAGAAGATCGACGCGATGAGTGATGCGCAGCTCATCGACGCGCTGAGCGCCGACGGAAAACTCGTGAAGCGCCCGGTGCTGGTGCGCGGCGACACGGTGCTCGTGGGCTTCAACGAAGCCGAGTGGGAAGAGATACTCTGAAACGACTCACGGTCACCACTCGCTTCGCCACTGCATGCAGTCGCCAGTGCTTTGCCGTAGATTCAAGACTGAAAAATCCTCCATGAATGCCGCCACGCTAGAACAACTATTTCAGTCGGATGAGCTTGAGTGGCTCAAGAAACCCGATGTCGAAGTCGAGGGCGGCCTGATTGAGCGAAAACGTAACTTCGACACCAAAGAACTCGCGAGACAGATCTCTGCCTTTGCAAACGCACCCGGCCCAGGTGGCCTACTCATTTCCGGCGTTGAGAAGGATGGGACAATCAGCGGTATCGAGCGACGAGAGTTCGATCGCGACATCGCTACACTGCATCAGTTGGTTGACGATTCCGGTTGGGAATCGCGGTTGGTTCCAATTTCTGATGAGCGCGTCGTGGTCTTTATTCGCGCTCCTTTTGTTCCGAATCGAGTGACGCGTCTTGCGGACGGAACCGCGTGGCAACGGCGCGGAGACAAAAAGCATCAACTCAGTCACAGCGAGATCGACGAACTCAGATTCGCAACTGGTGAGCGGAGTTTTGAAGATCAAGCAGCAGCGCTCTACGACTTAGAACTTCTCGACGCCGCGCTCTGCAGAGAGTTTCAGCAAGGTCTTGCCGATACGAACCAACACACAATCGACAACCCATTGGAACTCGACCTCGACAATCGAACTCTCGTACGAAATGAGAAGAACCAACGTGTCCTTACCAATGCCGGTCTTCTTGTTCTCGGCAAGAAACCCCATGCGCTAATTCCGGGCGCGGTGCTGCGTTTTCAGCGATTTGAAGGAATAGAAGAGCGAGTCGGCGCCGAACGAAACGTCATCAAGGATCAACAATTCGAAGGTCCGATCCCGATTCTGCTCAATGAGTTCCGCAAGTTCATGCAGGGGCAAATCCGCGAGTATGACTTTCTAGGCGCGGATGGGAAGTTTGTTCGTGCACCAGAATATCCAAGACCTGCGTGGGACGAGGCCGTCGTCAATGCTCTCGTGCATCGCTCGTACAGCCAGCGACAAGCAGACGTCACGGTGAAGATGTTTGACGATCGGCTTGAAGTCGAAAGTCCCGGGGGGTTTCCAGGTGGTTCATTGCCAACGCGCAGCCACCCCAGAAACCGTCATCTCGCGGACGCGTTGAAGTACTTCAAACTTGTACGTCTTGCGCGGGAAGGAACGCGCCGAATCGAGTTAGAACTTCAACGCGCTGGGTTGCCAGCCGCTGAGTACAAACAAGGAAATAATCAGGAGTTCGTACGATTAACGCTGCGCAATGATATAGCGAATCGGCTGCGGGCCCTTGGAAAGGACACTTCACGTGAACAGGAATGGAAAGAGATCCAAGAGCAACTCAACGACCCTCTCAAGTTCGTGCGATTAACAGCGACCGAACGATGGAGTGGTCTTGTCGCGAATGGTGAAAAACCACCAACTGCCGCAATTGCCGCGCTCATACAGTTAGTGACTTCCCCAAGAATCGGGCATCCGGAGCGAGAGAGTGCCACGCGTCTGCTTGAGAACATCAAGTCGTTCGAGAATGGTGTCTTGGTGCCGCTTGTAGAGTGGTTGCTCAAACTGGAAGACAAGAACCCGGATCAAATCGACGAAAGACACTCGATGCGACGAGCAATCGCTCGCTCCCCGACATCGGTCGAATATGTCCTGCGTTGGCTCGAAACCCGATGGGGATTCGACACCCCCTTCACCCCTCACGAGATCGCGGTGAAGTGGGCTGTTGCCATTCTCAAAACCCGTCTCAGTGAGCGGCCTTTGCCAGAACGAGCGTGGCTCGTTCGAGTTCTTGCAGCACTCAAGCAATACCGCACAGACCTGACAAACGACCTTCGACTCGCTATCGAAGGATAGACCCAACCAAGTTCATGACACTGCCGCGCTGAAGTGACTCAGTCGAGCTCGACGAGCCACTTGTACTTGTCGGGCTTCACGCCGCGCTGAATCGCGCCGATCTCCGCGTACAGCGCCTCGGCGATCGGGCCCGGCTTGCTGTCGTTGATGATCAGCTTCTCGCCGGTGAACGCGAGCTCACCGACGGGCGAAATCACCGCCGCGGTACCGGTGCCGAACACCTCCTTCAAGTTGCCAGCCTGGTGCGCGGCCTTGAGTTCCTTGATCGACACCGGGCGCTCTTCGACCTTGAGGCCGAGATCGCGCGCGAGCGACAGCACCGAGTCGCGCGTCACGCCCGCGAGAATCGAATCAGACAGCGGCGGAGTCACCAGCGTGTTCCCGATGAGGAAGCACACGTTCATGGTGCCGACCTCTTCGACGAACTCGTGATCCTTGCCGTCGAGCCAGAGCACCTGATCGAACCCGGCCTTCTTCGCGACCATCGCCGACTTGAGCGACGCCGCGTAGTTCGCGCCGGCCTTCGTCGCGCCGAGACCGCCGCGCGGCGCACGCACGTCATGCGTCTCGACCCAGATGCGCACCGACTTGAGCCCCTTGCCGCCGAAGTAGTTGCCGGCGGGCGACGCGATGACGAAGTACCGGTACGCGGTCGCCGGGCGAACTCCGAGGAACCCCTCGGTCGCGATCAGCGTCGGGCGCAGGTACAGCGACGTGCCTTCAGACTTCGGCACCCAGTCAGCGTCGACCTTCACCAGCGCGCGCACCGCTTCGATCATGTCTTCCTGCGGAGGCGTCGGCATGCACAGCCGCGGCGCGCCGATCGCCATGCGCCTGGCGTGGTCCCCCGGGCGGAACATGCGGATGCGGCCATCGGCTCCGCGGAACGCCTTGCTGCCCTCGAACATCGCCTGGCCGTAGTGGAACACGCCCGCGGCAGGGTCGATCTGAAACGGCGCGTACGGTTCGATGCGCGCGTCGTGCCAGCCCTTCGCCTCGTTGAAATCGATCGCGAAGAGGTGGTCGCTGAAGAACTTGCCGAAACCCAGCTCGGCCTCGGGAGGCTTCACCCTGGGGTGCGTGGTGCGGGTGATTTTGATGTCCATGGTGTGCTCCTTGTTTTCGAGGCCGTACTACTGCTGCTTTTTCTGATCCACGTGCACGCGCGTCGTTTCTTTCGCTGACGAGAGAACGATGGTGGTGAAGGTGCGGGTGACGCCGGGAATGGTGCGGAGCCCCTCGACGAGCAGCTTGTCGAGCGTGCGCGTGTTCGTGGTGCGCACCTTGAGCAGGTACGAATCTTCACCGGCGACGCGGTGACATTCCTGCACCTCCGGGAGCGTCATGACCTTCTTGATGAAGCCCTCAAAAAACTTCGGGTGCTCGATGCCGACGCCGACGAACGCGGTGACGTCCTTGCCGAGCTTGGTGTGATCGACGCGCGCGGAGTAGCCGGTGATGACGCCCGCGTCTTCGAGTTTGCGAATGCGTTCAGCCGTCGCGGGCTGCGAGAGACCTACTTCCTTCGCGAGCTGCAACTGCGTCGCGCGGCCGTCGGCCTGCAGCAGCTCCACGAGGAGATTGTCGGTGGTATCCATCAAGACCTTCATAAACGAAGGTCGCGGAGAGTTTCAACTTATAGAAGTAAGGTTACGAATCTCACCCGTCTCAGCACTCGACGATGTTCACCGCGAGGCCGCCGCGAGCCGTTTCCTTGTATTTCACCGACATGTCCTTGCCGGTGGCTCGCATGGTGGCGATGACCTTGTCGAGCGAGACGTGGTGCTTGCCGTCACCCGAGAGCGCCAGCCGCGCGGCGTTGATGGCCTTCACCGCGCCCATCGCGTTGCGCTCGATGCACGGCACCTGAACGAGCCCGCCGATGGGGTCGCAGGTGAGGCCGAGGTTGTGCTCCATGCCGATCTCGGCGGCGTTCTCGACCTGCTCCGGCGTGCCGCCGAGCACCTCAGCGAGCGCCCCCGCCGCCATCGAACACGCGACCCCGACCTCGCCCTGGCAGCCGACCTCGGCGCCGGAGATCGACGCGTTCTTCTTGTACAGCGCGCCGATCGCCGCGGCGGTGAGCAGGAACCGCTGCACGCCTTCGGAGTCGGCGTTCGGCACGAAGCGCCGGTAGTACTGGAGCACCGCGGGGATGATGCCCGCCGCGCCGTTCGTGGGCGCCGTCACCACGCGCCCGCCCGCGGCGTTCTCTTCGTTCACCGCGAGCGCCCACAGGTTCACCCAGTCGATGATCGACAGGGGATCATTCTTGTTCTCGGTCTTCAGTCTGCGCGCCAACGTCGCCGCGCGACGCTTCACCTTCAAGCCGCCGGGGAGGATGCCTTCGCGTTCACAGCCGCGCGCGATGCACGCCGACATCGCATCGGCGATCTCGTTGAGGTCGCGCCGCACTTCGCTTTCCGCGCGCTGCGCTTTTTCGTTCTCGAGCATCACCGTCGAAACGCAGAGCCCGTGCGTGTTGCAGAGCGCGAGCAGCTCATCGCCGGTCTCGAAGGGGTACGGCTCCTTCACCACTTCGCTCGTCGCACCTTCGGGCACGCCCTCGCCGTTCACCACGAAGCCACCGCCCACCGAGTAGTAGACGCGCTGCAAAATTTCCTTCGTGCCTTCGAGCGCGGTGAAGCGCATGCCGTTGCTGTGGAGCGGCAGCTTGTCCCTGCGATGAAACACGATGGAGTCGGGCGTGAAGCGCACCTCATGTTTGCCGAGCAGCTTCAGCTTCATGTGCTGGCGGATGTTCGCGATGCGCGCGCTCACCGAATCGATGTCGACGGAGCGCGGCGCTTCGCCTTCGAAGCCGAGCATCACCGCGAGATCGCTCCCGTGGCCCTTGCCGGTGAAACCGAGCGAGCCGAACAGTTCAGCGCGCACCTCGGTCACGCGCGCGAGCAGGCCGTCTTCTTCGAGGCGCGTCACGAAGCGCCGCGCGGCATTCATCGGCCCCACGGTGTGAGAACTCGAAGGCCCGATGCCGATCTTGAACAGCTCGAAGACGCTGATGTGCACGGCTCTTCAATACCCGCGAGTGTGCGCGCGCGACACCTCAGTCATGTGACGCGCAGCGCTAGAAAACGAGCCTCCAACGCGCCGAAGTCTGCGTGTCGCCGGGCGAACTCCACGTCGTGACGCAATCGGCGCTGACTCCGCCCTTCGGGTAGCGCTCGCGAGCCGATGTGCTTTGGTCCGACGGATGAGAGCCCTTCTCGTCATGTGTCTCGCGACGTCGGCCGTCGCGGCCTCACGTCAACCCATCGTCGCGATCTTCCCTCCGGCCGGTTCCGACGCGTCGCTCAATCAACTCGCGTTGCTGATGCAGGCGCGCGCGTCGGAGATCGTGGAGCAGACGGGCAAGGTGAACGAGCTGCACATCAAGCAGACGCTGCGTGCGCTCGATGAAGAGGGTCTCTCGGCCGAGGTGCAGAACCTCGGCGCGTTGATGATCGCGGTCGGCGTCGATCGCGGCGTGACGTTCTCGTTGAGCGCCGACGGCGACAAGATCGTGCTGACCGGCGCGCAGTCGGCCGGGAAGAACCTCACCAGCTTCTCCGAGAAGCTCGATGCGAAGTGGGACCTCGCGCTCACGAAGGGTTCGGAGGTGCTCGCGAAACAGTTGCTGGGTTCGACGCCGCTGCCGAAGAAGATCGTCGCGCAGCCGGCCTCGGCGAGTGACGAGGCGCTGCACAAGCTGGGCAATTGCTACGCGGCGGTCTTGAAACAGCCGCTCGCGGTCGACACGCCCGCCATCGTCGACACCACGGAGTTCACGAAGGCGGTCGCTGACTGTGACGCCGCGTTGAAGCTCGACCCGACGCTGCGTTTCGCGCACGCGGCGAACGCGCTCGGTCAGGCGATTCTCGGTGAAGACGCGGCGGCGGCGAAGTCGCTGGCGCAGCTCGGTGACTCCGATGACGTGATGGAGATCTACACGCTCGCGCGCTTCTGGCTGCTCACGCGCTACCAGTCGAACGAAGCGGGCCTCGCGTATCTGCAGCGGGTGCTCAAGAAGCACCCCGGCGAGCTCGTGGCGCGCGCGTTCCTCGGTGACACGCAGTTCGCGCTCGCTGACTGGGCCGGCGCGGAGAAGACGTGGCGTGAGTACACGGCGCTGGCTCCATCGAGCTCGTGGGCGGAGGGCCGCTTGAGCAAGGCGCTCGCGCGCCAGGGCAAACATGCCGACGCGATTGCTGCGGCGAAGCGTGGGTTCGCGTTGTCGCCGACCAGCCCGGAGGCGCGCCTCGAGCTCGGCAGCCGCCTGATGGACGCGGGAAATCTGCAGGAGGCCGAAGACACGCTGACTCCGCTGTCGACGTTGTCGAAGCCGCGCGCGGAGCACCTGTTACGGCTCGGGTGGGCGCACTGGCTCGAAGGCGAGCTCGACCCGGCTGAAGCGTATTTCCGCCGGGCGCTCGACCTCGCGACGACTCCGGGTGAATGGCGCACGCGCGGCCGCGCGCAGTACGACCTCGCGCTCGTCGCGGCGAAGCAGAACAAGCCGGCCGAGGCGAAGACGCGGCTGCGTGCGTCGGTGTCTGCGGGCTTTCGCGTGAAGGAGCTCGACCCGTCGCTCACCGCGATCGCGAAGGAAATCGAGCGTGACGACCTGACGAAGCCGGCGGCGAAAGAGGAGAAGAAGCGCGAGACGCAGGTGCTGCCGCTGAACATGTTCGGAGAAGTCGACCCCGCGCCGAAGCGCCCGCCTCCGCCTGAAGGACTCGTGCTGTTCCGCTTCTGAAGATCACCCGCCGCGGCCGACCTTGATGAACCCGCGGATGATGCGCGCGATGCCGACGCCGATGGCGCCGGTCGCGACCACGTAGCGCCCGCCGCCCGACGCCGACGACATCGAGACCGCCGTCACGCCGATGCCGATCAGCAACACCACCGCGCCGATCGCGAAATCGGCGCCGGCCGACGCGCTCTCCTGCACCGGCGGTGGCGCGAGCCCTGCTTCACGCGGAGAGACCTCGGCATTTCCACCCTCCAACACGCTCTGCCGCGCGAACCACAACATCATCAAGGTCACGCTGCTCGTCACCATCGACACCGCCATCAACCCGTAGCGGTAATACGGTGAAGAGAAGAGCTCGACGTTCGCGGCTCCGAAGCTGATCGCCCACGGGAGCGCGGCGCGCATCATCGACACGCCGAACAACCCCACGGCCACCATGATGCCCCAGGTGTGCTTCTTCCCCAGCAGCGCGACGATGAGCCAGAGCAACAGCGCGCGCTCCGCCAGCGACGCGAGCATCAGCGGCACGTTGATGAATGCCATCACCGAATACGAGAGCCCGAACTGCTTCACGCCGTGTTGCACGAATTCGCTCAGCGCGCTGGTGACGATCTCCAGCGCGAGCGCGACCCACGCGAGCGCTCCCGGTTCGGTGCCCAGGGCGATCTGCGCGAGCGCGAAGCAGAGCACGATGGCCATCACCAACCAGAACCCCATGAAGATGAGGTCGACGTTCTCGCCGGTGCCCTTGAGCAGCGGCGCGTAGAGCAGGCTGCTGAACAACCCGGCGACGACGGTCCCCATCCACACCAGCAGACCGGCCGCGACGCGATTCGAGTCGATGACGCGCATGAGTGCGCGGCAGTTAAGCGCTACAAGCGCTTGACCATGCAGCCTTTTCTCGACGCGCTGGCCACCGAGTTCCCCGCTGATTTCGCCTCGCGCGACCCCGGTGACCTCGCCACCTACGGCAAAGACTGGACGAAGGTCTTCACGCCCGCGCCTTCGTTGCTCGTTCGCCCACGTTCGACCGATGAAGTGTCGCGGTTTCTGAAGCTCGCGAGCGCGCACGCCGTCTCGGTGGTGCCATCGGGCGGCCGCACCGGCCTCGCGGGTGGCGCCGTCGCGCGCAACGGTGAAGTCGTGCTCTCGCTGGAGCGCATGCGGAAGATGGGCCCCGTCGACCCGCTCGCGCTCACCGTGCACATCGAAGCCGGAGCCATCACCGAAGCCGTGCATCAACACTGCGCGCAGGCGGGCCTCTTCTGGCCGGTCGATTTCGCGTCGAAGGGCAGCAGCCAGGCCGGCGGCAACATCGCGACCAACGCCGGCGGGGTGCGCGTCATCCGCTATGGGCTCACGCGCAACTGGGTGCTCGGGCTCACCGTCGTCACCATGAGCGGCGAAGTGCTGCGGCTCAACGGCGCGCTCGAGAAGAACAACACCGGCATCGACCTCCGTCAGTTGTTCATCGGCTCCGAGGGCATTCTCGGCGTCATCACCGAGGCGACGCTCAAGCTGACGCGCCTGCCCGAGAAGGTCGACGTGTTCCTCTTCGCGCTCGATTCGCTCGAGGGCGTGCTGCAACTGTTCGAAGAAGCGCGGCGCGGCCCGTTCACCACGATGGCGTACGAGTTCTTCACCGACGCCTGCAGCGCGCGGTTGGAGAAGCATCGTGGCGTCCGCCCTCCGTTCGACGCGCGGTATTCGCACTACGTGCTGCTCGAGGTCGAAGCCGCGAAGGAGCTCGATTCGTGGCTCGCAGGCCTCTTCGAAAAAGGGCTCGTCAAAGACGGCACGCTCGCCGCCGATGAAGCGCAACGCAGAGCGCTGTGGACGTTGCGCGAAGGCATCAGCGAGTCGCTCTCCGCGACCGGTCTGCCGCACAAGAACGACATCGCGCTGCCGATCTCAGCGCTGCACGCGTACTGCGGCGAATTCGAGAAGCTGCTCGCCGCGCGGTACCCGGGCTGGGAGCTCTGCCTCTTCGGCCACATCGGCGACGGCAACCTGCACGTGAACATCATGAAGCCCGACGCGCTCTCGAAGGAGGAGTTCCTCTCGAAGACGCACGAGGTCGACGCGGCGATGTTCGAGCTGGTGAAGAAACACGCCGGCTCCATTTCTGCGGAGCACGGCGTGGGTCTGCTCAAGCGCGATTTCCTCGGGTACTCGCGGTCAGCGGCGGAGATCGACCTGATGCGGCAACTCAAGCGCGTCTTCGACCCGCGCGGGCTTCTGAACCCCGGCAAGGTGCTCTGAGGCTCAGAGCTCGAGCTGCACGCCGACCTCCATCACCCGGTTGGGAGGGAGCCGGTAGAAGTCGGCGGCCGAGCGCGCGTTGCGGTGCATGACCGAGAAGAGGCGCTCGGGCCAGCCGCGCCACTCGCCCTTCGACGACGGCACGATGGTGTCTCGCCCGAGGAAGAACGACGCGCGGCGCGCCGCGGGGTCGAGGCCGCGATCGATGGCGCGCTCCAGCAGCCCGGGCACATCGGGGTCCTCCATGAAGCCGAAGTGGCCGACCACCTGCCAGAAGCCGGGGCGAAGCTGCGAGACCTCCACCCGCTCCTCGATGCCGATGTGCGGCACGTCCTCCGTCACCACCGTGAGGAAGATGACCTGCTCGTGCAGGCTGCGCGCGTGCTTGAGGTAGTGGAGCAGCGCGATCGGCGTCGTGTCGGGCGTGCGAGAGAGGAAGACCGCGGTGCCGCGCACCCGCAGCGCTGCGCTGGTCTGCAGGAAGCTCTCGAGAAACTCCTCCAGCGAGAGCGAGCGCGCCGTGAGGTACTGCTTGATGTACCGGCCCCCGCGCGCCCAGACGATCATCAACACGAAGAGCCCGGTGCCGATCAGCAGCGGGAGCCACCCTCCGTCGGCCACCTTGAGGAGGTTGGCGCCGACGAAGCCGAGATCGATGAGCAGGAACACCACGAGGAAGAGCGCCACCGACGCGCGCGACCAGCCGAAGCGCGCCCGCGCCGCCAGCGCGAAGAGCACGGTGGTGATGGCCATGGTG